>JAAVHQ010000034.1 GCA_014799645.1 Clostridiales bacterium | reverse complement strand
CAACGGCGGAATGTCAGGCGGAATGGGAATGAACGGACAGGGCGTAGCGTATGCGCCGCAACCGCAGTTCGCATTAGAGGACATACGCGGAATAGTGGCTGACACTATGAACAATATGTTGCCTACTGTGCAACAATACTTGCCGCAAGAGGCATCGTATAGCGAACAACTCATCCAACAACTCGTTGAGCAAAACGCGCACAATGAAGAGATTATTCGCAATATGGCGCAAGAGCACGAAATGCTTATGCAGAAGTTTGCAGAGCAACAAAAAGCGAGCGTAGACGAAGACGTAATTGATAAATTGGTTGCGAAACTCGCTAAGCAACAAGTCGAAGAGAAAGAGGCTGAAAAGAAAGTCGCTTCGGCAGTCGTTGATGACGAAACTCTCAAAGAGTTGAAGAGTTCTCTTGAAATGTTGGCGCGTAATCAAGAGTTGTTGTTCGAAAAACTCTCAAAGCAAGAGGCGCAAGAAAAGCCTATTGCAAAGGAAGCGGATAAGAAGGACGACAATGCCGAGATTATCAAGAGCCTAATCGAGCATCAAAAATCCATCATGGATAAACTTGTCGATAAGCCTACGGATAAGGTGTTTATGCCGTATATGCAACAGCCTATGCAGCCTCAACAACCTGCGGAAAAGGTCGTCGAGAGAATAATAGAGAAGCCTGTCGAAAAGATTGTCGAGAAAGAAGTGGTCAAGGAAGTGCCAGTTGAAGTCGAGAAAATCGTCGAGGTGGAGAAAGTAGTTCCTATGCCAGTTGAGAAATCCGCGCCAAAGGCGAAAGCACCCGCGCAAAGACTTACGCTTGACGAAGCGTACGCTAAACTTTCGGCAACGCAAAAGAAGATATTTGACACCCTCAAAAACTATGCTTTGAGCAAAGACAAATGCAAAGAAAAGAAATCGACTTATTTCACCGTACTCGGTCAATCTACCGTCAATCCATTAGTCAAGTTGACGATAAAGAAGAATACGACCGTTGCTCTCTTCAAAATGGAAGATGAATTTATGAAAGATATTCGCAAGGGAGCAAGTAGCGACGGCACGAAAGTAAAGGTCAAAGAGACGGAAGTTGTTGTCGCTGACAATCAGGCTTTGGCGACCGCCAAGGATATGATTGATTTGCGCGAAGATCAGATTGAGAGATATAAAGAATTTCTCAAAGAGCAAAAGTCAATGCGTAAAAAATAGTGAAGAGTGAAAAGTGAAGAAGTAATAAGTAAAAAGGCAAGCGAATCGCTTGCTTTTTTTCTAATTAGGTATTCCTTTTTCAAAACAAGTATGCTATACTATTTGCATAGGAAAATTATTATGAAGAAGTACAGACGATTTTTAGGATTTATGATATTCGTAATATACGGATTGTTGGCAGTCACAATAGTATTGCCTATGATTGCCACAATATGTATTTGCAAGTTTGCTTTCGGCAAAAGAGTGGGCAAGGCTAAGAAGCACATGGTCTTGGAAGAGTTCCCAGAAATGATTACGCATCCCGTCAATTTTAAGAGCGGAAAGAATAATCTCGCAGGTTTCTTTGCCGTCGGCAAGGACGTTGCAGTCGAGGACTACAAAGCGGTAATGATTGTTGCGCACGGCATAGGCTGTTCGAGAGCGAGTTACCTCAACCGCTACGACTACTTTGCAAGGAAAGGGTATATCGTGTTTGCGTATGATTGTACGGGCACTTGCGAGAGCGAGGGCGATGGAATTTTGGGACTTTGCCAATCGCAGTTGGATTTGGACTGCGCGATAAAATACGTCAGCGGTATCGAAGAGTTGAAGGGATACAAGATTCTCGTGTACGGACACAGCTGGGGCGGCTACGCGGCTGCGACGGAACTCAACAGCAAGACGGCGCAAAAACTTACGGCTGTCGCTTCGATTTCAGGCTTTGACGATATTTGGGGTACGGCAAAGCACCAAATGACGAAATACGCCACGAAAATGGTCGTATTGACTAAGCCTTGGATTTACTTCTATTACATCCTTCTTTACGGCAAACGCGCCTTGTACAAGGGCATTGACGGGGTCAGCAATTTCCACGGACCTGTACTTGTAATGCACAGCAAGGACGACCCGACAGTTCCTTATCCATGTTCGGTCGCTATACATCAAAAGAAGAACAAAAATCCTCAGGCCAAGTTCGTCATTTACGAAGACAGAGGGCATACGATTTCAAGACCCAAAGAAGTCGAACAAGAAATCAAGAGATTGCACAAGGGCAAGAAGTCGCAAATCGCCATGGGCAATACGAATATATTCGAGCACAACGTCAATACGGGTTACGAGTATTGCGACAAGTCGTTGGTATACGCGACCGACTACGAATTTTTGGACAGCGTAAACGATTTCTTTGAAGAGGTCTTGGCTACGGCTAACGCGCAATGAAGATTTATTTTTGCAAAGATTGCGTAGATATTCAAAAGGCAAAAGAGGGAATACTCAAAAGGCATTTTCCTTGCGACGATATCTTGATTGAGTATTTGCCAAGCGGTCAACCTATACTCATTAAGGACGGTGAGCAATCGGGATACGTATCTATTTCCCATACCGAAAATACGCTAGTAATCGCGTTTGCCGATAAGCCTGTCGGGATAGACGTTGAGCGCAAAAGTCGCAAAATATCCTCAAAAGTATGCGAGAGTATCGAGGAGTGGACAAGGAGAGAGTCGTACGGCAAGTATTTGGGCGTAGGTATCAACAAAGAGGTCTTATCCGCGCAGTTGCCCGATAAACTAATCAATGCGTTTTATCAAGGCGAATACGTCGTCAGCGTGTGCGGCGAAGAGTATAACGAAGGCATTGAAACATTGATTGACAACGCATCTTTTGAGTGATATAATTATAGAGTATTAAGCTGAATTGCTAAACGAGGAGGAAATCATGGTACTTGAAAAATTGAGTAAAATTATCGCTGAACAACTCTCTATGGAGCAAAGCAAAATTACTAATACGACTTCGCTTAAAGAAGATTTGCAAGCAGATTCTCTCGACGTCGTAGAAATTATTATGGCAATCGAAGACGAATTCGGTATTCAAGTCGACGACAACGACGCTCTCGCTTTCAAGACTGTCGGCGACGTTGTAAGTTATATCGAGAAGAATATATAATAGAGTAAAATATATTTGCGTAATCAAAAAGAGATATGAAGAAATTCATATCTCTTTCATTTTAACTAAATATAAGTGTTTTGGCTTGTAAGTGAATTTGCATTTAGTGTCGGGCATCTTTTTGGGACGTTGCCCAAAAAATGATACACCAAATTGCAAACACACTTACCGCCTTGAACTTTTTTTATCCTATTGGAACTAACAATTTGCTGAAAGTTCGGAGAGAATAGAAAAGTTTGGGCGCGAGGTGGGGATTTGCTTTATTATACTATTAGTTTTTGGTTCTCTACATAAGCGACTTCTATCATAGTATCGCTAAAAAATAATTCTGAGTAAGAAAGCAAACACCACCGATAGCATAACCCTCAAACCCTAAAAAAAAATTAAGACCTTGCTATCATTGCTAGCAAGGTCTTATATCGCGACAAAAATTGTTAAATATTCTTAATGATGAGTTCCGTCATCTCTTTTGTGCCGAGCACTGCGTGACCTTCTTCTCTCAAATCAGCCGTTCTTGCGCCGCTGTTGAGAGTTTTCTCAACGGCTTTCTCGATAGCGTCGCCCTCTTCCATAAGGTTGAACGCATATTTGAGCATCATAGCGGCAGAGAGTATAGTCGCAATCGGGTTGGCAATATTCTTGCCTGCGATAGTCGGAGCAGAGCCGTGAATAGGCTCGTAAAGACCTCTCGTCGTTTCGTTGATAGAAGCGGAAGGAAGAATACCGATACTGCCCACGCATTGCGAAGCAAGATCGGAAAGTATGTCGCCGAAGAGATTGCCCGTAACGACAACGTCGAATTGCGACGGTTCTCTTACGAGTTGCATTGCCATATTGTCTACAAGCACGTCTTCGAGAATTACGTCGGGGTAGTCAGCGTGTACTTCGTGTACGACCTTACGCCATACGCCCGAAGTCTTGAGTACGTTAGCTTTGTCGACCGAGGACACTTTACCGCGTCTTTTTTGCGCGAGTTCAAAAGCAGTGCGACAGATTCTTTCGATTTCAAGTTCGCCGTACGCCATTACGTCATAGCCTTCGCGACCCATTTTGCCATCGCGGATTCCCTTCTCGCCGAAGTAGATACCGCCGATAAGTTCTCTTACTACCATAATATCTATGTTCTTCGGATTCTTCAAAGGACATACGTTGGCAAGCGCGTCGAACATCTTTGCAGGACGAAGGTTCGCGTAGAGTTCCATAGCCTTTCTTACGCCGAGGAGCGCTCTTTCGGGGCGCAATTCGTAAGGGAGATTGTCATACTGCGGACCGCCTACCGCGCCGAGCAAAACGCTGTCGCTTGCAAGGCAAATGTCAAGGCTTTCCTTTGGCAACGGCTCGCCGTACTTGTCGTAAGCGCAACCGCCGCATACGCTTTCGGTAAAGTTGAATTTGTGATTGTATCTCTCGCCGATTTTCGTAAGCACGTCCATTGCTGCGCCCGTTACTTCAGGGCCGATTCCGTCGCCTTTGATTACGGCAATATTAAAAGTACTCATATATGTTCTCCTTAAATCTTGTTGGCTTTGATTGCGTTGATAAGACCGCCGCACTCAATGATATTTTGAATAAACTTGGGGAATGGTTGAGCCTGATAGGTCTTGCCCGTCGTTTCGTTGGTGATAAGTCCGGTGTCAACGTTGACGCTTACGACGTCGTTTGCGCTTATGCCGTCAACGGCTTCGGGACATTCGAGAATATAAAGACCGATGTTGAGCGCGTTGCGGTAGAAAATTCTTGCAAAGGACTTAGCGATTACGATTGACACGCCGCAGCCTTTGATTGCTATCGGAGCGTGTTCTCTTGACGAACCGCAACCGAAGTTCTTTCCTGCGACCATAATGTCGCCTTCTTTGACCTCGGAATAGAATTCGGGGTTCGTGTATTCCATGCAGTGTTTTGCCAATTCTTTTTCGTCGAAAGTCGAAAGATAAGTAGCCGGTACGATTACGTCCGTATCGATGTCGTCGCCGAATTTATATACTTTTCCTTTTATCATAATTACACCTCCAATTTGCTTTCGCAAGTGAGTTTGCCTGCGATTGCGCTAGCCATTGCGGTAGCAGGGGAAGCAAGATAGATATAACTGTCCTTTGCGCCCATTCTGCCGATAAAATTGCGGTTGGTCGTCGTGACGGCAACTTCGCCGCTTGCGAGTATTCCCATGTGTCCGCCTAGACAAGGCCCGCACGTCGGGGTGGATACGATTGCGCCGCCCTCGATAAACGTCTTGATATATCCTTTCTCCATTGCTTCAAGATAAATCTTGTTGGTCGCAGGAATTATAATCGTACGCACGTTTTTGTTTACCTTTCTGCCTTTGAGTACCTTTGCAGCCGCTTCTAAGTCGGAAATTCTGCCGTTGGTGCAAGAACCGATAATTACTTGGTCGATTGCTATGTCTTCCTTGACGTCTTCGACGAACTTCGTGTTGGACGGCAGGTGCGGGAAAGCGACCGTCGGCTTGATTGCGCCAAGGTCGATAGTGATGACTTGCTCGTACGCGCTATCGTCGCCTGCGCTCATCTCGTCAAAGGTCTTTCCGCAAGAAACCTTGACGTACTTGTTGGTAATATCGTCTATAGGGAATACGCCGTTCTTTGCTCCGCATTCGATAGCCATATTACAGATTGTAAATCTATCGTCCATAGTCATATACTTGACGCCTTCGCCTGCGAATTCGATTGATTTATAGAGCGCGCCGTCCACGCCGATAAGTCCGATAATATAGAGGATTACGTCCTTACCCGAAATATATTTGCTCGGCTTGCCGATAAGGTTGAATTTGATTGCAGACGGAACTTTGAGCCATACCTTGCCCGAAAGCATAATGCCCGCAATATCCGTACTGCCCACGCCCGTTGAGAATGCGCCGAGCGCGCCGTAGGTGCAAGTATGCGAGTCTGCGCCGATGACGACAGAGTAGGGTTTTGCAATTCCTTTTTCGGGAAGTAGAGCGTGTTCGATACCCATTTCGCCCACGTCGAAGAAGTTCTTGACTCCCTCTTTTCTTGCGAAAGTGCGCACGCACTTACACTGCTCGGCAGACTTGATGTCGCGATTAGGCGTAAAGTGGTCGAGTACGAACGTAACTTTGTCCGCATCGTAGAGCTTACCGCCGCTTTTGTTGAAGACGTCGATTGCTACCGGCGCGGTTACGTCGTTGGACAATGCGGTATCGACTTCTACGAGAGTAAGCGTACCTGCCGAAAGGGCAGTGACTGCTTCTTCGTAAGTCATACCGAGTTTCTTAGCCAGAATTTGTTGAGTCATCGTCAATTTCATAGCCAAACCTCCTATATATAAAAAATGTAATTTACTAATTTTTGAGAGCCGCTTTTCTCTTCTTGACCACGACGAGAATTACCACCGTAGCCGTGATTGCGACAGCAACCGCAGGAAGAGTAATCGCTAATGCGAGTTGCCACGAAGTCAGTCCGCTAGGCGATACGTTCACCGTCTTGACGTACGCGATTTTTTCCTCGTAGATTATTTGAGTCCACTCGCTGTTTTTATCGAATTTGTTTTTGAGATAGATTTGCGAACCTTCAGCCACTTCTGCGACGACTTGACTATCCTCTTGCGGAAGAGCGTAAATCTTGACGTATTCGCCCAACTTCTTCGCGCCGAGTTTTGCCGTCTTTGATAAATCGGGAGCGGAAAGCGAAGTGTAAGGCGATACTGCAAGTTGCTTTACGTAACCGTAGACGAGATTGCCGTCGGTGTCGATACAACCTACCTTGTACCAGCCCCAACTAAACGCGCCGTCTTGACCGACGTTGTCGATTACGACGAGTTGGTCGCGAATTGACGCATAACGCAAAACCTTTGTATCGCGATCGTCAATGGGGTATTCGTATATTGGCGTATTCGGATGAAGCGGTTGAGCGTACAATCCCAACGCCGTGTCTGTTTGCGCAGGGCAGAGCGAAATGCTCGCTTGCTTCTTGATATATCCGTAGACGGCTTTTGAAAGCGTAGCGTCGTAAGTATACGCGTAGTAGAAATTACCGCTTTCGCTGAGAATCAATACGTATTCGTCGGGCGAGAGCAAAGCCAATTTTTGAAGATGTCTCGGCGAAGAATACAAAGTCACTTCCGCCGTCGTCTTGTAAAGCGCAATGCTGTCGTATTCAGTCGGGTGAGTAAACTGCGTCTTGTCAAAAGAGCTGTAATAGTTGAGTTCGCCGTCGTATTCGTATACGTTGATTGCGAAGATGTCCGACTTGATATATACGCAATGTCTTGTATTGATGCTATCGTAAGTCGCGCAAATCACGCTGTGGTTGCCCACGCCGTTTTCAAGCAATACGTCAAAACCGCTGCCCGAATTATAAACGTAAGCGCACGTCTCGTCAATGCAAATCAACTTGCCGTTCGAGATAGTTAAGTCTTTGAAATTCTTATCGGAAGTGATACGGTATTCGTCCAATGACGTTTCGTCGTCGAGTTGATTTTTTACTTCGTATATATTGCCGTCGATAAGCAAGTAGAGTATAACGTTGTCGGTTGTTTTAACTACGGCAAATTCCGTAACGTTCGTAAACAATCCGTTCAACGAAGTGTATGGCGTATCAACTATGGAATCGGTAGTATTAAACTTCCTAACAAAGTTTTGGTCAAGCGCATAGAGATTGCCGTTTTCATCATTATAAAGAGCGGTTAGTTTGCTTAAACGTAAATTCTCATTTATATAAGGTACTTTACTTATACCGCTATTCGAATATGAATAGACGAACGTCAACGTTTCAGTTCCTTTTTTCGCAAGCAAAACGATATGAGTGGAATTCATCGCCATTGATATAAATCTGTCGAAGTCGGCAGTGTCGTGATAGGAAAGCACTTTGTTGTTTTTTGCGACGTAGACTGTTTTGCCGTTGGTATAGGCAAAGTCCTCGCCGTAAGCGGACACCAAGGAGTCGCCGTTCAAAGTAACGGTGACGTCGATATTTTCCGCCTTGACTGTCATAGGCGTCTGAGCAAATACCGCTATGCAAACACAGCAAAGTATGAGCGCGCTTATCCACAAAAATCTTTTCATATAAAGTATTATAGCATATAAAAATAAAAAATTAAAGTAAAATTATATATGCGCGAAGAATTATAATAAATATAGTTTGAAAAAATAAGAAAATTGTGTTAAAATAATCTTGCAATACAATACGTAGAGAGAATAATGTCAAAAAACAGATTTTACAACAAAAATAAGAATAAAAACAAACCGGTTTCTCAACAAGACGCGTTGCAGATGGCTATAAATGCCGGTTCGAACGCTAAGAAAGAGGATTTGCTCAGACCGATAGAGGATTTGCATTTGGATGAAAATCTTCAAGGTTATCTCAAAGCGGGTAGGATAAATATCCTTGCCGACCTTGCTTGTCGCAATTATCAGCAGATGTATAAAATCCAAAACATCGGCAGAAAGCAGTGCAATATAATCGCAAACGCGTTGTCAAAGTACGGCGTAAAGTTTGCCAAAGACACGCAACAGCCGACTGAGCAACGCAATAATCAAGATAGACGTCAAAACAACAACAATAATAAGGACGGCAATCGCGGCAATGTTGCGAATGAAGACGCGAACAATAAAAAGAATAAAAATAAGAACGAGAACGCAAATCTCAATCAATATCTTTCTAAACTTTACAGCGGTATGACTATGTCGCAAATACTTATGGGCAGACGCGAGCGTCCTGCGGTTGAGAGGATTGAAAGACCGCCGTTGACGGAAAAGAGCCTCGTCAAGTTTTGTCGTAAAGGCAAGTGGGGATATAAGGATTGGAAAGGCAACGTAATCGTACCGCCGCAGTATGAAGAAGCGTTCGGATTTTCCGAAGAGCGCGCTTGCGTGGAAATGGACGGAAAACTCGGCTATATAGACAGGAACAACAATCTCGTCGTAGATTTCAAATACGATTGCGCAAATTCGTTTAGCGAAGGCTTAGCGTCCGTCACGATAGGCGACAAGAGCGGATATATAGATATTGACGGAAATCAAATAGTTGATTTTATTTACGATATTGCTACGCCGTTCTCGGGCGGAAAGGCTATCGTAAGACTTGACGACAGATGGGGAGTGCTCAATAGAGAGACGTTGAGCGTCTTTTGGAGATAAATTACTTTTGCGGAGGTAAATATGATGCAAAAACAAAGACTGTTGGAAAACGCATTGCTTGTAATGAACAACGCTCACGCGCCATACTCGGGATATAAAATCGGTTGCGCGGTAATGGGCGAGAGCGGAAAGATTTACGTAGGCTGCAATATAGAGAACAAAAGTTACGGCGCGACCATTTGCGCGGAACAAGTCGCTATGGGTACTGCAATCGCAGGAAGCGAACACGGCTTTATGGCAATGGCAATCGTCGGTTCGGGCGAGGAAATGCCATATCCTTGCGGAATTGTAAGACAGTTTATCAAAGAGTTTTGCGACGATTTGATTATTTACGTTTCTAACTCCAAAGGCGAAGTTGTGGAGACTAACATTAAGGAGTTGTATCCACTTCACTTCTAATTTACGGATAGCCTTCGGCATTTTATAGGATTGAGTGTTTGGGCGGTGTAAGAGTATTTGCATTTAGTGCACGAATATTTTGTAGCGAGGGTAAGATAGTAAACGATAATTTTCTAAACCCAAAACTATAAAGGCACATAAATCGCAAACCCTCTAACCGCCTTTGGACTTGGGTAATTCTATTGGAACTAACAATTTGCTGAAAGTTCGGATAGAATAGAAATGTTTGGGCGCGAAGTGGGGATTTGCTTTATTATACTATTAGTTTTT
>JAAVHQ010000033.1 GCA_014799645.1 Clostridiales bacterium | reverse complement strand
TGGCAACCTATCCTTAGCGTAGTAAGTTTATTGTTTACCTTGATATTTATGGGCAAGGGAATGGGCTATGCAGGAAAGCGCAAGAAAGCCAAAAAGACGGTGGAGAAGAGATATACCGCGTACTACGTAATAAGCGGAGTAGGCTTGTTTGGTTTGCCGAATACGACGTGGACGGTTATCGCTTGCATACTTGCGGGAGTGGCGGTACTTGCGTTTGTCTTTATGCTTTTGCAAAAGAGAGCGTATAACAAAGCGTTGGAAGATATGGAAGACGCGAAAGAAGAATATGCTCGCAATCGCGAAGAGGCGAATTTTATGCGTATGACCGGCGCAATGAACGGCGGTATGAATGGCGGAATGGGTATGGCAGGACAAGCAGGAGTAGTATACCAACAACCGCAATTTGCGATAGAAGATATGCGCGGAATGATAAACGAGGCGATGTCGAATATGTTGCCTACCGTGACGCAGTACTTACCGCAACAAGCGTCTGTGAACGACGAACTTGTGCAACAACTCGTCGAGCAGAATGCGCAAAACGAAGAGCGAATTAGACAACTTACTCAAGAGAACGAGGAAAGGATAAGAGAACTTACGGAACAAAACCAAGAGATTATCCGCAATCTTGCGCAAGGACAGGAAATACTTATGCAAAGGCTTTCCGAACAACCTAAAGATACCGTCAACGAAGAGGTAATCGAGAAGTTGGTCGAGAAACTCGCTAAGCAACAAGTCGAAGAGAAAGAGGCTGAAAAGGAAGTTGCTTCGGCTGTCGTAGATGAAAAGACGATTGAAGAATTGAAAGAGACTATACGACAAGAAGTGCAGTCTTTAATCAACGCAACTACAACCAAGACGGTGGAAAAGGATAGCAAAGACGAAAAAATCGAAATGCTGATGCGCAATCAAGAAATGTTGATGCGACAAATGATGGAGATGGCAAGCAGGAACAATGACAAACAAGTCGTAATGCCGTATATGTCACAACCCAGTGAAAGACTGATGGAAAAGATGATAGACCTAGCGACAAAGACTGCAGAGAAATCAACCGAGAAGTACGTCCCCGTACCCGTCGAAAAGATAGTGGAGAAGGAAGTAGTAAAAGAAGTTCCCGTTGAAAAGGTCGTTCCTATGCCTGTTGAGAAGAAACCTGCAAAGGAAGTCGCGCCAAGATTGACGCTCGATGAGGCTTACGCGAAGTTGTCTGCAAATCAAAAGAAGATATTCGATACTCTTAAAAACTACGCTTTGAGCAAAGACAAGTGCAAAGAGAAGAAGTCGACTTACTTCACTGTACTCGGACAGTCGACGGTCAATCCGCTTGTCAAATTGACAATCAAGAAGAACATGACTGTCGCAATGTTCAAAATGGAAGACGAATACTTCAAAGACATCCGCAAAAACGCAGGTAGCGACGGCACGAAGATGAAAGTCAAAGAGACTGAACTCGTAGTAGGGGATAATCAAGCGTTGTCGACAGCAAAAGATATGATAGATTTGCGCGAGGATCAAATCGAACGCTACAACGACTATCTTCGTGAGCAGAAGTCTATGCGTAAGAAATAAGCGACTGCGTATAGCGGCGCATCTTTTGCCTGATCTGCGAGTCGACTCTCGGGGTCACGTACGGCAAGTACGCTCACCACTCGGTCGCTCTGGCTAAGACAAAATCTGCATCACTCTCCGCACTCGCCACGAACTTTAGTCAAATCAATAAAAAAGAGCAAGTCAAGCGCTTGCTCTTTTGTGACTTTGTTTTATATTGTTTTTTATATCGTTTTGCTTGCGCTCTAGCACTTTCTACTGGTTAAAAATTTAACAATCTTTGAGCACATTTAGTCATACTATATAACGGAAGTGAATAAAAGTTGTCCAACAAAAAATTATTTTTTGTCGGAATTGACAAAACGCTATAATGACGTTATTATAGATACGACAAATTTTATAAATATAAATATATTTATATTGAGGTAGAGGGAGTTATGAAAAAAGTAGTCACTAGAATTATTTTGACGATGCTGATACTTGCAATGGCAATATCGGTATTTGTGGCGTGCGAGTTTAAGGAGAACAACGTGACGTTTATCGACGTTGACGAAACTACGTATGCTACGTTACCGTCAGCGGAAGCGAGAGACTATATGAAGAAGAACCAGCCGACAAAAGAGGGCTACGTATTTATGGGCTGGTATCTCGACAAAGACGTTTGGACGCAAAAAGTCGAGCCTGAGGATATTGAAAAGTATACCGAAAACGGCAACGTCAACGTCTACGCAAAATGGGCTTTGATTGAGCAAACGTTTACTATATATTATTACGATTACAAGCAATCCGTAGTTGTTGCGATAGAGCAGTACGAGCGTTCCCAAGCCGATAATATAAATTGGAATTTAATTACCCCTACATATCAATATAGCGACTCAAAGTATACATATACTTTTGAGAGTTGGGAATGCGATTTGAGCGACCTTACACAAGCTTATTATTTTGCTTATCCCAAATACACCGCAGATTTAAGAGAATTTACCGTAAGATACTACGATCAAGACGGTAACCTTATTCGTGATCGTGATAAAGTCAAGTATGGAGAAGGCGTTGATACGAGCAAAGTCATTCCAAGCAAGACCAATTATACTGATGGCAAATATGAATACAAATTCACAGGTTGGGACGGAAAGTGGGAAAACGTTACTTCCGACGTAAACCTTACGGCTCATTATGAGAAGTCTTTGATAAAGTACAAAGTTACCTTCAAATATGGCGACGGAAGTACTAAAATCGAGGAAGTAAGTTACGGTACTGACGCAACTTATTTGGCTGAGAAGATTGACACGCAAAAGAAGCCCACTGCTCAATATAGATACGTATTTAAGGGTTGGAAGAACGAGAATGACAACGAGACGTATAAAAACGTTGTGTCAGATATGGTTGTCAACGCAATTTACGAAGAGCAACTGCAAATTTACGAGGTAAGTTTCTGGGCGGGCGGTAAGCGCGTGCAAACCACAAACGAGCCTTACGGCACAAGCATAAGTTCAATCGCGCCGACGAGTGAACCGGTTATGCCTGACGACGGCTTTATCTATACCTTTAAGGGTTGGAACATCACTTCCGATAAAGTTACGGGCGTGACCAATATTTATGCGGACTTCGACAAGCAGTCGCAGACGTTTGAAGTAAAATATTATGACTGGAACGGAGCGTTGCTCTATACTACCCAAGTCGAGTCGGGCGAAGAGGCAATTTATCCTTATGACAATCCGACTAGGGTATCTACAGCGATGTACGACTATACCTACAAAGGTTGGTATATGGGCGAGCAGTCCGCTGAGGCAAAATTGAAAGCCGTTAGCTCAAATATGTCGGTTTACGCTAAATTTGATGAAAGCGATCACTTGTATTGCGTCACTTTCCAATACGGCGACAATTACAGCAAAGAAGAGAAGTATTACAACACCTACGGCAAGAGCGTGTCCGCTCCGATCAACAATCTTGAAATGACCGATACCGCTCAATATAAGTATAGATTTGTCGGTTGGGATAGCGAGCTTTATAAGAATATTCAATCGGATTTGGTAATCAAAGCCGTATACGATAAGCAAATTCAACAATACGAAGTAAGTTTCTGGATAAGCGAAGATAGCGATGACGTAAAAGACTGCATCAAATCGTCGTTTGTAAACTATGGCGAGAGTGCAGTTGCGCCGACCAAAGTTGTTAAGAACGCAGACGACGGATTTTCTTATACCTTCTTGAATTGGGATAAATCTTTCGACAATATTCAAGCGGACACTAGGGTAAACGCCGTCTTCAATAAACAGTCTCAAACCTTTGTAATAACCTATGAAGAATGGAACGGCAAGATTCTTTACACCGAGAGAGTTCAGACGGGCGAGACTTCTACCTACAAGGGAGACGAAGAGCCGCATAGAGAATCCAATCCTCAGTTTGAGTATGAATTCATCGGTTGGTCAAACGAAGAGAAGTTGACATACGTCACGGAGACAATAGTCGTCCGCGCGCAATACAGCGAGAAAATTCGCACCTATACCGTCACGTTTGACTACGGCTACGACAATAGAACGGTAGTTATGGAAAACGTACCTTACGGCACGAACCTCTTAGGTCAAGAGCCGACGGAAACGGATAGAGAATCTACAGTTGCCAACCACTTCTCATTCTTGGGTTGGATGGGCGATTTGGGTTACATCTATCAAGACACGACTATCACTGCAAGATGGGCGGAGACACTCAGAAAATATCTCGTTAAATTTATTATTGACGGCATTACGGTAAGCGAGCAAGAAGTCGGTTACGGATATTGCCCGACAAGACCGAATATTTCGGGTATGGCAAGCACGCCGAAGTTTGAATACTTGGCTTTGGGCTGGGGTATTGCGGATGGCAACTTCAAAGAAGGTCAGTTCGTAGACTTCGACGACGAGGGTTACGATGAGAATAATTTTGTCGGAATTGACGTTGCAAATACCAAAGTCAATGAAGATACCTTGGTAAATGAGCAAATCGTCTATACCGCAATCTATTTGAGAACGATTAGAGAATATTTCGTTACGTTTATCAACGAACAGATTTTGGGAACGAAAGTCGAAGTCGCTAAAATCAAGGTTAAGTACGGCAGCGACGTGACGTCTAAAGCTCCTATAGTCACAAGAGATATGACGCAGTCGCAAGTATATACGTTTACCAACTGGAGCGGAGATTTGACTAATATTACGTCCGATATCAAAGTTGAGGCGGAGTATACTTGGGCGTGGAGAAAGTATTTGGTCAAATACTATTACGACGTCAGCACGGACGATACCATACAGTACGCTGAATATTACAGTGAAGAAGTAGAATACAACAAGGGCGTTCAAAATAAGCCTGCAATACCTGAGAGCAAGTGGACGGTAGGATTTGAATACAAGTTCGCTAGATGGGGAGCGGGCGATGACGATAACTATTACAGCGACGTAGACCACGTATTCGGCGATACCGCAGTTTACGCGCAATACGACGATCTCAGAAGAAAGTATAGAGTTACGTTCTTCGACTTGTCAATGTACAAATTGATTTCCACGACGGAATTGTATTACGAAGAGAAGATTACTACAACGATAGAAAATGACGGATATTACTTCGACGCTTGGTATCGCGATCCTGATTGCACGACGATGTTCAATACCGACACCGAATTTGTCGACGGTATTATGATGCTATTCGGCAATACTGTAATAAACGGAATTGAATATAGCGGAAGCGTGATTACCGGTTATCACGGCGCGCTTGCCGACGTCATTCTACCGAGATATATTCAAGGTACGAAGATGAAGGAAGTCAAGAAAGAAGCGTTTGCAGATAACGAAGTTATGGAAACAATCTGTATACCGAATACCTACTCAAAGGTAAACGCGTATGTATTTAAAAATATTGAAGAATTGGATATTTATACGGAAGCAGTAAACGGAGCAGGTCTTGATTACCCTTACGGTTGGAATCCGTATTGGAACAATAATTCGTTGCTTGTTGGTTCGACTAACAATAGAACGGTTACCAACAACGTAGAAAACGTAGTTACACAGGGCGATTACAGATATATGTTGATAGGCGGTGGAAATACTGCTATCATAAGCAAATTCGTCAACAACAACGCGGCTAGAGCGTATATTCAGTCGACTTTGGACTATCAAAACCCGTCGTTCGTGCAAGTAACGAACGTTGACGAACATACGGGGCAAGAAAGAGAGATATATACAATTGAGACTACTGATAAGACGTATAGCATTACGACGATTGGCAACGCCGCATTCGCCGGTTGCGCGAATCTCGGTAGCGTGTTTATCCCGTCTACGATTACGTCTGTCAAGAAGAACGCTTTCAGCGGTATTAC
Source organism: Clostridiales bacterium (assembly GCA_014799645.1). Taxonomy (GTDB): domain Bacteria; phylum Bacillota; class Clostridia; order Christensenellales; family UBA3700; genus RACS-045. The sequence goes on along the minus strand of JAAVHQ010000033.1, from coordinate 1,338 downwards.
AGCAAATCTCTATATCCAAAGAGAGCGTCCAAAAGCATTGGGCATAGAAAATGATTTGCCAAGCGGTTGGAACGTAAGTTGGAATAGCAATCGTAGCGGCGACGAGGGCGAGAGAAAGCTTTACTGGGGCGTTATAGGTATGGATGAAGTAGATAAATTTACCTATATCTTCAAAAATGACGGCACGGCTATCGCGGCGGAATTCAACGGCGGTTCGCTTAGCCTTGTCGGAACTATTGAGATACCTGATACAGTCGAGTATAGGTCGCCGGATGATGCAAACGTCAAAATGAATTACACCGTAACGGAACTTGGAGACTCGTTGTTCGAGGCAAGTTTGGTATCGCTTGGAACGGTTTCTTCTGTCAAGTTGCCTGCCGGCTTGACGAAGATAGGCAAGAAAGTCTTCTATATGAACAAGACCCTCAAGTCTATTACGTTGCCAAGTGGCGTCATGGAAATCGGAGATTACGCATTCACTGGTACGAGCGCATTGGAAGAAGTATTCGTACCTGCCGCAATAGAAAAGTTCGGAGCATTCTGTTTCGCAGGATCAGGCGCGACAATCTATATCGCAAGAAAGAAACCTGTACTCCCGACTGACAAGCCTACCCGCGGTTTGTATTGGAATACAAAGATAGAGATGACTGATATTACCGATATGGACGTTTCAAAGATTGCAGGTATGATTTTCGGCTCGCAAACCTTGCCGACCTACTGGGAAGTAGAGGGCAGGACGACTGTTACCGTAAGTCAAACAGGTAGAAAAACAAACTTCTTGTACATTTTGCGTAGCAACGGAACGGCGTACTTGGCAGGATATACCAGCGCAGGAATGCTTCACGTAACGTCGTACAATATACCTTCTACTATAGAAGTAGACGGCAAGGTATATGACGTAACCGAAATCGGCGAAGAGGCGTTGAGCGGAAATACTACTCTTGAGACGCTTTATATTCCGGCAAGCGTAACGACGATAGGAGCAAACGCGTTCTCAGGATGTACGAAGTTGACTGTCAATACCGCGCATGCATCAAAGCCGAGCGGTTGGGATGATTCCTGTGATGCGGACATCAAGGGTATAAATTACGGAGTAGCGCAAGCGTCGGTGGAAGAGACGGAATAGTCTTACCGTAAAAACTTAACAATCGACAAAATAAGAAGAGACACGCGGATTGCGTGTCTTTTTCTATAATAAGATAAAATAAAAAAAGTGCAAAAAAACTCTTTACAAACAATATTTTTTTTGATATTATATATAAGCAGTTTATATGGAAGTTTAGCTCAGTTGGGAGAGCATCTGCCTTACAAGCAGAGGGTCATAGGTTCGAGCCCTAT
>JAAVHQ010000032.1 GCA_014799645.1 Clostridiales bacterium | reverse complement strand
GAAAAGGATAAATTCGAATTTGTTGACAAGAACGGCAATGCGGTAGACATTGATAATATGCCTATGCGCGAGTTTGAGAAGAAACCTGATAGCGCGTCAGACACGTTCGGCAAGGTGGGCGAGATACTCAAACAATGGTGGCAAGTAATAGCAAGCGTAATCAGTATAATATTGATAATAATATTTGTATCCAAGGGCATAGGCTACGCCGGTCAGCGCAAGAAAGCCAAGAGAATATTGGAGAAAAGGTATAGCGGATTCTATGCAACCGCCGTGACAGGCTTGTTTGGTTGGGCATACTCGACGTGGACGGCGTTGGCTTGCATACTAATGGGAGTTGCGGTCTTAGCGTTTATATTTATGATGCTCGAAAAGAAGTCGTGCAACAGAGCATTGGAAGAATTGGAAGACGCAAAAGAAGAGAAGAATAATTCGCGCTATAACGGCGGAGCAGGACAACCGCAAGGTGGCTTTGCTTATCAACAAGGCATAGGCGTAGAAGATATACGCGGAATAGTGTCGGAGACTATGACGGCTCTCTTGCCGAGCGTGCAACAAATGTTGCTGCCGCAACAAGCGTCCTCGAATGACGAACTCGTGCAGAAACTCATTGAGCAGAATGAACGCAACGAAGAGCGTATTGACAACTTGATGCAACAACTTGCAGAGCAGAAGTATAGCGAAAACGTAGTCGAGAGAGAAGTCGCAGCGTCAAGCGTAAGCGAAGAAGTGCTTGACAGACTTGCAAGCAAGTTGCAACCAGTTCAGCCTATCGTTCAAAGTACGAGTGACGAAACCATTCTCAAAGTAGTGGAAAAGACGGAACACAATGACGAGACTATCAAGCAACTTCTCAAAAATCAAGAGATGTTGATGAGACAGATGATTGAACTTACAACCAAGCAATCCGAGCCGCAAGTGGTTGTTAAGGAAGTGCCGGTCGAGAAGATTGTGGAGAAGAAAGTCGAAGTGCCTGTTGAAAAGATAGTGGAAAAGGAAGTTGTCAAGGAAGTCAAGGTGGAAGTCCCTGTCGAGGTAGAAAAGGTAGTAGAGAAAGTTGTGGAAGTTCCCGTTGAGGTGGAGAAAGTCGTCGAAAAGATCGTCGAAATCCCTGCCGAGAAACCTGCGCCAAAGGCAAAGACGTCTTCGCCGAGATTGACCCTTGACGAGGCTTACGCAAAACTCTCGGCTACGCAAAAGAAGATTTTCGACACGCTCAAAAACTATGCTTTGAGCAAAGACAAGTGCAAAGAGAAGAAGTCGACTTACTTCATCGTATTAGGACAATCGACCGTCAATCCGCTCGTCAAGTTGACGATAAAGAAAAACACGACCGTTGCGCTCTTCAAGATGGAAGACGAGTATTTCAAAGATATTCGCCGCGGAGCAAGTAGTGATGGCACAAAGGTAAAAGTCAAAGAAAGTGAAGTAGTTGTCGCTGATGCGACGGCTCTCGCAACTGCTAAGAATATGGTAGATTTGCGCGAAGATCAAATAGAGAGATATAATGAATTTTTGCGTGAGCAGAAGAGTATGCGCAAAAAATAGTGAAAAGTGAAGAAGTAATAAGTAAAAAGGCAAGCGAATCGCTTGCCTTTTTAATCTATTAAATTCTCTAAAATAAATTCATATACTGTAGAAGCCTTGTCGCCCCAATTTTTGTTGATCCATTTGGCTTTTTGTTGATTTTGAACGACAAGTTTAAGATCCATAAGGGGAGTGCTCGTGCTTTCGATTTTCAGTACGACGGTATACGTGCCGTCGGAGTTTTTGTAATAGTCGGAAAAATAGTCTTGTTTTTTTCTATACTTAATCTTGTTGAGTTTGATTACGTTGGAAATGTCTTCTCGCAAAGACGACGGAATTTCAACGTAATAATGTTTTAGTCCCTCGCGTGAATCGGACGTGATTGCATAACGAGGATTGCGGCTTTTGGTAGCCACGTTGGTAATCATATTATTTTTGATAAGATCCGTCAATGCAACTCTGCAATCCATATATTCGAGCCATTTATTGTCCGTAACCATATCCATGATTACGTCCTCTTGCAAGCCGATTTCCATTTTGTCGAGCGCGTAGAGCAGAATAAGCTTGTTAAGTTTACTTGATTCTAGCATAAAAATTATTGATGAATATACTTGGAAATGCTCTTGATAAGTTCGTCACAATCTTCATTGTGTACTTCGAGTACGACGGGGCGGTTGAGGTCCAAAGAGAAAATGCCGAGGATAGATTTTGCGTCTACGACATATCTTCCGCATCTCAAATCCATATCGAAATCAAATTGCGATATTATGTTTACGAACGACTTAACGCTTTCGGTAGTGTTGAGCAACAAAGTAATAGATTTCATACAAACTCCTAAAATTTAACGAAAGTATAATTATTATATATCAATATACGCTTTTTTTCAAGCGACTTTGATATATATTTTTAATTTATTACACGCTTGATATTTTGCCGCGGTTAATGTATAATAAAGAAAAGCACACAATTTTACTTTGGAGAAAATACTATGGTTGAGTTATCACCGCAAAAAGCGTACAACATTTTTTTGGACTACTGCGACGAAATGGCGAGGTCGACGTACATACTGTCGACGACGGCTATCAAGAATCTTTTGAGGTTTATTGCCAACACGCCTTGTCTTTACAATTATGTCGAAAAGTGTAATTCAAGCATAAGATTTAGAGAGGAATACGCGAAGTTGTTCGGCGAGAACGGCGTCAATATCCCGTCCGATCCGATGGCAGTCGTGTCGGTCATAACCGCGCTGTTGTTTGATTTCGACCGCAACAACGTCGACATTGACAGATTTTTGCGCAGAAACTATAAGTACGACGACTACGGCGCGTGCTATCAGCAATTTTGCAATACGGTGTTGGTAGCGTACGCAAGAGCGTTCGGCGGAGTGGTGGACTATAAAGAAAAGGTCGTTGAGGCGGTCGAAGAAAAGCCTATCGACAATCTTGTCAAAGAAAACGCCACGCCTTACGTAAACAAGATGATGCGTATCGTCGAAGCAGACCCGAATCTTTCGGACGAGAGCAAAGACGCTTGGCTCACTCTTCTCGACGGACTCAATTATTCATTTGAACTATCAAAAGTAAAGATGATAAAAGCCATGTGGATAGGACTTGACGCGGTAATAAAAAAATACCGTCCCGTGCAATCGTATATGCGCGAGGTAAAGAAGATTTTGGAAGACTTTGCGTTGATTTAGTATATGAAAGTAATCGACAAACAAAATGCTATCAAGACGATAAACAAAGTGGCAATCGTCACTATCGTCGTCAATTTATTGCTTGCGCTTGGAAAATTCCTCGCAGGCTTTTTGGGTAACTCTACCGCAATGATTTCCGACGCGGTCCATTCGTCAAGCGACGTCGCTTCGACGATTATCGTGCTTATCGGCGCGAGAATAGCAGTAAAAAACGAGGATAAGGACCACAACTACGGTCACGATAGATTTGAAAGCATTGCGTCAATAATCCTTGCAATGATGCTTTTTGCGACCGCTTTGATGCTCGGCTATGCCGGAGTGAAGAGCATAATCGACGCAACGAAAGGTGAATTTGTCAAGCCGTCGTACTTCGCGCTTGCCGCCGCCGTCGTGTCGATTGCCGTCAAAGAGGGTATGTATTGGTATACAATATATTATGCAAAACGTCTTGACTCGCAAGCATTGAAAGCCGACGCATGGCATCACCGCTCGGACGCTTTTTCTTCAATCGCGGGCGGAGTGGGAATTCTCGGCGCAATCCTCGGAGTATACGTGCTTGAAGGTATAGCTACCGTGCTTATCGCGCTGTTGATAGTCAAAGTGTCGTACGATATCGTCAAAGTCGTGTTGAGGCAACTTACCGACCATGCCGCGTCCGACGAACTCTATTCTCAAATCTACAAGACTATCAATGACGATGAAGACGTAAAAAATATAGATTTGCTAAAAACGAGGATGTCAGGCTCGATTATCTACGTCGAGGCGGAAATCGCAGTCGACGCTACGCTCAATATTGTCGAGGCGCACGCAATCGCGCAAAGAGTGCACGATAATATCGAGGCGACTTTTAAGGATGTCAGGCATATAGTAATTCACGTAAACCCTTATAGTTCAAAAGAAAGCGACTGAGAATTTCAGTCGCTTTTACTTCTTCACTTTTCACTATTACTTATTACCTCAAAGTCCCCAACCATCGGGAACGAAAAGCTCTGAAAATACTCTTACGCAATATCTATCGGTAAAGGATGAGATATAGTCGCAGACGACTCTGTCCGCAGGGTAGTCGTTGAGTAACGTTTTGTAGAAGTCGGGAAGTTTATCGAGATTGCCCAAATAGTATTCAAAAATGAGTACTATCATTTTTGTTGCCTTGACTTCTTGACTTTTGGCTTTGGAGTTGAGATATACGCGGTCGAACATAAACTGGTGCAGTTTTTCCGTCGCTTTCTTGAAGTCGGGAGATTGCTCGATTGCGGGGCGATTCCAACTCGTCTTTACCATATCCAAAATAAGATTGTTTATTCTTTCCGACTTGCTCTTGCCCAAGACTTCAATGCAGTCTTTGGGTAAGTCGCTATTGGAAATCACGTCGCCTCTAATGGCGTCTTCAATGTCGTGATTGATGTATGCGAATCTATCGGCAAACTTTACGATTTCACCTTCTAGCGTAGCAGGGTGGTCGTTGTATTTGTGATTGGCAATGCCGTCTCTTACCTCAAAAGTGAGGTTGAGCCCTTTGCCATTGTTTTCGAGAAGTTCGACAACGCGTCGACTTTGCAATGAGTGAGAGAAACCGCCTTCGACAAGTTCGTTAAGTTGTCTTTCGCCTGCGTGTCCGAATGGGGTATGTCCCAAATCGTGACCGAGCGCAATGGCTTCGACAAGATCTTCGTTAAGTCGCAATGCGCGCGCTATCGTGCGACCGATTTGAGATACTTCCAAGGTGTGCGTAAGTCGAGTGCGGTAATGGTCGCCCTCGGGGGATAGAAAGACTTGCGTCTTGTGCTTTAACCGTCTAAAAGATTTGCAATGCAAAATTTTGTCCCTATCGCGCTGAAATTCACTGCGAAGTTCGCACGGCTCGCAATCGCGTTCGCGTCCTTTGGTGTTCGCCGAAAGCGTAGCGTAAGGGGAAAGTGTCATTTTTTCTATGTCGCAAATATGCTGTCTTACGTTATCCATAGTTATATTATATTATATCAATATTAAAAAGTCAAGATAGTAGCGAGTGCGTATAGCGGCACACATTTTGACTGATCTGCGAGTCGACTCTCGGGGTCACGTACGGGAAGTACGCTCACCACTCGGTCGCTCTGGCTAAGCCAAAATCTGCGCCACTCTCCGCGCTCGCTACTAATTTGTATTACTTAAAATAATATTTTGTCGAAAAATATAAAAAATATTCAAAAAAAGTCAAAATCTTCCAAATAAAGTATACATTTCCTGACTAAAACCACTTGAATAAAAAATTATGATATGTTATGATATATATGTCTAATTATCGAGAATTTTGATATTTCGGTGTCGAAATTCTTCGGTCAGGAAATGTATACTTTTCCTGACTAGACGAAAAATCGAGTAAAAAAGAGGTAAAAATGGATATACGAAAAAGGAAATTAAAGGGGTATATTGCGCTGTCTATATTGATTATTGTGT
>JAAVHQ010000031.1 GCA_014799645.1 Clostridiales bacterium | reverse complement strand
GCGCCACCTGCTGCGGGAGCTGCAACTGCCATAGCTGCTGCGCTTACGCCAAATTCTGTTTCGATAGCCTTAACCAAATCGTTAAGTTCGAGTACTGTCATACCTTTGATTTCTTCAATCATCTTTGCGATATCTGCCATTGTTATATTCCTCCAATAATAATTCTGATTTTAATAGTTTGTTGTCTTTCGACTAATTTTGATTACCGATTACTCAGCTTGCTTCTCTGCAATTTGTTGAATAGCTCTTGCAAAACCGCTGATAGGACTTTGCAACATTCCGAGAAGTTGAGCAAGCAATACGTCTTTTGACGGTATTGATGCGAGTTTTACTACTACCTTTTCGTCGATGTAAGCGCCGTCCATAAGACCGCACTTTGCTTGAAGAGCCTTAATGGTCTTGCCTTCTTCGACTACGATTTTTGCTGCGGCAAGCGCATCTCCGTTTGCGAAAGCAAAAGCAGACGAGCCTTCCAAATGGTTGTCAAAGCCTTCAATGCCGAGTTCTGTCAAAGCTCTTTGAACAAGTCTGTTTTTAAGAACTTTATACTGAACGTTTTCAGCTCTGAATTTTGCGCGAAGTTGAGTATCCTCAGCGACTGAAATACCTTGATAAGATACGACTACCATGCTGTTGCAGTTCTTAATCCAGCCCTTGATTTCCTCAATGTGTTGCGCCTTCAAATCTCTTGATGCCGACATATTTACCTCCTATAAAATTACCCTCTATGCCAAAGACACAGAGGGTAGAAAACTCTTTGAGAACTCATCCCTACCTCGGCAAGAAATTAAGCGATTGCTCGCGCTTGCTGTCTTTGGCAAGATATTTGCTTATTTATAATAAGTTATTTTAATATATTTGTCAAACGAATTTAACAAATAAATTCAATTACATTTTGACTGCGAGTCTGATACCGGGTCCCATCGTGCTGGAAATAGATACGCTCTTGACGTATTGTCCCTTAGCAGCGGCAGGCTTAGCCTTCAAAATAGCGTCGAAAATGGTATTGAAGTTGTCCACGAGCTTTTCGCTTCCGAAAGACTTCTTGCCGATAGCAACGTGGATGATGTTGGTCTTGTCAAGTCTGTATTCAACCTTACCTGCTTTGATTTCGTTGACAGCCTTAGCAACGTCCATAGTAACCGTACCGGATTTTGGGTTAGGCATCAAGCCCTTAGGTCCCAAGATCTTACCGATTCTACCTACCAAGCCCATCATTTCGGGAGTGGTAACGCAGACGTCGAAATCGAACCAGTTCTCATTCTTAATCTTGTTGATATACTCTTCGCCGCCAACGTAATCAGCGCCTGCTGCAGTAGCTTCATCAGCCTTTGCGCCCTTTGCGATAACGAGGACTTTCTTCGTCTTACCCGTTCCGTGAGGGAGTACTACAACGCCTCTGACCTGTTGGTCTGCGTGTCTTGAATCTACGCCAAGTCTAACGTGAAGTTCGACAGACTCGTCGAATTTTGCCGTAGCGGTGTTTACTACCAACTGCATAGCCTCTTGCGGCTCATAAGACTTCGTCAAATCAACCAATTTGGAAGCCTCGATAAATCTCTTTCCTTGTTTCATATCTCTGCCTCCTATTATTCTTCGACGAGAACGCCCATGCTACGAGCAGTGCCGGCGATAGTCTTCTTTGCTGCTTCCAAACTTCCCGCAGTGATGTCGGGCATTTTGGTTTTTGCGATTTCTTCGAGTTGAGCTTGCGTAAGTTTAGCGACTTTGTCCTTGTTCGGCTTAGCGCTACCGCTTTGCAAACCGCACGCTTTCTTGATAAGAACCGCAGCTGGCGGAGTTTTGAGAATAAACGTAAAGGAACGGTCTTCGAAAATCGTCATTACTACAGGGAGAATGAGTCCTTCTTGACCTTTGGTCTTTTCGTTGAATTCCTTAGTAAATCCCGGAATGTTGATTCCGTGAGGTCCAAGGGTGGAACCGACAGGTGGTCCCGGTGTTGCCTTACCGGCAGGTAGTTGCAACTTAACTACTGCCTTAATCTTCTTTGCCATAGTGTTTTACCTCCTAGCAATCGTGGTATTAACGAGATGCATTAAAAGATTTTACATCTCTCCCAAGTCATTACTGACTTACTTGTTGACTATTATAATTTTTCAATTTGAGCAAAGTCCAACTCGACGGTCGTCTCTCTGCCGAACATCATAACGGAAACTTTGACCTTTTCGATATCAAGTTTGATTTCCTTGATTTCGCCGATAAATCCTTGCAAAGGTCCGTTCATAATGTTGATATGGTCGCCTACGTTGATCTTGAGGTCGTCAATCGTGACTTTTTCGAGTTGCGCGCGCTTAACTTCGTCGTCGCTCATAGGCAACGGCTTGCCGTCGTAGCCGCTACAAAAATCTTTGATACCTCTCGTATTCTTGACCAAAAACCAAATTCTTTTGGTATATATCATTTTAATAAAGAGATAATTCGGGAATTTCTTACGCATTACGATTTTCTTCTTACCGTTGCGTTCTACTATCTCCTCTTCTTCCGGCACGACTATATCGAAAATGTAATCTTGCAAAGAGTTGAGTTCAACCAACTGCTTCAAAGAAGAATAAGCGATTGATTCATAACCAAACTGCGTTTGAAGAATATACCATTTGGCGTCGCTTATACCGTTCGTCTTTTCCATTTCTTCCATAAGTCTCTCCTTATACTATCGAGTGCTTCATCAAAAGTTCGATAAGATTGATGATGCCGTAGTCAAATGCGGAAATAATGACCAAGAAAAATAATACGACGGCGATAACTATGCCAAACATGGACATCGTCTTTTTAGCCGTAGGCCAAGACACCTTTTTGAGCTCGGAAAACATCTCCTTGAAAGATCTTCTGATTCTAGCGCCGAGTTTTGGCTTTTGCTCGGATTTCTTCGTCTTGTTTTTCTTATAAGCGTTCTTTTGAGCGGTAGCAGTTTGTGCGCTCAAATCCGCGTCCATCAAAGGCGCGTTGGCAGCCAAAGGCTCGCCTTGTATCGCTTGATTTTTATTTTTCTTTGCCATAAAAATGCGCTCCCCTTATTACTTGGTCTCTTTGTGAACCGTGGTTTTTTTACAGAATTTGCAATACTTCTTGATTTCCAATCTATCAGGAGTATTCTTTTTGTTCTTATATGTGTCGTAATTGCGTTGTTTACATTCCGTACAAGCCAAGGTAATTCTTGTTGTCATTTCACAACCCTCCAAAAAAATTACACCCCATAATAGGTGCGTATACATTTTAGCACAAACTATGAGGTGTGTCAAACATTTTATTATAATAGAGCGAATATATTTTTAATATTATTTATCCTGCAAATCGTCGTTTCCGAACGCGCCTTGTGGGATTTGCTCTTTTTTCTTATAAACGGTCTTTTTTCTTTCCTTTTTCATCTGCTTGATAGCTTTCTTATTCTCAATCTGTTCTTGATAAATTGGATAGAAAGATTTGACTTTCGGGCTGAACTTTTTGATAAGACTTCCCGTAGCCTTGCAAGTGAGCGCAGGACATACTCTCATACCGAAGTCCATCAATCTTGCGACCGCGTCGGTCACTACTCTGACCTTGCGCTTTCTGATAGCCTTGACAATTCGCTTGCCTGCGGTCTTTGCGGTGATACCGATACTCTCAACGAGTGAATCGGCTTTCGGTCCGCTCTCTCCCTCTCTTGCCTTGTATATATCCGTCTTAACCGGTCCGGGCATTACGCACGATACGCCAATGCCGAAGCCTTTCAATTCTTGCGCAAGACACTCGGTCAACGCCCATACGCCGCCTTTGGTCGCGGAATAGATGCTCTCGCCGCCGACAGGCAAAATCGCGGACGCGCTTGCGACGTTGCAGATATAACCGTACTTAGACTTTTTGATAGTCGGCAACATTGCTTTACAAGCGTACACAACGCTCATAAGGTTGGTATCAACGACCTTTTTGATTTGGTCGTCAGACAAGTCGTTGTACTGAGAGAACGGCTGAATCATACCTGCGTTGTTGATAAGAATATCCGTCACAAATCCCATTTCTTCGAGTTCGACTGCGAAATCCTTCCACGCTTGCAAATCTGAAATATTAAATCTTCTGTAACTGAACTTGTCGCCAAGTTCAGCTTTTAATTCGTCGAGTTTTGCTTTGTTTCTTGCCACACCCATGACGTTGCAACCGTATTTCTTAACCAAAAGCAACAAAACTTCTTTGCCCATACCCGTCGAGCAACCTGTCAAAACTACGTTTCTACCGTAAAGCCACTTTTTCGTCATATAACACCCCATTAGCCTTTTGTCACAATCAAAAGACTTTGTTTATTTTTTAACGATAACATTTTAATATATTATATTAAATTTGTCAAGTGTTTCACTTCTTTCTCATAGACTTTTGCTCTTTGAGGTATTCGTTGTATCTTTCTATTTGGTCTTCGCGCAAATCAATCATATCTTTTGCTGTAGAAAGCGCCTGATTGTCGCTTACAACTACTTCGCTTTCTTTGACCTTGACTTTCGTGCCGTCGCTCGTTGCTCCGCGACGGATGTCTTTGAAGTATTCGTCTTCCATTTTGAACATTGCGACTGTCGTATTCTTTTTGATTGTCAACTTGACGAGCGGATTGACGGTAGACTGTCCTAATACTGTGAAGTACGTCGACTTCTTCTCTTTGCACTTGTCTTTGCTCATTGCATAGGCTTTGAGAGTGTCAAATATCTTCTTTTGCTTGTCGGAAAGTTTTGCGTACGCTTCGTCAAGCGTAAGTCTTTTCGCGGGTGCTTTCGCAGCCTTTGCTGGCTTCTCAACGGGCATAGGTACGACCTTCTCTACTTCGACGATTTTCTCGACGGGCACTTCTACTCGCACTTCCTTTTCCACTACCTTTTCGACAGGAACGGGAACGAACTTCTCGACAGGCTTTTCGACTATCTTCTCCACTACCCTTTCTGACGGTTGCGGCATATAGGGCATTACGACTTGCTTATCGTTGTTCCTATTTGCCGACATCTCCATCATTTGCTTCATCAACATTTCTTGATTGCGCATCAGCATTTCGATTTTATCCGCGTTGGGGTCGTACGCTACCGCTCTGCCATATCTATCGATAGGTTGTTGCTCGGACATTTTGCGCATTAAGTTCTCTTGCCCCTCGACAATCTTCCTTATGATTTCGGCGTTCTTTTCCTTTTCCTCTTTTTCTGCCGCGGCGTTCATTTGAGTCTTGATATCGTTGATACTCTCTCTCAACTCTTTGAGCGCGTCTTCTCCTACGACAGTTGCGGCGACTTCTCTTCCTGCAACTTGCTCGATTGCCTGTTGCTTAGCGAGTTTCTCGACCAACTTTTCGATTACGTCTTCGTCCACGCTCTCTTTGGGCTTCTCGGACATCTTGTCCATAAGCTTTTCCATCATTTGCTCATTCTGCGCGGTAAGTTGTCTAATACGCTCTTCATTCTGCTCGTTCATTTGGCGCATACGCTCTTCATTTTGAGCGTTTTGCTCTATGAGTTGCTGAATAAGTTCATCGCTATGCGATGCCTCTTGCGGTAGGTATTGCGTAACGTTGGGCAACATATTGTTCATTGTATCAGCGACTATGCAGCGTATATCGTCCGCGCCCAAGCCAGGTTGCTGATATACGAAACTTTGTCCGCCGTTACCGTTGCCCTGTCCGTTATTTCCGCCGAGCATTCCCATAAGCATCATCTGCAACTGCTCGTCATGACGTTTGCCATCCGTCTCCTTTTGGTTGCGCTCAAACTCGTCTTTCGCTTCTTCCAATTCCTCGTTGGACTTCTTGCACTTGTTCTTCGCCACAAGCATTATTATGAACGTCAACAACGCTCCGCCCATTAGCACGCACGCTATTAAAGTCCAAGTCATTGTCGCTAAGCCAAACAACGTAATTCCGTAGAAAGTGCTATACTTCTTCTCTATCGTCTTTTTGTTTTGCTTGCGCTTGTTCTCATAGCCTATCGTCTTGGATATGAAGATAAGCATTAAGATTATACTTATTACGCTTGCAATCAACTGCCAATATTCTTTGAAATATTCGCCTATCTTGCCAAAGTCGAAACTTACGCCTGGCTTTTCGTGATCGCCCGGATTCTCTTCTCCATCTCCGCCTGTTATTCCGCCAAGTGAGCCGCCGCCACTGCTTGCAGTTATTGTAAAGCCTTTTTCCAAGTTCTCCGCTACCGCCACTTCGCCCAATATTACTTGACCGTCCTCGGTAACAAACTCATAGTTGCTTGCGCTCTCGCCTACGAGTATCGCCTTGACCTTATAACTCTTTCCTACCTCTAAGGTCGCTCCCTCTTCGAGTTGGTTGCCTTCCTCGTCATAGTAGACGTAGCCTACTACCCCTTTCAAAGCGTCGTCAAGGTTGGATATTACAGGAATATTCTCGCTTGTATTCCATACCGCTTTTATCCTTATCTTCTCTATCTCGAATTCCGCTTGATTGTCTTCTATCTCGTAATTGACTGCCACGTCATCTTTTAATGAGTATACTACAACGTACTTTCTTGCATTGGTTGGCAATTCGCCCACAAGTCTATTTTCCGTCAATACGCTTTCTTTGTAGTACGTTACGACTACCTTGTCTTTATCAAAGTCGAGTCCGCTTGCCTTTTCTTTTACGCTAAATTCTACTTCGTGCGTTTGTCCGTCGTAAGTTATCTTGTCAGTGGTCGTAGTAACCGTCAAGACCACTTTGCGTATCGTCAAATCAAAGCGCGCGTTATCCAAGTCATAGTTCTTCGCCAACTCGTCGCTTAAACTTAATACTGCATAATAGTCGCCGGCGTTTTCAGGCTTTGTATTATCGGCTAATGGCTCGTCATTTGCTTTGTTATAATACTTTATTACAATATCATCCAAGGTCAAACCGCCCGACGTGACGTCTAGGTCTAGTCCTTGCTCGCCTTTGTTGTAGTATAAATCAGTTCCGGTATTATCTTCTATTGTTACCGTTACTTTCTTTATCTCAAAGTTGATTGTTGTTCTTAACAACTTATAGTCATCCAATCCTTCCGCCAACGCTATTGCCAACTTGTAACTTCCGCTGTCCGTCGGCTCTCCTCCGTCAAGTTCTATCTCTTGTCCGTCCACGTATTTGTAATAAGTCAACACCAAGTCGTTGTTTACGCTCAAATTTCCCGTCTTTATGCTTATTCTCAATTCGTCTT
>JAAVHQ010000030.1 GCA_014799645.1 Clostridiales bacterium | reverse complement strand
GTGTTTTTCTTTATTGTCAACTTGACTAATGGATTTACCGTAGACTGTCCGAGTACTGTGAAGTAAGTCGACTTCTTTTCCTTGCACTTGTCTTTGCTCATTGCGTAGGCTTTCAACGTGTCAAATATCTTCTTTTGACTAGCGGTGAGTTTCGCGTAAGCCTCGTCAAGCGTAAGTCTTGGAGCAGGAGTTTTCGTCGCCTTTGCAGGCTTCTCAACCGACATAGGAACGACTTTCTCAACGACCTTTTCAACCTCGACGATTTTCTCGACAGGAACTTCGACCTTGACTTCCTTTTCCACTATCTTCTCGACGGGTTTCTCAACTATGACTTTTTCGTTGGTCTTAGACGATAGGTCGACGATTTGTCGCATCATCATTTCCTGATTACGCAAAAGTTGTCTTATCGTTTCGTCATAATTATCCGATTGCGACACGACTTTCAATATTCTATCGTCGTTGCTATCTTTCCTTGATACTTCTCTCTCGACGACCTTTTCAGTAGGCTTATCGACGAGTTTTTCCATTATCGTCTTTTGTCCTTCTATAAGGCTCTTGATAATATCATCGTTGGAATTTGACTGCGCAGTCTTTTCCGTAGTAGCGTTCATTTGATTTTTAATTTCATTGATACTGTCTTTTAATTCTTTGAGCGCATCTTCGGTTATGACGGATGACGCAACTTCTTTTTCGGCGACTTCAACGGTTTGCTGTTTAGACAACTTTTCAACCAACCTTTCAATCGCCCTTTCGTTGTTTTCAGTAAGTTGCCTTATCTTCTCTTCGTTCTGTTCGGTAAGTTGTCTTATGCGCTCTTCGTTTTGCGCGTTTTGCTCGACGAGTTGTTGGACAAGTTCGTCGTTCGTAGACGCTTGTTGCGGTAAATACTGTGTCACGTTGGGTAACATGTTGTTCATAGTTTCTGCTACAATTCCGCGTATATCGTCCGCGCCTAAGCCTATCATAGGTTGGGCGTATGCAAAGCCTTGTTGCGCTCCTCCGCCGCCGCTGTTTGCATTTCCGCCCATCATTCCCATAAGCATCATTTGCAACTGTTCGTCACGGTGCTGATTTTCGTCAACTCTTCTCCTGTTGTCGAAGTCTTTTTGGTTGCGCTCAAACTCGTCTTTCGCGTCCTCTACTTCTACGTTAGACTTCTTATACTTACTCTTCGCCACAAGCATTATTATGAATGTCACCAACGCTCCGCCCATTAGCACGCCCGCTATTAAATTCCAAGTCATTGTTGTAAGTCCAAACAACGTAATGCCGTAGAACGTGCTGTACTTCTTCTCTATTGTCTTTTTGTTCTGCTTGCGCTTATTCTCATAGCCTATTGTCTTGGATATGAATACCAACATAAGAATTATGCTTATTACGCTTGCTATCAACTGCCAGTATTCTTTGACATATTCGCCTATCTTGCTAAAGTCAAAACTTGTCGCAGGTTTTTCAGGGTCGTCGGGATTAGTCGGGTCTTGTCCGTCTCCGCCGGTTACTCCACCTACGTTTCCACCGCTATTGCTTGCCTTCACGGTGAAATCTATTTCTTCCGTTTCCGTACTGTCACTCGGCGTAGGCTCGCCGTCTTTGGTGACGAATTCAAAGTTCCTTGCATTATCGCCTGTGAGTATCGCCTTTATCTTATAACTCTTTCCTCTCTCTAATTGCGCTCCGTCTTCAAGCGGCGTTCCGTCCTCATTGTAGTAGACGTATCCTATCACGCCCTTTGACAACTCATCCAAGCCAGATATTATAGGCGTATCGCCCGTCGTATTCCACTCTACTACTATTCGCTTTTTAGCGACGTTTATAATGAATTCTTTGCAGCCTTCTTTTATTTCATAATTACCGCTATCCGCGCTAGGCAACGACAATACGACGAGATAGTCTCCCGCGTCGCAAGGCAACTCGCCCGCTGACAACGGATAGTCTTTGGTATTTCCCTTGTAATACGTCATAATGATTTTGCTGACGTCGTAGTTGCCCGACGTGATAGCAATCTCTCCCGCGTGTCCTAAACCGTCGTAACCGTATTCGTTTTTGTTTACCGCTATTTCTATTTGCGCCTTGACAATTGTATATAATACCTTTGCTTTGCTGAGCTGATAGGACGTCAAATACTCTCTGTCCACGCTCAATCTTACGATATAACTTCCTACGTCCGTCGGCGCAGTAGAGCCAAGCGACGTTTCGCTTCCGTCTTCTTCTACCTTGAAGTATTCCGCGCTTACGTACTCCATTCCCGCAATACTTGTGTTGTACCACTCGCTGCCATGCTGATTCTTGTCGTACGTAAACTCGCTTGCCATATTTACGTTTATTATAGTAGCCAGCGACCCTACGACGAACGGCATTGACCACGTACCGACTATTTCGTAATTGGTAGCGTCTCTCACGACAGCCACGATATAGTACTCTATTTCCACTTCCTCATCAGGTACGATTATGTTTCTCTTGTCTATTGGCTCGCCCGTCAACGCGCCGTCTGCGTACGCTTCGAGAGTATAGTATCTATACTCTATCTTATCCGTGTACGTCGTAGATTCCCATGACAAATAGCTCTTGTCGTTGACGTCTTTCTCTTCCTTAGGCGTCCAATCCAATTCCAACTCTGCCCTTTTGATTTTCCAAGGCAAGGTCCATGCTACGCTGCCTTTGTATGTAGTAGTATTGCCAACTTCTGGCGTGATGTAATTATTCTTCATATCGTTTCTTACAGTGATTGTTAGTACTTCCGCCGTATAAGTTCCAACAGGTCTTTTCTTGTTGTTCTTATAGTTAAACGTCAGTCCGTCAGGAATTCCCGTCATTACTACTTCTTGTTCTTTATCGTTAAACAACTTTGGCTTGCTATAATTCCATTTCACTTCGGATAGATCAAACTTTGCTTTGTTAATTCGCCATTTGAGAGTAAATTCTTTGTTCTCTATCTCCACTCCATCCTTTGGCGTAATCTTCAACGTCGCTGTATAATACTCAACCGCAGTTCCGTTCAACTTCACGATTGTTGCGCTTTTTTCTCCTTCCACTTTATATTCCGCATCTTTGCTCAATGTGTCGGTATCTACATCAAAAGTAAACACCGATCCATTGTAATCTACGTTGAAAATTCCATCGGAATCCAACTCACTTACTGTATGGTAGCCTGCGCCTACTTTACTGTTGGTATATTGCCATATTATATCGTCTTCTGTTATCGTCAACTTTTTACTCTCTACCGTAAAAGTCTTACTGAATGACAAGGTATAGTTTTTGCTTGCCATTGTTCCTGATTTTAGTTTGAGAATATATTCATAGACGCCGGTTTCCAAACTATTTGGCAACGTTACCGTTACTTTTGCTCTATTATCTCCGTCTTTTACGACTGTTGGCGAAACCGTCTTTTTTTCGGTTCCGCCGTCTTTTTTGTAATACCCTTCAAATTCAATACTTCCTATATCACTATCAAAGACGTCTATATACACGTCGTACGTTGTACTCTCTGTATTTACTTGCGCACTCCATGCTCCGCTTGCCGTCGCGGTAAGAGATTTTGCATTTACTTTATAATACAATGACTTTTTCTCCGCAGATTCTGCATCATATGCATTAGAGTCAGACCACCCTGCAAAATTCGAATCTTTCAAATCTACCGTAATAGACGAATCGGCAAAATCTTTGACGGCAATTCCCCACTTTCCTGAATTGGGCTCGCCGTCAGGTATTTTTACAGGAGCAGGTGAAACGTTCATTTCGCTTTCGTCGTAGTTTTCCAACTCAATGTACTGCGTCTTTCCATTGTAAGTCTTCGTAGCCTTTTCTTCTCCCGAAGTTTTCCACGTCAATGGCGTAACGGGTTCTTTTAGTAAGTAAGAAAAAGTTTTTGTCTCGCTCGTTCCGTCAGTCCAAATTTTACCATCTTTTGGTGTTACTTTGACAGTATAAGTTCCTGCAGTACTTGCAGTAAAAGACAACACACCCCCCGATACGCTAGGCGTTTTGGAATAAGCAATATCTACGCCATTCCTATCCGTAGCGGTGATTGTTATATCTAATGTATTCGAGTTTACGTCATATAATGTAAACGTAACGTCGCTTCCGTTATCAATAAATTTTGTTGTGTTGCTATTCGTACCTGAATTGGGAACGTTGGCTGCGGAAGCATCATCTACTGCTTTTAAGTTCAGATGAATTGCAGGGCGAACGCCAACATTATTTACACCAGTGAATTCCGCTAAATTTTCTCCATTTTTCGTAATACAATAATTGTAACCTTGCGCACCGTTAGAATCACCTGTTCGCGTTGCGCTAACTCCGCTACTACTTCTTAAGGCTTTGTTAGTATTCCACAATCCACTGCCTGAATAAAAAGTTTGCCCCGAAGGTGTTCCATAGCCAATTTCTACCCAACTTGGCAACCAAATATAGTCATTCCCCCAATCGTAATATCCTTGCCCGTCTAGACCGCTTTTATCCTGTATTGTACTTACCGACGAATTTGCCCATTTATCGACGCTAATTTTACTAAGAGCATCGTTTTGTCCTTGCTTCCAACCATTACCAACTTTTGCCTTATCAAAATCAGCCATACTTTCAGTGAGTTGATAAGGAACATCCTTTGGTTTGACCAAAAAATCTGTTATGCTTCCGTTGCTTCTATTTACAGAATCATCCGAATTTACTGTTGAATTGAGAGTAAAAGCATTGAATGGATAACCAGTTACTTTATCACTTTCTTCTAACAATGACAAAACTGTATCGCCTTTATTCGCCACATATTTGATATTTTGTCCATTGCTACCAACTCCGTTCAACAATCTTGCTCTTATGTAACTTGAAGAATACATCGTGGACGGATAATTATAATTGTAATTTCCATCTCCCCAATTATTATATTTGCTGTAAAATGCTATGTCAGTCAACCATAGTGTCAATATGGGATTTTCGTTAATATCAGTCGTCAAAGATACAACAGTCCATTGCATATTACCAAACGTAACAACCAAATTATTTCCGTCGTTTCTTTTGCGTATATCATCTGAATCTAATCCGGAATGTATTTCCCCTTGTTCAGTCCCAGCTTTTTTAAGTTTTGAATCGCTTTCTATATTTGCATAAGTTGAATTCTCGCCTGATAATTTTGAATATATTTCATAAAGTACTTTTCTATCAAAAATACTTCCATTATTATTTGTTTCATAATTTGCTTCCAACAAATCTCTACCATTTAATACTGAAATGAACCCATTTTCTATCTCAATTGCTTCTGCATTATTATTCGACGTAAAAAAGGTCATTGCGCTTGCCAAAAGCATACACACAATAATCAATATAGACAGCGCAATATACCCCTTTAATTTCCTTTTTCGTATATCCATTTTTACCTCTTTTTTACTCGATTTTTCGTC
>JAAVHQ010000029.1 GCA_014799645.1 Clostridiales bacterium | reverse complement strand
GCGATTGGGTCAGTTATCATCATAGTAAATGTCCTCCTATTACCAGCTTGCTTTCTTTACTCCGGGAATCTCGCCCTTGTATGCGAGTTCGCGGAAGCAAATTCTGCAAATTCCGTACTTTCTTAATACTGCGTGCGGTCTTCCACAAATTTGGCATCTCGTGTATGCTCTTGTGGAGTACTTTGGAGTCTTTTGTTGTTTGTTGATCATTGCTTTCTTAGCCATTTTCTAATCTCCTTATTTCACAAAAGGCATACCGAGGAGAGTTAACAACTCCTTAGCCTCTTCGTCAGTTTTTGCAGTTGTAACGACGATAACGTCAAAACCTCTTACCTTCTCTACTTTGTCGTATTGAATTTCTGGGAAGATGATTTGTTCCTTAACGCCCATTGCGTAGTTGCCACGTCCGTCGAAAGAATCGCTTGGTACGCCCTTGAAGTCTCTTACGCGAGGAAGTGCGACGGATACGAGTTTATCCATAAAGTCGTACATTTTCTTTCCGCGAAGAGTAACTTTTGCGCCGATTACCATACCTTCTCTGACTTTGAAGTTTGCAACGCTCTTCTTTGCCTTACATTCAGCAGGCGCTTGACCTGCAATCATTTTGAGTTCTTCAACTGCTTGTTGAAGGCTCTTGCTGTTGTCTTTAACGTCGCCAAGTCCCATATTGAGCACTACTTTTTCAAGTTTCGGAACTTCGTTGACGTTCTTGTAGTTGAACTTTTTAATCAATGCAGGAACTACTGTCGATTTATAATATTCCAACATTCTGTATTCTCTATTTTCCACAGTCGTCATCCTCCATTAGTTGTTTTCTTCTTCCGTCTTAACGGTCTTCTTTGCTTTTGAAGCGGTTTTCTTCGGAGCTGCTTTCTTAGCAGTCTTGGCAGCCTTAGCAGCCTTTACGTCCAAAGATGCTCCGCACTTCTTACAGATACGGTTTTTAACAGATTTTCCGTTTTCGTCAACGACTACTTTGTGACCTACTCTCGTAGCCGCATTACAGCTTGGGCAAATTATCATAACGTTGGAAACGTTTACGGATGCCTCTCTCTCTATAATGCCGCCCTTTTCCTGAGCGTTACGAGGTTTAACAAAACACTTTACGGTCTTTAAGCCTTCGCCTTTGAGAACCACTCTGTTGGACTTGGTATCTACTGCCAAAACTTGACCGGTCTTACCTTTGTCCGAGCCTGCGATAATCTTAACCGCGTCGTCTTTCTTAACATTCATACTCATAGTGGTCTACCTCCGTTAGATTACCTCAGGGGCAAGAGATATGATCTTCATATAATCTTTATCTCTGAGCTCTCTGGCTATTGGTCCAAAGATACGCGTGCCTCTCGGTTGTTTTTGGTTGTCGATAATAACTGCGGCGTTGTCATCAAATCTGATGTGCGAACCGTCAGTTCTGCCGATACCTTTCTTCGTTCTTACGATAACGGCCTTAACTACGTCGCCTTTCTTTACCGCGCCGCTCGGGGTAGCGCTCTGAACAGACGCTACGATAACGTCGCCGATATTACCGCTTCTACGGAAAGAACCGCCCATAACTCTAATACACTTAATTTCTTTTGCGCCCGAATTGTCCGCAACTGCCAATTTTGTTTCCGGTTGTATCATTTTCGGTCCTCCTTATTTAGCCTTCTCGACTATTTCAACCACTCTCCAACGCTTCTCTTTGGAAAGAGGTCTTGTTTCTACGATACGAACAGTATCGCCAATGCCACATTCATTTTGCTCGTCATGAGCCTTGAACGTCTTTGTTCTGTTGACAATCTTACCGTAAAGAGGATGCTTAACACGCTCTTTGATAGCAACGACAACAGTCTTTTCCATCTTGTTGCTTACAACGACGCCAACTCTGGTCTTTCTGAGATTTCTTTCTTCCATTGTTTTTTATCCTCCTTATTTAGATTTCTTTGTCGATTTCTTAGCAGCCGTGGTAGGCTCTTGAGAAATGCCGAGTTCTCTTTGACGGATAACCGTCTTAACTCTTGCGATGTCCTTCTTGCATACTGCAAGTTGATTTGCGTTCTCGAGTTGTCCTGCTTTGTGCTTAAAGCGAAGATTGAAAAGTTCTTCCTTCAACTCGTTCAATTTGAGATTAAGTTCGTCATTTGACATCTCGAAAAAATTACTTGCTTTCATCTTCACTCACCTCTTCTCTCTTAACAAACTTGCACTTTACCGGCAACTTATGGGATGCAAGTCTGAGCGCTTCGCGCGCTACTTCTTCGCTTACACCAGCCATTTCAAACATTACACGGCCCGGCTTTACTACTGCTACCCAGTATTCTACGCTACCCTTACCGCTACCCATTCTGGTCTCGGCAGGTTTCTTTGTAATAGGTTTGTGCGGGAATATGTTTATCCAAACTTTACCGCCTCTCTTGATGTAACGTGTCATTGCGATACGGGCTGCTTCTATTTGGTTGGAAGTAATCCAGCTTGGCTCTAACGCTACGAGACCGTATTCGCCGTAAGCCACCTTATTGCCCTTGTTTGCCTGTCCGCTCAATCTACCGCGATGAACACGACGTCTTTTTACTCTTTTAGGCATTAACATTACGCGTTACCTCCTTCCTTATTCTCTTTTGCATTTACGCCCTTTCCAAGTACTTCACCCTTGTAAACCCAAACTTTTACGCCGATGATACCGAAAGTCGTATGAGCCTCGGCAGTACCGTAGTCGATATCCGCTCTCAAAGTTTGAAGAGGTATCGAACCTTCGTGGTAACTTTCCGATCTTGCGATTTCTGCGCCGTCAAGACGACCCGAAACCTTGGTCTTGATACCCTTAACGCCACTCTTCATAGCCTTAGAGATACAACCTTTCATTGCTCTTCTGAAAGCGGTACGCTTTTCAAGTTGAGCCGCGATGTTCTCTGCGATAAGTTGAGCGTCCGTGTCAGGTCTCTTAACTTCCATAATGTTGATGCTTACGCTCTTCTTCGGAGCAAGCTTCATTACTTCTTTTTTGATTTGTTCTACGCCTGCGCCTGCCTTACCGATCATGATACCCGGTTTGGAGGTGTAAATCGTAACGATAACGATGTCGTTTGCCGAAGAAAGTATTCTGCTGATAGTTATCTTTGAAATCGAGCATTGATAATACTTCTTTTTAAGATAGGTTCTTATCTTATGGTCTTCGACAAGGTTTTTAGAAAAAGTTTTCTTATCCGCATACCATTGCGCGTTCCACTCTTTGATTACGCCGACTCTTAAGCCGTGTGGACTAACTTTCTGACCCATTTTTAATACCTCCTTCCTTATTTGGCGCTAACAGCGTCTTGTGTTTTTTCATCAAGAATAATCGTGATGTGGCAGGTGCGCTTGTTTATTCTAGCCGCGCTTCCCTTTGCTCTTGCTCTGATACGTTTGAGGATAGGGCCTGCATTTGCGTAGCATTCTGCGACGTAGAGGTCGCTCTTGCTCATATTCAAATGGTCTTCCGCATTAGCCGCCGCCGAGTTGAGCAATTTGATAAGCGGTTCGCAAGCTGCCTTGCGAGTGAACTTCAAAATTGCCAAAGCCTCTACGTAGCTCTTACCTCTGATAATATCAAGTACTATTCTTACTTTGTCGGGAGACATTCTTACATACTTAACGGTAGCGCTTGGACGCTTGTCGGCATTGGTCTTACGAGCCTCTGCTTTTTCTCTTAATCTCTTTGCCATTTTTTATCTCCTTCCTGTCGTTTTCTCGCCGGCATGACCTTTGAAGGTTCTCGTCGGAGCGAACTCGCCGAGTTTGCAACCGACCATATCTTCGGTGATGTATACCGGAACGTGTTTTCTGCCGTCGTGTACGGCAATCGTGTGTCCAACCATATCAGGGAAGATTGTCGAAGATCTTGACCAAGTCTTGACTACCTTCTTTTCGTTGGCGTTGTTCATTGCGATGATTCTGTCTATAAGTCTCTTTTCAACGAAAGGTCCTTTCTTTACTGATCTACTCATTTTCGCTCCTCCTAATTCACACGCTTGATGATGAACTTGTTGCTCTTGTTCTTCTTTCTGGTCTTGTAACCCAAAGCAGGTTTACCCCAAGGAGTTACAGGACTCGGCATACCGATAGGCGATTTTCCTTCGCCACCGCCGTGCGGGTGATCGCAAGGGTTCATTACAACGCCGCGGACGGTCGGTCTTACGCCCATATGACGTTTACGACCTGCTTTACCGATAGAAACGATTTCGTGTTCGAGATTGCCAACCTGACCGATTGTCGCTCTGCACTTGATAGGAAGATATCTCATCTCGCCGCTCGGAAGTCTGAGCGTAGCGTACTTGCCTTCCTTTGCCATCAACTGAGCCGAATTGCCTGCCGATCTAGCGATTTGACCGCCTTTGCCGGGGTGCATTTCGATATTGTGGATTACAGTACCTACGGGGATCTTTTCAAGAGGAAGCGTGTTGCCCGTCTTGATGTCCGCATTCTCGCCGCTCATAACGGTGTCGCCCTTTTGCAAACCGAGAGGCGCGATAATATATCTCTTCTCACCGTCTGCGTATACCAAAAGCGCGATGTTTGCGCTGCGGTTCGGGTCGTACTCGATAGAAGCAACCTTTGCAGGTACGTTGTCCTTATTACGCTTGAAATCAATTATTCTGTACTTTCTTCTATTGCCGCCGCCGATGTGTCTTACGGTAATTCTACCTGTTGCGTTTCTACCGCCCGACTTGCTCAAAGATTCAAGCAAACCTTTTTCAGGAACGGTGGTCGTAATCTCGGTGAATGCCGATACGGTCATAAAACGACGCGCGGGGGAAGTAGGTTTATATCTCTTAATAGCCATTATCTTGTCCTCCCATTATGCCAAACTCTCGAAGAATTCGATTGTCTTGCTATCTTCTGTCAAAGTAACTACGGCTTTCTTGTAACCGGTCGTCGTACCTTCGTACTTGCCCATTCTCTTTTTCTTGCCGTCAACGTTGACAGTGTTGACTTTTGCTACCTTTACGCCGAAGATGTCTTCAACGGCAACCTTTATCTGAGTTTTCGTAGCATCTTGCGCTACTTTGAAAGTATACTTTTTGTCAGCGATACCGTCATAACTCTTTTCCGTAAGGATTGGGGATATAATAATATCATATTTATTCATTATTCGCATACCTCCTCAAATCTTTTCTGAATCTTTTCTACCGCGTCAACGGTGAAGATACATTTTGTGTTGGAAGCCAAGTCGTATACGTTTACCAAATCAGCGTTGATAAGAGTTACGTTCTGAATGTTTGCGCAAGCTCTCAAAACTGCTTCGTCGTCGTTTGCAACCGCAATCAATACTTTGCTTTCGATTTCAAAAGCTTTGAGCATTTGAGCGATATACTTGGTCTTTGCTTCTTGAAGTTGAAGTTTGTCCAACACGATAAAGTCGTTGTCGCTTACCTTTGCGCTCAAAGCGGAAAGCGTAGCCGTCGTCTTCATCTTCTTGTTTATCTTCTGCGAGAAGTCTCTGGGCTTCGGAGCGAATACTACGCCGCCGCCTGTCCATTGCGGGCTTCTGATGCTACCTTGTCTAGCGCGTCCTGTGCCCTTTTGTCTCCAAGGCTTCTTGCCTCCGCCTCTGACTTCCGTACGGGTCAAAGTGGATTTCGTACCTTGTCTTTTGTTTGCCAACTGAGCAACTACTACTTGGTGGATAAGCGCTTCGTTGTATTCAACGCCGAATACCGCGTCGTTGAGTTCAATCTCGCCTACTTTCTTTGCTTTTATATCTAAAACATTAACCTTCATTTTTGCTCACTCCTTTAACCGTTTTGCTTTACAACAACGACGTTACCCTTAGCTCCGGGGATTGCGCCCTTGATGAAAAGAAGATTACGTTCGGCATCGACTCTTGCCACCGTGAGGTTTCTGACAGTAACTTTCTCATTACCCCAATGTCCGGACATTTTCTTGTTCTTGAATACTCTCGAAGGAGTCGAACAAGCGCCCATAGAACCTACGCCTCTGTGGTAACCGGAACCGTGCGCCATAGGTCCGCAGTGATGATTCCATCTCTTTACCGCGCCGGTAAAGCCGTGACCTTTTGACGTGCCGCTTACGTCTACGAGAGAACCTTCAGCGAACTGCGCGCAGGTCAATTCCTGACCGAGTTCATAAGAAGCAACTTCCGTTCTGAATTCTCTCAAAACTCTTCTTGGCGTAACGCCTGCTTTCTTGTAATGACCCTTAACCGGCTTGGTGACGTTCTTTTCTTTGATGTCGCCGAAAGCGATTTGCAACGCTTCGTAACCGTCGTTTTCAAGGGTTTTCTTTTGCACGATAGGACACGGACCCGCTTGGACTATCGTCACAGGGATAACAGTGCCGTCCGGTGCAAAAATTTGACTCATTGCCAACTTTTTTCCAATGATTGCTTTATTCATAGATAAAGTTCATCCTCCTAATTTTATTTCGCAAAACCGCTTAACGCAGTTTTTAATTGACTTGTTTGTGTTTTGATTTGCTGCTTAGAGTTTGATTTGAATATCAACGCCTGCGGGCAAATCGAGTTTCATAAGCGCGTCTACCGCCTTAGCAGTTGGGTTCAATATATCGATAAGTCTTTTATGAGTACGCAACTCGAATTGCTCTCTCGAATCCTTATACTTGTGGACCGCTCTGATAATCGTAACGATTTCCTTTTCCGTAGGAAGTGGGATAGGTCCGGAAACCTGTACTCCGCTTCTCTTTGCCGTCTCAACTATCTTATCCGACGCTACGTCGATAAGGTTGTGGTCGTACGCTCTTAGTCTGATTCTGATTGTTTGTCCTGCCATTTTTCTTTCTCCTTTTCCTAACTTTTCTTATTTTTTTCTATTGCACTTCCGTGCGTTCCACTTCTGCCGTTAAAAATGGGCTTGCAGAATAGCCCAAATCCGTTAGTCGCCCGATTGTCGGACTCTTGTCCACGGAAGTTCTCTCCTTATATAAGCAGTAACCTCCCGCTTCATCCCTCTCGGCATAAGCATAAATGATTGTACCTAATAAAAGAAAATTAGGCAATCGAATGAATGTAAAATTTATGTAAAATTTGTACATTCGACGGAAAAATAGGTATTTTTTTCTAAAAATTCAAATATCTTGCCTGTTCCTCGTCAAATAAATTGATAATTTTCTTGCCCTTAGCCACAGCGTAATTATAGGCTTTTTTCGTTTCTTTTTCAGGATAATCCTTATCATAATAGACAACAAGCATATCGCACGCGTCCACAATCAATTCGTTTCTTTTGAAAAACCGCTGATTTCCGGCATTTATATCCTTAAAAGGAAATTTGAATTTTTCAAAATTCTCAATAAAAATCTTTTTTGATTCAATAAGTCCTTCGGGAATTTGACTTATGTAAAAACGTTTTAGGCGCGGATACTTTTCTGCTCTTAATTCCGTTACAGTAACGTACCCCATATAGTCAAAGCCGTCCATTGCGCCAAAAATAAATGTTTTTGCCCTATTTTCAGTAATCAATTTTTCAACCAAGTCTATAACTTTATACAACACTGTACGGGCAAGTAGATCACTGTTAAAATTTCTATGCCCTATAAAAGCGACTTTCATATATGCCTCTTATCTAATCCTTTGTCTATGATTATTATAATATAGAAATTCCTATATTGCAAGCGGACATATTAGAATTCCTATAAAATGTTTCAAGAGGTGATTTTATGAAGTTAAATTACGGTGAAGCATTAAGACAGCAAAGACAAATTGGCGGCTATACGCAAGAACAAGTATCCAAAGCAACCGGAATTGTTCAACCTAATCTAAGCGCGTGGGAAAACAATGTCAACGTTCCTAATGTTGACGCTTGCGTAATATTAGCAGACTTCTACGGCATCAGCCTTGATGAACTCGTCGGAAGAGATATTCACAAGTAAACTACTATAAATTCATAGCATTTTCATCCAACAAAAACCTTTCTATACCGATATATAGCACACCTTGCTCGTCGTGCCACGGTATAATATCGTCTTTAATTACTATGATTTTCTTAAATGAATCGTCAATGCGATTTAGAGATTGTTTTTCTTGCGCACGCTTTTCCTCGCTTGCTACTGAAAGCGCGGATTGTATATAGTATCTTTGACTACCCTTGTTTGCTACAAAATCCACCTCAAGTTGCGCGCGCTTACTCTTGCCGTCTGAATCACGGTAATTATAATCTATAATTCCTACGTCAACGTTAAACTCCCTTACGAGCAACTCATTGTAAATTATATTTTCCATAATATGATTTTCTTCTTGCTGTCTGAAATTAAGACGCGCGTTCCTAAGACCTATATCCGAAAAATAATATTTGAGCGGAGAGCCGATATACTTTCTGCCTTTGACGTTGTATCTCTGCGCCTTATACAAAATAAACGCGTCAACAAAATAATCTAAAAACTTTGCTATTGTATCGTCGCTGATTTTTTTATTTTTCACGCTTAAAAAAGTATTAGCCAAATTAAACGGACTGGTCAACGAACCTATAGACGAAGAAACGACGTTCAATACGTCTTCCAATATCGACTTATCTTTGTTTATTTTATTTCTCGCAATAATGTCATCCAAATAAATCTTATCAAACAAATCTTGAAGATATTTGCTCTTATCCTCGTGCGTCTTTTGAGNCAATACNAAAGGCATTCCGCCNTANGTATAATANTCTTTCCACGCGTCTCTCTTATCGCCTTGATAAGCNTTNTAGAATTCNGNAAAAGACAATGGATTAACTCTTATCTCNTCTCCTCTNCCTCGNAANTCGGTNAGNATNTCGGANGANAGCATTTTNGANTTGCTACCCGTGACGTACAAATCTACGTTCTTAATCTTCATAAGTCCCAANAGNGTATCGACNAAGCCAATCGTNTCATTGCTATCNTCNATATAGGGATTGCGTATATTTGCGACCTTTTGNATTTCGTCCAAAAAGACNTAGTACTTTTTATCTTTATCGACAATACGACTGCGGATATAATTGCCAAGTTCCAACGGGTTTCTATACTTGATATTTTCGTCGTCGTCAAGAGCCAATTCAATTATTTGCTCGTCTGCTACCCCAATAGAATTCAAATATTTGTGNTATATCTCAAANAGCAAATACGATTTACCGCATCGCCTAATACCGGTNATGACCTTTATCATTCCGTTTTCTTTCTTACGTATGAGTTTGTCCAAATATNTTTTACGCTCTATCATATAATCTCCAAAATCGAAAATTTTGCGTATATCCGCATTTTGTTCGATTTAATTATANCCANATTNTTACATTTTGTCAANACNATAANTCGNAAATTTTGCGNANATNCGCATTTTATCCGATTTTATATAATTNTTCCTCTAAATGNAAAATAAAAACGCAAGATTGCTCTTGCGTTTTTTATTTATTCTTATAAGTCGAAATCAAGCGATATTATACTTCGTTTAATTTCTTGACAAGTTCGTCAACGTCAACGCCGTGAACCATTGCCGCTTCCTCGATAGTTTCGCCTCTTGCCATTGCGCAACCGAAGCAATGCATACCGATNCTCAAAAGCACGTTTGCGATTTCCTCGCCGTTTTCCTGTTGAAGAGCGTCAGCTATAAGCATATCCTTTGTAACTGCCATATTTATGCCTCCCATAATTATTATAAATCAAGTATACAATATTATTAGCCTTTTGGCTATTGATTTACATAAAATATTTGAAATACAACCACGCGATTAGTCCCACGACCGCGCCGATTGCAAGCGCGATACTGCCAATCTTGAACGGAGACTTNGGATACGAGCCTATTACTTTGCCCGTCCTNCCGTTGACGATACAGGCGTACGACTTCTTCGCGTAAGTGTAATTGAACACCCATATCGGCACTAGCACNTATTTGTANGTNCGCTGGGTATATAGATTATCCATTTCCACGTAGTCTACTACGTCGGCGCGGTATTGAGAGATAATCAAAGAGCGCATACCNTTGTCCATCATCTCTCTTGCCTCTTCCCAACTTTGATCAAGNCCNTTGTCGTATCTCTCCGCCGAATATCCCGACATATACTGCGAGTGGTATTCAAGCGAATTGTCCGTGTCGAAACCGCCCAACTTNCTCAAATTCTTTTGAGTAATCGACTTGCTCGCCTCGATTTGTACGTCGTTGAAAAAGTTGGTAATTCTTCCGCTGTCGGTATACCACTTCGTCCTTGTGACCGTGTGCTGATTCTTTCCCGAACCTACCGTCTCGGTATAATAGCGACCGTAGCGTATGTTGTACGACGAATCGCATTCGCTATCGAAAGTGAANACNGGAACGTATACGCCCGAGCAAGGTTGCCTTTGCGCTTCCTTCTTCAATTTGAACGGCGCGATATGTTTGCTTCTGAGCCATCTGGCGTAGCGCGCNGGCACTTCTTCCTTGCNTATTCTAAACGGCAAAATTCCGTTGGGNAGCAATCCGCCGACCTGCTCCGCCTCGACGATATTCGACGCGTTGCAGAACGGACAGTGCACGNCTACCTCGTATTCGGGCAACACGGTAATTGCTCCGCAAGATTTACACTTGACGCTTTTCACGCCCTGCCAACTTTCAAACTCCTCTTCTACGTCGTCGCGATAAGGCAACTCTACCGCGCTTTCTACGATTTTTACGTCCTGACAGGTCTTGCAGTAATCGCATTTGAGTTTCCCGCTCGTCGGGTCGTAGTGTAGGAAGTTACCGCAGTTTTGNCATTTATATATTTCGCTGTCAAGTCTTTGNTCGTCANNNTGCNNNTNNGCGTCTTTGACGAACTCTTTGTCTTGTCCTACTGACATTTTTCCAACCTCAAAAGTTTTTATTTACCCTTATTCTTGTTTTGCTCCGCACTCAGGACAGAATTTTTGATTTCCTTTCAATTCGTGTCCGCACTCTTTGCACACCTTTGCGCCGATCTTNGCTCCGCATTCGGGACAGAACTTCGCGTTTGCGGCGAGTTCCTTTCCGCAANTNGGNCATTGACCTTTGAGCTGTACCATNTTNTCTCCGCATTCTGGGCAGAATTTCGCGCCCCTCTTCATACTTGCGTTGCACTTCGGACACTTGATGAGATTTGATTGCTCNGGGCTATTCGGCGACGGCATATAGGTTGCGTTCATATTGTCGGCAAATACTCTNCCAAAGCCAAGACCTGCGCCCATACCNATTCCCAAGCCGCCNACGCTGCTTGTGTTGTTTGCCGCGGACTTCATCGCTTCCAAAGTCTCGAGTTGCGCGTGCTGTTGCATTGCGCCGTTGATTACGCCGACGTTGGTACGCTTGTCGAGCATCTTCTCCACCTCTTCGGGCAAGGAAAGATTNTCAATCATAAGCGCGTCGATTTCAATACCTATCTTTTCAAACTCTTCGGCGAACTTTTGCTTTGCCATTTGAGCAAGTTCGTCATAATGCATTGCGAGGTCGAGCGCAGGTAATTGCGCTTCCGCGATTACGTTGGACAAAGTCGCGGTGACTATCTTCTTGAAGTAGTCGTCTACGTCGCTTACGGTAAAAGTGCTCATAGAGCCGATAAGTTCTCTCAAAAGATTCGTAGGTACGCCTACCGAGAATGAGTAAACGCCGAAACCTCTGATTCTGACCATACCGAAGTCTGCGTCTCTCATAATGACAGGATTTGCAGTACCCCATTTCATATTGATAAACTGCTTTGTCGATATGAAGTATACGTCGCCGGTATACGGACTTTCCCACATATATTTCCAATTATAAAGTTGGGTCAAGATAGGAAAGTTCTTTATATCGTCAAGTTTGTAAGTTCCCGGTTCAAATACGTCGGCAAGTACGCCCTCTTTGATAAACAAAGCCTTTTGTCCTTCTCTTACGACAAGGACTGACTTGCGCATAATTTCTTCCTTTCTCTCCAACGGATATTTATAGATAATGTCGTTTGTATTATCCGTCTCCCATTGAATGACTTTTCTAAACTGTTTTTTCAAAAATTCAAATGCCATGAATTATACCTCCTAACGTATCGGAATTGTCTTCCATTTACGATATAATTATAATATCTACGCTTATAGCGTGTCAAGATTAAAATTATGTAGTTTTTACATACAATATGCTATTATGACAGTTTTAGTTGACATAAATCTACGTATGCGCTCATACAATTTTGTATGAAAAAAAAGTATATTTCCATTATATTAGCAATCGCGCTTTTACTGTCAGTACTTACGGCTACGGCGTCGTGCGCAAAAAGCAAAAACGTCACCACTTACGAGATGTGGTTGGACTTTGACGACGAAGGCGTTTCTTGCGCGCAAAAACTGCATTTTGTCAACAACTCGGGCAAGCCTCTCGACAACCTCAAACTCAACGTATACGCCAACGCTTTCGACAGCCAAAAGCCTTTGCCTTGCACAACTCAAGAACAAGCCAGCGCCTATCCCAACGGCGTGAGTTTCGGCGCGTTTGAACTTGAACAAGTGCACGGAGATTTTGCGAGTTACGATTTTGACTTTGACACGAATCTAATCACAATCAACCTCGCCCAACCTCTTCAAGACGGCGAGGATATCGACGTGCAATTCATGTATTCGCTTACTCTGCCCAACACGCTATTGCGATACGGCTTCAACGAGCGAGGCGTATCTCTTACCGGCTTTTATCCTCAACTTTGCGCGCTTGTCGACGGCGAATGGTATTACGACGAATTCAGCGCGATAGGCGACCCCTACTTCTCGGACGTAGCCGACTATGAAGTGCATTTCAACTTGCCTGACGGCTGTGAATACGTATCGAGCGGAAAGAGCAAATTAAGCGAAGAAGAGGGCGAAACGCAAGTCACCGCAAAGGCGGAAAATATCCGCGACTTCGCGATTATCATATCCCCCTCGCTCAGCAAAACGACGGAAGTCTACAAGGGCGTGGAATTCAACTATCTCGGCTCTAATCCCAACACGCTTGAATACGCTAAAAGAGCCGTTGACGTATACTCGGCGACGTTCGGAAAATACGCGTACGACAGCCTTTCGATTGCCGATATGCCTTTCGTCGCGGGCGGTATGGAATACGGCAGTCTTTGTGTGATAAACGAGGAAATAACAGACGTAACGTACGAAGAAGTCGTCGCCCACGAAATCGCGCACCAATGGTGGTACTCAGCCGTAGGAAGCAACAACCTTATCAACGCGTGGCAAGACGAAGGCTTGACGAATTACTCGACCTATCTATACTTCGTCGAGCATTGCAACGTCGAATACGCAGACCTTATGATTAGAGACGCGTACTCGCAGTATAGAAGATTTTGCGATATTCAAAACTCAGTCGGAGAACCTGCCGTCGGTAAACTCGGCGGAAAACTCGCCGACTTCCCGAGCAACTATTATTACACGAATTTGACCTACAATAAATCGCTTATGATGTGGAAACACGCGCAAGACACGCTAGGCAAAGACGCTTTGCTCAAAGCCTTGAAAAACTACTACGAAAAATATCAATTCGCCATTGCAAGCGATGACGACCTTTGGACTACCATTGACGAAAATATTCCCAACGGTAGCGGAATTATAAAAGACTTTATTAAAGCGATTTAATCAGTGAAAAAGCAATAAAAAAAGTACCGCGTGTTGCGGTACTTTTTGCTGTCAATTAAAGTCCTAAAATCATTGCGGTCTGATACAAGTCTTGATCAAACTTGCCTTTCTTNTGCAAGGCTTCTTCGATATCGACGTCNACTATCTTGTTGTCTTTGATNCCGACTACTCTACCGCCCTTGTCTGCCATAAGCAAGTCAACGGCTCTTATTGCGCATCTTGACGCAAGCACTCTGTCGCCCATTGTCGGCGAACCGCCTCTTTGGATATATCCGAGCGTGGTCGTCTTGATAGAACCCGTNATGCCGTTTTCCGCAAGTTGATGCTTCAANTCTTCCGCTTTGCATACGCCTTCNGCAAGGACTATGATNTCCGAACTCTTGCCTATTCTTTGGTTGAGGTTGATTTTCTTTACGATTTGCTTGATATCGAATTCCACTTCGGGAACGAGTATGATTTCCGCGCCGCCGCAAATNCCTGCNTACAATGCGATATCTCCGCACTTTCTGCCCATTACTTCNATGATACANACTCTATCGTGCGAAGTCATCGTATCGCGAAGATTGTTGATAGCCGATACGACGGTATTTACGCTCGTGTCAAAGCCCAAAGTATANTCGGTGTACGCCAAGTCGTTGTCAATCGTACCGGGGATGCCGATAGCCTTAACGCCGAATTTTTTGTAAAGGTCAAGCGCGCCTCTGAAACTGCCGTCGCCGCCGATTACGACAAGACCTTCAATGCCGTACGCTTCCATATTGTCAACGGCAATTTGCATATACTCGTCCTCGACGAATTCGGGACATCTCGCCGTCTTCAAAATCGTACCNCCCCTTTGGATAATNTCCGAAACGGAGCGTTTATTCATCTCTTTAATGTTGTTGTGTATAAGACCCGTGTATCCTCTCTCGATACCGTAGACGGTCATTCCGTTGTAAATTGCATACCTTACTACTGCTCTTACGCAAGCGTTCATTCCCGGCGCGTCGCCGCCGCTTGTCAAAACTGCTATATTTTTCATACGTCCTCTCTCGCGCTAAGCGCGCTTAATAAATTTTCTTTCCGATANGTATTATATCAAAATANTGNTTTCAAGGCTACAATTTTCATATAGAAAATTTTATTTTACTACTATATTGCCNACGCCTACGATTGCCTTGATTTGATTGACGAAATTTTCCTTGCTGCTGACCCCTTTGCAATACAGTTGNGGCTTGTCGCTATCGTACATTTTGAAGATGACGGGATCNACNCCTGGGAATACTTCTATCACTTCAAGCACCTGTCTGTACGTTATTCTATCGTCAATCTTTATGAAGACNTTNNTNCCGCTTACGACCTTGCTGGTTTCGCTCTTCTTTTCCTCGCCTTGCTCTTGCTCGCTCTTATGCCACGGCTGAATGTCGAAGACGTTGAGGTTGAGTTTTCCGTTGTTGCGCTTTATNGTACCGCGTACGGTGACGATATTNTCGTTTATAAGCAAGTTNCTATTGCGCTCGTAAGTCTTGGGGAACAACACGCCTTCCATTTCTCCGTAGAGGTCTTCNAGCGTGGTNTACGCCATAATACCGCCGTTCTTGGTCGTCTTCTTCTCAATCTTCGAGAGCATACAGCCGAATACTACCTCTTTGTTTTCGTATTGCGCAATAAGTTGCAAATCGCTCTCTTCGAGTTCGTCCTCGTCGAGNTTCTTCGCCGCCAAATCGGCTAGTCTTGAAGTGTTGAANTCGAACTGCTTGAATTCCTCTCTGTANTCGTCGAGCGGATGACCCGTGACGTATACGTTGAGCACTTCCTTTTCNAGCGCCAAAAACTGCTTNTCNGGGAANTCTTTGAGATANGGTACGTCGTCATTCGCNTCGTTGACGTCCTCTTCCAAAAGTCCGAATAAGCTCATCTGTCCGTTGGCTTGCATCTTCTTATCGTGTACGCTCAAAAGCACTATGGATTCATAGCTCGCGATAAGCGCGGCTCTCGTNTGTCCAAAGCAGTCGAACGCGCCCGCCTTGATAAGACTTTCNANCATCTTCTTGTTGACNGTACCNGCGGGAAGTCTTCTCAATATATCGCCTATCGACTTGTACTCGCCGTTGGCTCTTCTCTCNTCGACAAGCGCTTGCATTGCCGCTTCGCCGACGTTCTTAATTCCGCCNAGACCGAAACGCAATCCGTCGTTGTTCTCAACGGTAAANATTACGTCCGATTTGTTGATGTCAGGCGGATAAATCTTCTTGTCGTAGTTCTTGACGTANGCAAGATATTTGGCTATTTCGTCCGACTTGGTAATTCTGTTGTTGATTACCGCGGCAAANAGTTNCAACATATAGTAGCGTTTNAGATACGCNGTCTGNTANGTCAAAGTAGCGTACGCGGCGGCGTGCGATTTGTTGAACGCGTACTTNGCGAAGTCCGCCATCTTATCGAATATCTTTTCCGCCTTTTCCTGAGGTATTCCTCTCTTGACCGCGCCTTCGACGGCAGGAGCGCCTTTCTTTATGACGACGCCCGCGTCGTTTCTCTTTTCTTCGACNGCCTCGCAACCGTTGACGAATACCGCCTTTTCGGCTTTCATTACGTCTTCTTTTTTCTTNCCCATTGCGCGACGGAGATTGTCCGCTCTGCCGAGCGTATAGCCCGCGCACGCTTGCACGGCTTGCATTACCTGCTCTTGATATACGAATACTCCGAACGTGACGTCNAGTATCTTTTCAAGTTGCGGCGCGTCGTAAACGATGCTTGCGGGATTGGCGCGCGATCTGAGATATTCGGGAATATAACTCATAGGGCCTGGGCGGTAAAGAGATATTCCTGCGATTACCTCTTCAAGGTTGCGCGGTTGATAACCTTTCAAGAAGCCTTTCATGCCCGCGCTTTCCAACTGGAACACGGCTTCGGTTTCGCCCGTGCCNATCAGTTTGTATACTTCGGGGTCGTCGTAACCCAACTTGTCGAAGTCTATATCCACNCCGTGATTTTGTTTGACGTATTTAAGCGCCTTGTCTATATCCGTAAGAGTGGTAAGTCCCAAGAAGTCCATTTTGAGCATTCCGAGTTCTTCGACTTCTTCCTTTTGGAATTGAGTGGTGATATCAGGNCCGTTTCTTTGCAAAGGAACGTGGTCGCTTATGACTTCCTTACAAATTACCACGCCTGCCGCGTGCTTTGAGCAGTTGCGCGGTAAGCCCTCGATTTTGAGNGCCATATCGATTACTTTGCGCATCTCNGCGTTGTTCTCGTAAATCTCGATTACTTCGGGATTTCTCAATTTGAGGTCGTCCTCTTTGGTGCTCGGGTCTCTNCCGAGTACTTTATCCAAAGTGACTTTGGGCGCGTTGGGAATAAGTTTCGTCGTCGAATTGACTATATCCAAAGGCACGTTGTATACTCTCGCNACGTCCTTGATTGCGCCCTTGGCTTTCATAGTGCCGAGCGCGAGAATTTGACATACCTTTTCTTTGCCGTATTTGCGAATTACGTACTCTATTACCTCGCCNCGTCTGTCCATACAAAAGTCTATATCGAAGTCNGGCGCGGACACTCTTTCAGGGTTGAGGAAACGCTCGAAGAAGAGTTTGTATTTGAGCGGNTCNAGGTTGGTNATTCCCACNGCGTACGCAATGATTGAGCCNACGCCGCTGCCTCGTCCNGGNCCNACNGGNATTTGTTGCGAACGGGCGTAATTGATAAAGTCCCANACGATGAGATAATACTCCGCAAATCCCGTGCGGATTATGATACCCAACTCATACTCCGCTCTCTCGCGGATTTCGTCGGTAATAGTCTCGTATTTTTCTTCCAAACCTTTGTANGCNAGTTTACGCAAAAACTCCTCGGGCGTAGACCCGTCGTCNGGAGTATACGGCGGATANAAATCTTCTTTCTCTATCTTGATATTGCACTTCTCCATTACCTCGATAGTATTCGTCACCGCCTCNGGACACCAACTGAAAATCTCCATCATCTCTTCATAGCTTTTGAGATAGAATTGGTCGTTGCCCATTTCCATACCNGTAGCGTCGTTGATGGTCTTGCCNGTGTTNATACGNANGAGAATATCCTGAGCGACNTTGTCCTCGCGATTGACGTAATGCACGTCGTTGGTAGCGACGAGTTTTACGCCCAACTCTTTNGACANTCTNACNANNTCGTCGCGAATCGCTCTTTGCTCCGCAAGTCCGTGGTCTTGAAGTTCGATATAGAAATCCCCTTCGGCAAACATATNTTTAAGACGCNTNGCGTACGCTTTNGCGCCNTCGTAATCGCCTATCGAAAGNAGTCTTGGTATNTTNCCCGAAAGACACGCNGAAAGACAAATTACGCCTTCCGAGTACTGCTGTAAAAGTTCNAAATCTATTCTCGGCTTGTAATAATAGCCGTCTATGTACGCAAGCGAATCCATCTTGACAAGGTTGCGATAACCTATATCGTTTTTTGCCAAAAGCACGAGGTGATTTCTCTCCGCGCTTTCCGTCTTGTGCATATCCTCGCANGTGTAAAATTCACATCCTATAATNGGNTTGAGGTTTCTATTGTTGGCGGCTTTATAGAANGTGTANGCGCCGAACATATTTCCGTGNTCNGTCAACGCGCAACCTGGCATACCCAGTTCCTTGCACGCGTCGAGAAGAGGCGACTTCTTGCCCTTGGTAATTCTCGCAAGTCCGTCCAAAAGACTGTATTCCGAGTGGACGTGCAAGTGTACGAAAGGCTTGTCGTATTTCTTTGTCTTAGCCGATTCTTTGTCCTCTTTCTTCTTCTCTTCNTTNGACGGNTCGACNTTGACTTNCTCTTTTANCTCTGTTTTTCTCTCGGCGGTTTCCGTCGGCTTGTCCGCTACTTCTTTGGCTTCGGTCTTGGCGCTCAACATTTCATCAAGACTGTCAAGCAATCCGCCACTTAAATCTTCAAACTTATTTTCGTCCATTTTCTTCCTCCGCCAACTCTAATAATCTATTGAGATATCTCGACAAACTCGTCTTGCTCATAGACAGTTTTTCCGCCAACTCGCGCATACTGTCGTCCTCGTATTCTATCCTCGCTTTCGCGACGTCGCGCAATTTCTTTTCTTGCTGTTGCAATACGCCGTTTTGCGTCAAAAATTCTATCGCGTTAATGTACTTGCTTGCGCCCGTCACCGCTCTCGCCAAATTCGCCATATACAAATTGCTTTGTCTGTTAAACTCATTGGACTTATCTCTTTCGGCAATGACGTTGTTGAGCTTGAACACGCACTCGCTTGCCGAACACATTGCCAACATGTCTTCTATCTCTTGACTGTTGCGCGATTGCAAAATGTAGTTGGTCTTCGTTTCGCTCATTTTGAGGTCAATGCCAAAGTCCGTCATCTTTTGCCTTATCGCTTCTCCGTACCTCTCGTTGGAGAGTTTAATTTGCATGGAATAATTGGAATAGTTCTCGTCGGGAAATCTCAACTGTCCGCTCGTCAAGACCACGCCTTTGAAAAATGCGAAAAAGTCTTCGCTTTCTTTTAGTGACAGTATGTAATCTACTCCGTTGTCAATGACGAATCCGTCTTGCTCGTATCTGCTCAAATTGAGCTGTTTGAGCAAATCGCTCGCGACTTTATCTTTGAGTTGAACGCAAAAAGTCAAGTTGTCTTGGCTGCCTTTTTGAATAAAAAATACGTCGCCCTCAACTTGCTCTTTTACCATATCCAAAACGGCGAGTGCCTCGTCCTTGTCGTCGAATTCATAAGTCAGCGACGTGGATTTTTTATAGACGTCGATACCGCCTCTACTCTTCGTTACAGCGCAAAGAAAGGCGAGCTTTTGCCCGTCGCTTTCAGGTAACGCATTGAGTATGTCTTTTTTTAGTAAAGCGGTGCAATCCATAATCGTGTCTTTGGTTATTTGTTTTGCGACCTCAAAGTCAAAGTCTTGTGGTCGATATTCGCAATTCTATTCGCGGGTACGTCA
The DNA here is from genome assembly GCA_014799645.1 of Clostridiales bacterium. Lineage (GTDB taxonomy): Bacteria > Bacillota > Clostridia > Christensenellales > UBA3700 > RACS-045. The sequence goes on along the minus strand of JAAVHQ010000029.1, from coordinate 94,776 downwards.
TATTTTTCTATCAACTCTTTTGCAAACTCGCAATCGCCTACGTTCTCGGGCTTGTGCGCGTCGGAATTGAGTATGAATTGACAGTCCGTCAAAAGCAATTCTTCAAGTCCTTTTTCGTTGGGAGTACGGTGACGGGAAGAAAGTTCCACGTACGTGCCGTAGTCCGCGCAAGCCTTGCCGAATTGAGTATAATCAATGTCAAGACGAAAACCTGGGTGGGTAATAATATCAATCTTATTCTTCTTGATTGCGTTGATATACATTCTCGTCTGTCTTTCGATTTGCGCCTTAGTAGGTTTCAAACAATATCTNGCCAAAGCCGAACAAGTGATATTGAAAAAGTCGTTGGGCTTGTACGGAAAAGCCATAAAATGGTAACCCGCTATTANAATATCCANCTTGTCCANGTCCTCGGGCGTGACGTCNATGTTGCCCGATTCGCCCAAAATATTNGCCTCNACGCCAAACAAAAGTTTGAGGTCGGAATANTCCTTTTGCACGTTGTCCATATCGGCGCGAATTTTATCGAATACCNTTCTCTTCACGCCAACGAACGACTGTCTTGCNCCGTGGTCGGTAATAGCAAGATAATCAAACCCTTTTTCGCTTGCAACGCGNGCGTTGTCGGCAATCGAACCTGTNCCGTGCGAATACGTCGTATGTGANTGGTAATCAGCCGTTANNTTCATTTANCGGCGNGCCCTCCTTGCTTGTCCTTNAATAATTTATGTATAAATTATTGACTNNGGGTCAAATNACGTCTATTTCATATTGTAACTTAACGCCCCATAGTTTGTCAACTTCTTGCCTTGCATAATTNCCGAGCGCAAGAAAATCAGCGGACGTNGCNNNANCNACGTTGAGAATAAAATTCGCGTGTTTTTCGGATATTTTCGCTCCGCCTATACGCATACCTTTCAANCCCGCTTTGTCGATATAATANCCTGCCGACGTGCCGTTCGCCTGCTTGAATACGCTNCCGAGAGAAATACCCTGCGGTTGACTTCTCATNCTTGCGATTTTATATCCCTTNATNTCGCTNGCGATTTGACGCTTNTCGCCCGTCGTCAACTTTATTCCTACNCCNACTACCGCGCCCAAACTTCTGGCTTTGGAATATCTATANCCAAAGTCCAAATCNTTGGCGNCGTATCTGACTATTTCGCTATTCTGCACTATATCGACGTATTCTATTACGTCGGCAAATTCTCTGCCGAANGCCGAGCAATTCATAATCACTCCGCCGCCNACCGTACCNGGGATGGAACACAACCCCTCTATTCCGCTCAAACTTCCCTCTAATGAGAGTTTGCAAAGTTTGGGCATACTCTCGCCCGCGCCTACGTAAAGCAANTCGTCTTTGACGTCAATACCGCACAAATACTTCGTGCAAATTACGACGCCGTCAACTCCCTCGTCCTTTATCAGCACGTTGGTGCAGTTNCCTAATACGTAATACGGTATTTTCTCTTTATCCAANAGCGCCGTCGCTTGAACGACTTGCTTAGCCGTCGTGGGATAAATCACNGCGGATATATTCCCACCGCTCGCGAAAGCCGAAAGCGATGGATGATTGAATACTGTATTTGCGTCAAGCGTCGATAAAAAACTTAAATCTGTCACGATTAAGTATATGCTTGCAAATATAATTATGTTCAATGCAAACGAATCTTAACAGGTTATTTTGAATTTGTATTGACTAATATGTTCTTTTGTGATAAACTTATGGTAATAATACAATTTCTAAGGTGTGAGATGAAAACTAATAGAAAAGTTAAATTTACCATATTAATAATTGTTTGTTGCAGTGTTTTGGCTTGCAACATTATGTTGGCGATTGGGTGTAGTTCTAAAAACTATTTAGACCTTTGCGCCGAAACTTGGGATATTACTTTTCCTCAAGACGCTCAATTAGAATACAATTATTCGGATATAGAGTGGATGGATGGAGAGCGTTATGGAATTGTCAAATTTGACTCACGTCCAGACGAATTTCTACAATCTTTTTCAAACGAAAAATCAAATATTGATTGGGATNGTTTCGAATTTGCATTAGAACATCTTGTAGAACACGGACTGGACGAAAGCAAAGTTGTAATTCTCGATGAAAANTTTATATATTATTCTAAGGATAATGGCGATACTCCGAGAGATATACTTTTTCTTCTATACGATGAAAGTTTGAATACTTTATATATCGTNGAATCTTTTATATAATTACTTTTCTNNCANAANCTTCNAACTTCGTGACGAGCGCGGAGAGTGATGCAGATTTTGTCTTAGCGGGAAGCGACCGAGNGGTGAGCGTACTTTCCCCGTACGTGACCCCGAGCGTCGACTCGCNGATNAGGCAAAAGGTGCGTCGCTATACGCGCTCGGTTACTTTCTTTCCGCGAGNAATATCCTCACCTCNCANGGCTCAATNTCAAACAACNTCTCCNTAACCTCTTCACCGAGGAGCAAATCCATCTTCGCATTGTCGCAACGGAAAGTCTTGGTATAGTGAGTGTTGTTGGCGACAGTCTTGATAATCTTCTTACCGCTCTTACGGCAAAGCACAAGCAAGCCGTCGTGCCACTCGAAGTACGTTTCTCCGCGCATTATCGCGTTGTACTCTTTTCTTATAGCGCCGAGTTTCTTGTAATGCGAGAGTATTTCCTCGTCGCAACCGCTCCAATCTACCGTACGTCTGCAAAGCGGGTCTTCGTAGCCTTGCATACCGCGTTCGTCGCCGTAGTAGATAGAAGGAATACCTGGAAGCATAAATTGAATTGCCGACGCCATATACAGTCTTTTCTTGGCGATGTCGTACAACTCGGGATTCATACGGTAATCTCTTCTGAATGCCTTATCCGTACCCGACATATCCGCTCCGCTCAATACGCTGAGCGCTCTTGCCGTGTCGTGAGAGTCAATCAAATTCATAGTCGCGTCCATTGCGGGACGGGGATAATTCTCGACGATAGTCATTACAGTTTCTATGAAATTGCGCACGTCATCGCCCAAAGCGTAGGAAAGCGTCGCTTCCTTAAACGGATAATTCATTACTCCGTCGAGTTCCTCGCCTTGGAAATAATGTCTGCGATAGCTGTACGCAATCTTGTTGGACGCGTCTTCCCATACCTCGCCTATCAATACCGCTTCTTTGTCGCAACTCTTGATAGTCTTGCGTATGTCCTTTACGAAGTCTTCGCGCAACTCGTCGACTACGTCAAGTCGCCAACCTTTTACGCCGAGTTTCGTCCACTTTTCTATGATACCCTTTTTGCCCGCTATCATATTTCTAAACGCAGTCGCTCTTTGACTTACGGTAGGAGTGACGGTAATACCCCACCAACAGTGGTATTCGTCGGGGAAATTGTAAAAGTCAAACCAATCGTAGTACGGGCTCTCTTGCGACTGATACGCGCCGAGCGTAGGATAATTGCCGAATTTGTTGAAGTACTTGCTGTCCGCGCCCGTGTGATTGAATACGCCGTCCAACATAACTCCCATACCCTTATCACGCGCTTTTTCGATAAGTTCGGCAAATTTTTCTTCACTGCCGAGAAGAGGGTCGATCTTTTCGTAATCGCCCGTATCGTAACGGTGATTGGACGAAGATTCGAATACGGGTGAAAGATAGATAAGCGTTACGCCGAGTTCTTGCAAATAATCGAGTTTGTCGATAATGCCTTGAAGATTACCGCCGTAAAAATCGTTGGCTCTGAATACGCCGTCGGGATCGGCAATCGTCACTTCCTCTCCCCACTTTTTCATCACTCCGTTTTTATTGAAAACGATACTCTTATCGTCGCCTTTGTTGAATCTGTCGACGAAGATATGATAGATTACTCCGCCTTTTGCCCAGTCGGGAGTCTTATATCCTTTTTTGTAGACCGTGAACTGATAGAGCTTGCCGTCGTTGTCCTTATATATATCGCCGTTTTCGGTATGGAATACGAATTTGTACCAATACAACCCCACTTTGTTGATGCTAAACTTCGTGAAAAACTCGCTCTCGTCGCCGCGCTTGCAATTAAAAAACATAGGAAAGACGTAAGGTACGTCCTTGCCGTCCTCATATATCAACAATTCCACGCCGCGTACGAAAACGCCGTCTTTGGCAAAAATTCTGAAAGTAATGTCCCTATCGTGCGCTACGCTTCCGAAAGGCGACTTACAAATAGGATTCTTGCTGTCAAAAAAAATAAAGTCTTGCATCTTCTCCGTCCTTATACTATAAAAACAGCCCTATCCGTCCGTCAATGCGACTTTTGGGATAAGGCTGAATTGTCAAAATTATTTCTTTGTCGACTTCTTCTTTACTACCGTTTCGATAGAGGTCTTATTCGGTTTTGCATAAGACTTCGATACGGTCGTCGATTTGAGCGCAGGCTTTTCCGTAGACTTTTCCTTTGCGCTAGTATCGCCGTACTTGACCGGCTTCATCTTCCAAATTCTGTCGGCATATTCTTTTACGCTTCTATCCGAAGAGAAGAAACCTGCGTTCGCAGTATTGAGGAGCGACATTTTCGCCCATCTCTTTTTATCGGAATACGCCTTGTCAAGTCTGTCTTGCGCGTCGCAATAAGACTGGAAGTCTGCAAGCACTTTGTAAGTGTCGCTTTGGATAAGCGCGTCGGCAATCTCGCCGTAATTTACGCCTGCGATACCGCCTCTAAGTCCGTCGATAACAGCCTTAATTCTCGGGTTGGACTCATAGTAGTATCTCGGGTTGTAGCCGTTGCGATTTATTTCGTTTATCTCGTTTGCAAGCAAGCCGAAGATAAAGATGTTGTCTTTGCCCACGTTCTCGAAGATTTCGATATTTGCGCCGTCCATAGTACCTATCGTGACTGCGCCGTTTATCATAAACTTCATATTGCCCGTACCGCTCGCTTCTTTACCAGCAATGGAAATTTGCTCTGATACGTCGGAAGCCGGCATAATCATTTCGGCAAGCGTAACTCTGTAATTCTCGATGTATACGACTTTGATTTTGCCCTTGATATCGGGGTCGTTGTTGATAAGGTTGCCGAGCGAATGGATAAGACGGATGATTTGCTTAGCCATATAGTAGCTCGGAGCTGCCTTTGCGCCGAAAATGAAAGTGCGCGGATTGATATCCAAATCGGGATTTTGTTTAAGTCTATAATACAAATCGAGAATATGCAAAGCGTTGAGAAGCTGACGCTTATACTCGTGCAATCTCTTTACCTGAACGTCGAATATAGAATCGGGATTGACCTCAATTCCGTTGGTCTTTTTGATATACTCGGCAAGTCTTACTTTGTTGGCTCTCTTGATGTCCATAATCTTGTCGAGCACTGCCTTGTCGTCGGCAAACTTCGTCAAGTCTTTGAGTTTGTCAGCGTCTTTCTTAAATCCGTCGCCCGTCAACTTCTCGATATAGTCGGAAAGAAGGGGGTTGGATTGACAAAGCCATCTTCTGTAAGTAATACCGTTGGTAACGTTGGTAAACGCATTTGGGTGCATATTGCAATAATCTCTGAATACTTCGTCTTTAAGTATCTGCGAGTGCAAAGCCGATACGCCGTTGATAGTGTGCGAAGCGGCAAGACAGAGATTCGCCATTTTTACCTGACCGTTTGAAAGTATCGCGTTGTACTCCACTTTGCCGTAATCGTTGGGATAGAAAGCCCAAAGTTCGTCGGTAAATCTTCTGTTGATTTCGCATACGATTTGATAAATTCTCGGCAAGAGCGATTTGAAAAGATCCTCAGGCCATTTTTCCAAAGCCTCAGCCATAACCGTATGGTTGGTGTAAGAAACGGTACGCGTAACGATATCCCACGCCTTTTCCCAAGAATAACCATACTCGTCGAGAAGCAATCTCATAAGTTCGGGAATACAGAGCGTCGGGTGCGTATCGTTGATATGTATAGCCACCTTGTTGGGCAAAGTATCGAGCGTCTTGTAGTCTTTAAGATGCATTTTGATAATGGACTGCAAAGATGCGGACACGAAGAAGTATTGCTGTTTAAGTCTGAGCATCTTACCTTCTTGGTGGTGGTCGGCAGGATAAAGCACTTTACAAATACTTTCCGCAATCGCCTTTTGTTCAAGCGACTTAACGTATTCGCCTTCCGCGAACAACTTCATATCGAAGTCCATCGGCGCTTTTGCCGTCCAAAGTCTTAATTTGTTGACCGCGGGTACGTCGTAACCGCTGATATTCATATCGTAAGGAATAGCCTGTACGGTATAGCAATCTTTCTGCTCTATGTAAAGTCTTCCGTTGTTCCAACTCTCTTCGATATGACCGCCGAATTTTACTTCGAAAGTGTCTTCCATACGGGGCGAGAGCCAAACGTCGCCGTTTTCCAACCACTCGTCGGGCAACTCAACTTGCCAGCCGTCTTCAATCTTTTGCTTGAAAATACCGTAGTCGTATCTTATCGAGAAACCGCTCGCAACGTAATTGAGATTGGTGAGCGATTCCATATACGCCGCGGCAAGTCTTCCGAGACCGCCGTTGCCGAGACCTGCGTCAGGCTCGATAGCGTACATATCTTCGAGCGTATATCCCAAATCCTTGCAAATAGCCTCGAACGTGTCTGTCATTTTAAGGTTGTAAAGATGATTTTTCAAGGACCTGCCGAGCAAAAATTCCATAGACATATAGTATACTTGCTTAGCGCCTTGCTCTACTCTCTTTTTCTTGAACGCCAAACGCTTGTCGGTGAGAATATCTCTTACCGTCATACAAATGGCGCGGTAAATTTGATTTTTGCTTGCGTGTTCGACAGTAGTGCCGAAATAGGTCTGACATTTCAAAGAAACAATCTTTTTGAGTTCATTAACTTGATTTTCCATCTTTTCTCCGATAATTATTACGTTTTTTGAGCAAATTTGCCCGAGCGAAGCCCTCGCCCGTCAAATTTACACATTAAAATTATATCATATACATTTATTTTATGCTACAAAATAAACGCTTCTTACGGATTTTTTTATAATAAATTAATATTCTATAAATTTTTTGACGATTTTGTATAATATTTACAACTGTTTATATAAATCAATATATCTCAAAGATATATTTTGCCAGCTGAAATCCTTCGTCATAGCGTTGTTTACAATCTTTGCCCAGTCTTCTTTATAGTCGCGATACATACCCACGGCTCTCTCAACCGCGTAGAGCAAGTCGTACGCATTGTAAGAATAGAAGGTAAAGCCAGTGCCTCTTCCCGTCGTGTAGTCGTATGGCAAAACGGTGTCTTTAAGTCCGCCCGTTTCTCTTACGATAGGAAGCGTGCCGTATCTCATAGCAATCATTTGGCTAAGACCGCACGGCTCGAACTTGGACGGCATTAAGAACATATCGCTTGCNCAATATACCTTGCTNGCCAAATCNGANGAGAACGTGATAAGCGAGCGCAAATTGTTGGGATATCTTATCTGTACGCTTCTGAGCATTTCCTCATACTTGTAATCGCCCGTACCCAAAACGACGAGTTGGACGCCCATATCGAGGACGCGCGTGATAATATGCTCTATAAGGTCAAGTCCCTTTTGGTGCGTAAGTCTGCCGACCATACCTATCATAGGAATANTTTCGTCGACTGGAAGTCCCAAATCCTCTTGGAATTTNAGTTTGTTNTTAACCTTATCGCCAAAAGTCGAGAGGTCGTAATTGACGTAAGCGNGCTTATCNGTCTTGGGGTCNTAAGCGGTNTCGTCTATACCGTTGATAATACCCGACAACTTATACTGTCTNTTGACGAGAATATTGTTCATNCCGTAGCCGTAATAGGAATTGAGAATTTCCTGCGCGTAGGTTTGCGAAACGGTCGTAACCCTGTTGGCTCTTTCGATACCGCCTTTCATATAGTTGACGTCGCCCGAATAGTCGACGTATTCTCTTGCCCAGTCGGGAAGTCCCAAAACNTCGCCNGCGATATATCCGCTGTATCTTCCTTGGAATTCGATATTGTGTATCGTGTATACTGTCTTGATATTTTTACAGCGTTCNTCGCCTCTGAAAAATACGTCCAAAAATACGGGTATCAACGCAGNCTGCCAGTCGTTGGAATGGATAATATCGGGACAAAAACCGTCCATAAGCGAAATGCTTTCCAACACCGCTTTTGAGAAAAACGCAAATCTCTCTCCGTCGTCGTAATAGCCGTAAAGTCCGCTTCTTTTGAAGTAATATTCGTTGTCGATAAAGTAATAGGTAACGCCCTCGTGGACAGCCTTGAAAAGNCCGCAATACTGACTGCGCCACGACAGATTGATNTAGGTATTGCCCAAAAATTCCATCTTGTCGCGATANTCTTGCTTTATATCCATATAGAGCGGAAGTATTACTCTGCAATCCACGCCGCTATCTACCAACGCTTTGGGCAACGCGCCCGCTACGTCAGCCAAACCGCCCGTCTTGATAAACGGTACGGCCTCGGAAGTCGCGAAAAGAATTTTTTTATCAAAATCGGTCTTCACCACTTCTTTTTTTGCACTTTCTTGTTTTACAGTTTTTGCGGTTGCCGTCTTTTTGGCGGTAGTCGCCTTTTTCGTCTTGCTTTCAGTCGGCATATTCGTTCTCCTTAATTACTTAAAATTAAACGGTTTTATTTTTAACTACGACCACGGGATAACTTTCCGAACCGCTCAAAGACTTGTCTTCGGTGACGGTCACGTTCTTATCGGTGATTGCGTAGTTGAGTTTAGATCCTTTCATAATTCTTCCGCTTTCCATTACGATTGAGTTGCGAACTACCGCGCCTTCTTCNACGATGACGCCACGGAAAAGTATTGAATTTTCTACNTTACCGTTTATCTTGCAACCGTCCGCAATAAGCGAATTTACTACCTTTGCNCCCTCGCAATATCTTGTCGGTACGCTGTCTTTTACCTTTGTNAATACCTTGCCTACGCTATANAACAAGCTGTCGCGTATCTCCGTGTCGAGAGTAGCCATACTTTCGTGATANTANGACTTGACGTCGTCGACGAGAGCGGCGTGTCCTTTGACCTTGTAAGCGTANATTTTNAGNTTNTCAACGTTGGCTTGCAACACGTCTTTTTCAAGGTCGATTTTGCCTCTTTCGTACGTTTCGGTAATGAGTTCTATGAGTTGCGTTCTCTTGAAAAGATAGCAATACAATCCTATCTCCGCGCTCTCGTCGCTTGCCGATTTGGTAATTCTCATTCCCGTAACTCTACCCGTCAAATCTTTCTCGACAAGCACTCTTTTCGAAGTAGTCGGCTTTGACGTGTANGTGAGCATCGTNATGTCCGCGCCGTTTGCNACGTGCGCCTCGTATACGTCGTCAAAATCTATGCTNGCGATAATATTGCTGTTGGTGACTATGACGTACTCGTCGTTGGAATTTTCTATGTAATCCAATATGCCGTACAACGCNTCNATCTTGCCCTTGAAGATGTTGGTCGAAGTATTGGACGCGTANGGCGGAAATACCGCAATACCNCTGTTCTTTCTATTCAAGTCCCAATCNCGACCCATTCGGATATGGTCCATANGAGAGGAATAGTTGCTTCTCGTAATNATTCCTATCGTCGTAACCGCGCTGTTGACGAGGTTGGAAAGAGCAAAGTCAATACATCTATATCTTCCGCAGAATGGCAANGACGCCGTCGTGCGGTGCAAAGTGAGTTCGTTGAGTTTGGACTCGTTGTCACTTGCAAAAATTATACTCATCGTATCTTTCATTTCTCTTCCCTCCTTAATCTACCATTGCCTTGACAGGCACTACGGTATTAGGCGCAACTTTTGCGTTCGGTCCGACGACGGTNATTTGCCATTGACCGCCGACGGGTTCAGTCTGCTTATCGCCGACGATTGCATTCTCGCCTACGACCGCGTTGTTGCCGATTATTGCATACTTGACTACCGCGCCTTTGCAAATCTTTGCGCCCGGCATNATATTGCAGTCTTCGACAATCGCGCCCTCGCAAATTTCCACGCCNGTGGAAAGCACGCTGTTGCTTACCTTGCCGTTTATCTTGCAACCTTCNGTGATAAGCGAATTTCTTATCACTGCGTCTTTGCCTACGTGGTGAGGCGGTTCGGCAGTNTTNCTTGCGTAAATCTTCCAAGCGCTGTCGTCGAGNTTGATTCCGCTATTCTCGTTGAGCACGTCCATATTCGCTTCCCAAAGCGANGAAATCGTNCCCACGTCTTTCCAATATCCNGAGAAATTGTAAGCGAAGAGTTTCTGTCCGTCTTTGAGCATATTCGGAATTATNTTTTTACCGAANTCGTTGCTCGAATTTTTATCGTTTTCNTCGTCGATNAGATACTTTCTCAACTTCGACCAGTTGAAGATATAAATACCCATTGACGCGTTGGTGCTCTTCGGCTTTTTGGGTTTCTCTTCAAATTCGTATACCGAATTGTCGGGGTTGGTGTTCATAATACCAAAGCGCGAAGCTTCGTCNATAGANACGTTNATTACCGCTATCGTGCAGTCGGCTTTCTTTTCTTTGTGATAAGCGAGCATTTGCGCGTAATCCATCTTGTAAATATGGTCGCCCGAAAGCACTAAAACGTATTCCGGCGAGAACTTGTCCACGAATTCTATATTTTGATAAATTGCGTTNGCCGTGCCCTTATACCAGTCGGACGTCTCGCCTTTCATATAAGGCGGAAGGACGAATACGCCTCCGTTGAGTCTGTCCAAATCCCAAGGNTGACCGTTGCCTATGTACTGATTGAGGTCGAAAGGCTTGTACTGCGTAAGCACGCCGATTGTNTCAATGTCCGAATTGATACAGTTGGACAACGGAAAGTCGATAATTCTGTACTTACCGCCAAACGATACCGCAGGCTTAGCCAAATCTCTTGTAAGAGAATACAATCTCGTACCCTGTCCGCCGGCGAGCAACATTGCCACGCACTCTTTTTTGTTAGTATACATTTTCCCTCCTAAATCATAGATAAAAACTTTCTTTCTAAATATATTTTATCGTTAAAGATATTATGTCCTACGCTTTGGCTTGCGCCTCGTCGGACTTAGTCTGTTTCTTCATCTTNCTAGCNGGCGCGATATACATCACGCTGTTGCCCGGAATAGTCATTTCGATATGGTACGGATNTCCGTGCATNTCGCCCTTTTGAGCGGAAAAACTTATATTACTACCGCTCTCTCCGCCGTACTTCTTGTCGTCGCTGTTGAGCGCAACTTTGTATACNCTTTTNTCAGGTACGCCCATACAGTAATTTTCTCTCGTCACNGGCGAGAAGTTGACTACCGCAATCGTGTAATTTCCCTCGCCGTCGCTACGCATAAANGACACGATATTTTGAGTATTGTCGTCTACGCAAATCCACTTGAATCCGTCGTAGGTCGTGTCNAGATAATACATCTCTCTNTTGTTGAGATAATATGCGTTGAGGTCCTTGACNAATTTGTGCAAATTGCTGTGCGAATCGTAATCGAGCAAGAACCAATCGAGTTGTTTTTTATAATCCCATTCAATGAATTGTCCGAACTCNCCGCCCATAAACAGCAACTTCTTACCGGGGTGCGCCATCGTGAAGCCGAAGAAGGCTTTCAGTCCGTTGAACTTGTCCATATAGTTGCCGGGGATTCTGTCGAGAAGAGAACGTTTGCCGTGTACTACCTCGTCGTGCGAGAGAGGCAAAACGTAATTTTCGCTATACGCGTAAGTAATCGAAAAAGTGATTTTGTTGTGGTTGTCTTTTCTGAAAAACGGGTCGAGCGATACGTAAGAAAGCATATCGTTCATCCANCCCATATTCCACTTGAAGTTGAATCCCAATCCGTTGTCGTAAGCAGGNTTGGTCACGTTGGGATATGCGGTGGATTCTTCNGCTATCATCAACAAGCCTTTGAACTTGCCGAGCATGTGCGAATTGAGTTTNTTNAGGAAATCAATAGCCTCTAAATTATAATTTCCGCCGAANGCNTTGGGACGCCANTCGCCGCCCTGTCTGCCGTAATCGAGATANAGCATTGACGCNACNGCGTCNACTCTGATACCGTCGANNTGATATTCGCTTACCCAAAANTCCGCAGAAGAAATCAAGAAAGAGTGAACTTCGTTCCTGCCGTAATCGAANACTCTCGTGCCCCATTCCTTATGCTCTTGCTTGAACGGGTCGNAATANTCGTAACANGGCTCGCCGTCGAATTCGTAAAGACCGAAAGCGTCTTTTGGGAAATGNGCGCATACCCAGTCGAGTATTACGCCTATNTTGTTCTTATGGCACTTGTTGACGAAATACTTGAAGTCGTCGGGCGTACCGTATCTGGACGTGGGCGCGAANAAACCGCTGACCTGATAGCCCCAACTTCCCTCGTAAGGATATTCGGCTATCGGCAAAATCTCAATATGGGTATATCCCATTTGCTTGACGTACGGCACNAGCTCGTCCGCCAAAGCGCGATANTTNAGAATATTTCCGTCTTCGTATCTGCGCCAACTGCCGACGTGCAATTCGTAAATATTCATCGGCGAATGGTACGGNTCGAACTTTTCTCTCTCGCCCAGCCAATTCTTATCGCTCCANTTGAATTGCGAAACGTAAAGTTTGGAAGCGTTGGCAGGCGAAGTCTCGCTATGTCTTGCGTACGGGTCTGCTTTCAATCTCAACTTGCCTTGCGCAGTCTCGACGCTNAACTTGTAAATNTCGTATATCTTCAATCCCTCGACGAAGCCTTCCCAAATGCCGTCGCTGATTTTCTCCATAGGATGNTAATCTCTGTCCCAGTTGTTGAAATCGCCGACTACGCTGACTGATTTTGCGTGCGGCGCCCAAGTGCGGAAGAGCCAACCTTCTTTCCCGTCTCTCGTACATTGTTGGGGCGACATGAACTTNTACGCCTCATAATTTGTTCCCTCATGGAATAAATATACCGGAATTTTTTTATCCAATTCAATTCACTCCTTGTATCATACTTATCCAAATTATANCACATTAATTTTTAATATACAAGACCGAATTTTGAAAAAATAAACTTTTTTTATACGCTTCGCTTGCATTTCTCGAATCTCGGTAGTATAAATGATATGGTAATTTTGTCGAAAATTGCAAACGCCGCTTTAATAGACAGAAAATTCATTTGAAAGAAGGCAAATATGGCAACGAAAGATATGTCTAACGGAAAACCGCTAAAAGTGCTTTATGCATTTGCCGTTCCTATGATAATTTCCGTACTCTTTCAACAATTCTACAACATTGCCGACTCGCTTATTGCGGGCAACTTCATCGACGACGGCGGAATCGCGCTTGCCGCAGTCAACTCCGCATATCCCGTCACCGTCGTATTTATTGCGATAGGCAACGGCTTCGGCGTGGGCGGTAGCGTCGTCATATCGAGAATCTTCGGCTCGAAAAACTACTCTCGCACTAAGACCGCCGTATACACCGCGCTTATCAATATCGCAATCTTCTCGGCAATCTTCACGATAATCGGAATATTTACCAACAAGCCTATGCTCACTCTTATGAATTCGCAGGAATTGGGCGAGGCGGTTTACACGCAGAGCGTGGACTATCTCGACATATACGTCTACGGACTGTCGTTCTTGTTTATATACAACGTGGTGAGTTCTATCTTCCAAGCGCTCGGCAACTCCAAGACGCCGTTATTCTTGCTGATATTCTCCACAATCTTCAACGTGGTGATTGACATAATCTTCGTCAAATACTTCAATTTGGGCGTAAANGGTCTNGCTTGGGGTACGTTCGTCGCNCANGGNTTNGCNAGCGCGCTGTCGCTTGTCGTGCTTTTGGTAAACGTCGCAAGACTNCCCAAAGAAAACGANCATATCGAAGGCGAAGCAATCGAGGGCGTNCGCGAACAAAAACACACTCATCGCGCTCTGGAAAATTCNNGGTTCTCNCTCTCGACTTGGACGAGTATAATGCTATTGTCATTGCCGAGTATTTTGCAAAATTCCACCGTNTCAATCGGTCANCTTTTNNTGCAAAGCCTTATCAACTCTTTNGGCAANGCAAATCTCGTCTCGGGTTACGGCACTGCGTTCAAGATAAANTANATAATCATATCCGTTTTNCTTACTATCTCCAACGCAATGGCNACNTTCACCTCGCAAAATATCGGCGCGCAAAGATTGGATAGNACNAAAGAGGGNTTGAAAGGCGGAATANTTTCNGTAATNGTAATCGCGCTNTTCTCGACNGCNNTGTATATGNTNCTCGCAAGACAGTTGGTCGCGGCGTTCACAAGCGAGAACAATCCCGAAATTATAGACATNGGCGCGAANTTNCTNTATATCCTCGCCCCATTCTACGCCGTCGTNTGNATNAAAATNATNTTCGANGGATTTATACGCGGCGCGGGCGATATGGCAGGCTTTACGTCAAGCACTATGTCCGACTTGGTTTTAAGAGTAGGTCTTAGTTATCTGTTCGTAAAAGGGTTNGGACTCGACTATGAAAGTATATGGTGGAGTTGGCCAATCGGCTGGATAATCGGAGCGACGGTTTCGGTACTCTTCTACCTCTCCAAAAGGTGGCTCAAAACGGCTCAAAAAAATCTATAAGCAATAATTAAAAAACAAAAGTCGCCTTTGAGCGACTTTTGTTTTCGGTTTTACCGATTTTGGAAGTGAAAAAACTAAGTTGAAAAATCTAATTATAGTTTGACAGCGTGCTCCGTCATCGTNTCTTCGGAATATATATCNCCGAAGTCGTAGCAGTCCAANAATTCGTCGTCAAANATCTCCTCTTCGCAAATAGGCNGTTGCGCCCTTTCACGCTCGGCGACTTCCTTCTCTATTCTTTTNCTNAGNTCCGTATCGTTCGGCTTTTCGGCAAGCGCGCTGTCTTTATCCAACAAGCCCTTAGCGACGTACTTATTTTCCAACGGCGTGAGACGCATATCGTATTTGTCGTANTCGTAGCCGTAGAAATCGCAGACCGTCCTNTCGTACATCTCTTGNGTAGCCTTTTGCATATATTCTATATTCTCTTTTACGCCCAAATCGCTTCTTGGATATATAGGCGGACAAATTCTTACCGTGCAATCCTTTTTNACGCCCAACTTTCTTCTAATCCAAGTCGGCTGTCTGAAAAGTATTACCGTCATCACTACCGGCACGTTGTTNTTGACCGCATANTGGAANGCGCCCTTTTTGAGCGGACGGGAATTTTCGTACTTTTCCCACATTGCTTGCTCTGCGTAGAATGTAACGACCGAATTGCCTTTCTCGTAGATATCCGTGATTGACTTGTCAAGATTGCTCATTGCCTTTATAGAACTCGCCAAAGGCAAGAAACCTGCCGCTCTGAAAAACTTGCTGAGCGCGCCCTTTTTGAGTTGGAAAGCCGCGCCCGTCATATAATGACGGTGACCGAAAGCGACTTGGAAGTTTATCATAGTATCGAGCAACATGACGTGATTGGATACTCTAATCGCGTTGTCAACTTGTTTGAGATTGTCCTTGCCCTCGATTTTCAAATCAAAAAGCAGTTTGTTGGCAAGCGGCAACCCCAAGCGAAGCATGCCCTTCACGATAAATCTCCCTATCTTGAAAGTACGCGTATTGGGCTGGAATTCATAATCCTTATCGACGGTGATTGCATTGTCCTCGTTGTAAGGCGTAGTCCATTGGTCATACGCTTCCATCCTCGCATATTGAGCGTGCTTTTCATCGAATTCTCTTTGTGTGATTTTTGCCATTATCCTGCTCCTGATTCTCTAATAGCGGGCTCGCGCGTGTCTTACGTTAATATCTTTGACAATTCCATCAATTTTTATATGTAAAACCGATATTCGCCCGTTATTTTTGTTCTAAGGTACAAAATTTGCAAAAGTAATTGACTTTTATCAATTATTTTACTATTATAATTATAAGAGTTTTGAGCAATTTAATCAACCGCAGAAACTATACCATTTGTCTTCAATATGTATAATAATCAACAATATTATTGCGAAATGTCTATTATTATACCATAATTTTGGCAAATTGTTGGCTCTTAACAATTAGTTAACAGTCAGTTTATATTCAGTTAATAAACGTTAATTTTTGCGATTTATGAGATAATTGTCGTATTATTACTCATTAGGGGAAAGATTATGGATAAGACGAAAAAGGACAGAAGATTCAAACGTACTCAGCAACAACTGCTCTGCGCTTTGAAAGAACTGATAAACACTAAAAGTATAGTCAATATTTCGGTAAGGGAACTTGCCGAACTTGCCGACGTCAACAGAGCGACCTTTTATTTGCACTATCGCGACCCGTACGATATGTTGGAGCAACTCGGCAACGAATTTATCGACAACTTAAAGACGATACTTGTCAAGGACAACGAAGGCTTCAATCCCGCAAAAAGTTTCGTCAACCTCTATAAATACGTCAAAGAAAATTACGATATTGCGTATATTTTATTCTCGCCCAACTGCGATAGCAGTTTCGGCAGACATCTTGAAAAATCGCTCGAAAAGTTTTGTTTCGACTCTTGGATAGTACGCGCGAAAGACGACGATTCTCGCAACTGCGACTATTTCAGCGTCTACCTCGTCGCAGGTATTACCGCGCTACTTGAAAAATGGGTCTTCGACGGCTTTGTCGAATCCCCCGAAGAAATGGCAAAACTTTCGCAGTACTTTATGATGTACGGCGGCAAACAATTCTGGGAATAAAAAAGAGAGCGGAAACGCTCTCTTTTTTATTCGGTGCTAGTATATTGAGGATTTTACCGAACGAGGTGTATTCTTATTTAATATACTTACTTGCAAATTTAATTGCGTCGTTACTTGGAATTGCATACTTCATACCGTCTACGAGATTGCCTTTTTCGTCAATTCTTACCGATACGTTTATGCCAATGACGTCGCCTTCCGCATTAAAGAGCGGTCCGCCCGAATTTCCTGGATTTATTGCGCAGTCAGTCATAATATAATTCTTTCCATTCTTCATTTGACGGTTTCTATCGCTGACTATTCCGCCCGTTATGCAAGTGCCGTCGCCTCGCGAATTACCTATGGCAAATACCTTCTCGCCGTTGCGTACGTTTTGCGAGTCGGCAAATTTTAACGGAGTTGCGCCAGCGGGAAGAGAGTTCAGTTCAAGTATTGCAAGATCTATTCCTTTTCCAAATCCCCCTTTTTTGTCGCCTACTTCGACAACCGTCGCCTGAATAATTTCATCGTTCAGTCTCACCTTTACGTTTTTATAAGGTTTTTCATTCATATCGACAATTACGTGCGTATTTGTCAACGCGTACCCTTTGGAAGAAATCAAAAAGCCCGAACCAACTCCGCTGTTTGTGATGACTTCCATAATTCCGGAGATATTTTTTTCAAATACAATCTCTCCGCCTGATTCAATGCTTACCTTTTTTGCCCTATCGTTTCCTATTTCAATTCTTTGAAGCGTTGTTCCGCAATAAGGACATTTTCCGTTTCTAGGCTCTGCATCCATTCCACAACCGTTACATCTCATAAGCAACTCCTATGTTTTTATTCAAGAGGGCGTACCTTTGGACTAAGCCCTCTATCTTCGTTTAGTTTTATTATTTTTCCGTTCTCAAATTCTTCGCTTTCATCGTAGTCGTAAGCGCATTCTATAATACAGTCGAGAATCTTCTTTGCAATAATATTGTAAGACGAAGAGTCGAAGGTTTTGCACCTCATCGTCTTAATGCTAATCGTCTTCATAATAGGCGATGCCTCGTAGTCGTCTGTGACGGAAAAGAGTTCAGCTTTCGTATGCACTTTCGCAAATTCCCTACACTGTCCCGCAACGTTGTAAAAAAAGTTTTTAGCTTTATTGCGATAATTAAAAGTGTCAGAATAAATGACGAACATCAACTGCGCTATTTCGGGGTTTTTGATAGCCTGAATCAAGTATTTATCCTTCTCTTCATCCGACTTAATATACTTCAACGTCTCCGGCGGGAAAAACACGTCCGTTTGAGTAGAAAGGATATCGTATACGCTGTGGGCGAGTTCCTTAGCCCTATCGTTTTCATAATCGCAAATTATGATTGCTCTGTATTTTGGCAAGTTGTTTTTGATGCGTATGTTTTCCTGTCTCACATCTTCTATCTTTTTGCTTAAAGCAGTCCATTGTTCAAGCCTTTTGCCTTGCGAATACTTTTTAGCGTCCTGCCAATCCCTATTCTTTTCAACGGGTCTTTTACTGGTAGAGTTACATTTACAAATATTTACGCTGCTATCTTTACCAAAGGCATATTCGGTTATTTCATAAGAATTGAGAAAACAACCGAATAGAGCCTCTGGCACAATCTCTTTATTACTTTCCAAGATATTTTCCAGTTCTTGTTGAGAGTCATCAAATCTTCCTACCCGTCGATATCCAGCCGCTATACCAAGTCGCTCTATAAGATTATTTCCTAACAGCGTTTGCACGTTGGATACGACCTCACCGCAATAAGGACATTTCAACTCCAACTCGCCGTCCCAATTTACTTTACTTCGACAACCGGGACATTCTATTACAGATGACATATTGCGCTCCGCTTATTTGCCGAATTTATGTCCGCAACGAGGACAATAAGCCGTTCCCCAAGGAACTTCCGAACCGCAGTCGGGGCATTTGGACGATATTTCTTCGCTCGGCAATGTCATACCGCAACTTGGACAGTACTTTGCTCCCGGCTTATAACTTGCGCCGCATACGCTACAATGATGTCCGGCATTGCCTAGTGAAGACTTGCCGTTCTCTCCGCCGTTTTGGTTTTTGACCTTTTCCGCCTCGCTTCGGCTGATTTCAATATCCTTTACGGTGTCCATGTGCTTATTCTCAATGCGCTCTTTGTAATCGCGCTCCTTATCTTCGCGCGCCCACAAGCGGTCTTGATCTTCATGACGGTTCTTACGCTCATACTCAATATCGTCGCGCTCTCTGTCGCGTTCGCGATTGTACAAGAAATCATCAAGTTCCTTATCGTCGCGAATCGCTTCTTTGCGGCGACGCTCGGATTGTCTCTCACGCTCTTTGATTTCCTCATTTCTATCGTAAATGACTTTTCCGCGTTCGTAATCGCTGTCCTCTGCGTAAATTCGTTTTATCTCTTCTTCCTCTTCTTGAGCAAGATTCATATTTTTTATTATAAAATCAAAGACTTCAAAACCGAATGTGTTTGTGAATTTAACGGAAAGGTAATCGCCTACCTCTTTTTGAATATCGAATTTAGCAGGCTCAAAGTCCACGTAAGAAAGTTTCTTTTCATTGATAACTTTGCCGATTGCTTTGACAGTCTCGTCAACGACCAACGTGCGTATACGCTCTTGCAAGTTATCGATAGAAAAGGTATCGCCGAAATTCGATACAAGATTTAAGTAGAATTTGCTTGGGTCGCTCACCTTGACTTCCGCCTCGCCATACGCTCCCACGGAAACAATTTTACCTATTTTGGGGTCACGGTACGGAATACGCTGTTTTTCTTGCGTTCCCCAATTTATAGTTACTCTTACCGTTTTAGATACATACATAATTTTTAACGTACGTATTGTCACGCCGTTTTCCGTCAAAGGAAATTCGCCTCCGCTACATTGATTTACAATAGCGCCGTTTCTTATTATCAACGCATCGTGCGTAGGCGGTACAATAGCAGATAAACTACGACCTTTGCACTCCTTTTCACTTAAAGATTTGACTTTAAGAAGTTCCGTATTGTTGCCGTCAAACTCTACAAAATCTTTTTTCTTGCCTACATTGTTTTTCTTCAAAAGAAAATATATGACAATTGCCAATACCGCAACGACTACTACCACACCTATGGCAATACCTGCATATTTCATATTCTACCTCCATTCAACCACACGTTAAGCGGCGATATCGTCGTCGTCAACGTTGATAGTTTTTCTCTTCGTTTGTGCATTTTGTTTCTGAAGTTTTTGATTCTTTTTCTCTGAATTTTCATATTTTTCTTTATAGGCAGCCATTCCACTTTGGGCTTCATTAAGTTCTACTGAAATAGAGTGCAATTTTTTATCTTTTTCGTCCATTTCTCTATTATAATTTGCAGCCATTTCGGAAATTTTCCTTTCCGTTTCTTCCTTGTTTTCCTCAAGTTCTGTGGATAACTCTAATCTCAACTTACGTTCAAACTCTTCAGTTGTCAATCTTGTAGTCATCGATGCGGCAAGTTCCGCATACTCCTGATTCTTTTGATATTTCACAAATTGCAAATTTACGTACTCCTTAAAAAGTTTTACGTCTTTTGCCCTTTTAACTAAACGCCATACAAACATAATAGGCGATACGAAGCAAAGTATAAAGAAAAACGTTACACTTATGCTATAACATATTAGTTTTATAATTAAACTATCAAATCGATAACTTATTTTTTGTCTAAATAAATGGGCTCTTGTTACAATCGTTTTAAGAGACGCAAGCAACGTAGGAAGAAATAAGAACCAAGAAATCATCAATAATCCATCCCATGTCTCCGATTTCGCTGTTTGCGACATTACGAGAAGAAATATCTCAATAGCCAAACCTATAATAAAACCAACTAAAATAGTTATCATCTCTTTTTTGATATCACCTTTTACTACCTCTGCCCAAGCGGCATCAGTTACGTTTTCCTCGTTAAGACAGTCAACGCAAAGAATTTCACCTGTCTTTGACTTCAAGTTGTCTACGCATTCGCGGCAAAGACCCTTACCGCATTTTGAACAATGCGCAACCGCAGGGCGATCTTCGCAATTGTGGTGGTGATAACACCTTAATGTTTGTTGTGCCATATTTTGCTCCTTTTCTTTTGTAAATTTTACCTAGTTGCGTAAAAAATACGTAATTAGGTATTTTTGATTATTATATAACACCTAATTAGGTAAGTCAAGTATTTAATTAGATATATTTGTTAAAATATTAGAGGGTATATTATGTTTGTAGAAATATTTAATGAATTATTAGAAGAGCGTAATCTTAATCGCAAGCAGTTCGCCGAGCAAAGCGGAATACCGTATACGACTGTCATTGGCTGGACTAAATTAAACAGGCTTCCCGACTACACCGCTTTGATTAAAATTGCCGATTTTTTCCAATGCTCAATCGATTATCTCGTCGGACGACAAGATAATTACGAAGTTGATTATTCCTTTCCGGAAGTATCAAATTCGGAACAAACGTTGATAAAAAATTTCAGAAAACTTGATTCTGAGAATAAAGAACTTATATCCAATCTAGTAAAAAAACTGCTAAAATAAAGTTGTATTATTGTCTTTGGCTCAACCTTTTAATTTTCTCTCTCAACTTTGCCGTATTATACTTACTATCCAATCGCCAGGTCCAATTATCGCCCGTCGTCGACGGCGCGTTGATACGTCCTTCTTCGCCTATCTCCAAATAGTCCGCCATAGGGATAATTACGCGTTCGGCTTTGGTAGACATAGCCACGCGGATAAGGCTCTCGCAAGGCGTCTCGCCCTTTTTCGGTTTGCATACCTTTTTGAACAAAGCTTTTTCTTCATCGCTTATCTCGTCTATCCACTGCGCGGTAGTCATATTGTCGTGCGTACCGGTGTAGACGATACAGTTGGATGATTTAATATTTTTCGGCAGATAATCGCTGTCCTTGTCGCCGAAAGCGAACTGCAAGACTTTCATTCCGGGGTATCCCGTCTTTTTGAGAAGTCTTCTCACGTCGGGAGTGATTACGCCCAAATCTTCGGCGATAATCTTTGCGTCGGGAAGTTGCTTGTTCAACTCGTCGAAGAAAGTTATTCCGACGCCTTTGAGCCACTCGCCTTTCTTCGCCGTCTTTTCGCCTTTCTCGACGACGTAGTATCCCGCAAAACCTCTGAAATGGTCTATGCGGATTACGTCATAGAGTTTATATCCGACTTTCAATCGCTCTACCCACCAAGAGAACTTGTCTTTCTTCATCTTCTTCCAATTGTAAATCGGGTTGCCCCAAAGTTGACCGTCCTCGGAAAACAAATCTGGCGGAACGCCCGCAACCAAAGTCGGCGAGAGTTTTTCGTCGAGAAGATAGTTGTCGGGATTGGACCACACGTCCGCGCTGTCGTAAGCGACGTATATAGGCATATCGCCTATTATCTCGATACCCTTTGAATTAGCGTACTTTTTCAACTTCGCGTATTGAGAGTAGAATTCGTATTGCGCGAAATGCCAAAATTCCATACTGCCGACGTACTTTCTGCAAAGCGCAGGAATATTCTTTCTGTACTTCTCGTCGTCTGCCCACTCCGACCACTCGGAATTGTTGTTGTATTCCTTTATCGACATAAACAGTGCGTAGTCGTCCAGCCAAAACTTATTTTGCTCTTTGAACGCAATATAGTCTTTTTTATTGATGTCGAATCTCTCGAAAGCCTTTTTCAGCAAAAACAGTCTGCTCTCGAATAGATAGCCGTAATCTATCCTTTCGCTTTCCTTCGCGAATCCCTCGGCATAATCCTTGTCGAGCAATCCGTCCTTGACGAGCATATCTATATCTATAAAATAATGGTTGCCTGCAAAAGCCGACGGCGACTGATACGGCGAATCGCCGAAAATCGTCGGGTTGAGCGGAAGCACCTGCCAATAACTCTGTCCGCATTCTTTGAGAAAGTCTACGAATTTGTACGCGCTCTTGCCAAGACTGCCGATAGAATACTTGGACGGCAAAGAAAATATTGGCAAAAGTATTCCCGATTTTTTTCCGCTCATAAAATAATATCCTTAATATTGTTAAATTATATTTATTATATATTACTACATATTGAGAGCGATTGCAATACGCTTTGTTTGCTTTTCTTGCGCGCAAGTGATATAATTGACTTATGTCATACAACGTATATTTGAAAAAGAACGAAGAAAAACGCATTGTCGCAGGTCATCCGTGGGTCTACGCCAACGAGGTTGCGCGCATTGAGGGCAAGGACAAAAACGGCTCTCTCGCCACCGTATACGACTTCAACGGTCGCTACATCGGCAAGGGATATATCAACCACCTTTCCAAAATACTCGTGCGTATTTTCATTAGGGACGAATCAATCCCCGATTACGATTATTATTACAACGCTATCAAGAAAGCCAATGACTACCGTCTTGCGCTCGGTTATGACAACTGCTATCGCGTAGTCTTTGCAGAAAGCGACAACCTGCCCGCGCTTATCGTCGACAAGTACGCCGACGTGCTGAGCGTGCAATTGCTCTCTTTGGGTATTGAAAAGAATAAAGATATCATTATCAAAGCCTTAATAGATATTTTCAATCCTCGCGGCATCTACGAACGCAGCGACGTACTCGTGAGAGAAAAAGAGGGATTGCCCTTGCGTAAAGGCAAGATTTACGGCGATTTCGACACCAAAGTAATCATTGAAGAAAACGGGCTGAAAATGCTTGTGGATTTGGAGAACGGACAAAAGACGGGATATTTCCTCGACCAAAAGGAAAACCGCTTTGCTTTGCGCAGATATTCCAAAGATCGCGAAGTGCTCGACTGCTTTTGCAATTCGGGCGGCTTTTCGCTCAACTGCGCTATCGCAGGCGCAAACAACGTAATCTCTTTGGACATTTCCGAACAAGCGCTTTCCGACGTCAGACAAAACGCTATGCTCAATAATCTTTCCAATATTACGACTATGCAAGGCGACGTCTTCGAAGTTCTTCGTCAGTTCAAAAGAGAGGGCAAGACTTTCGATACGATTATCCTCGATCCGCCCGCTTTTTGCAAAAGCGCAAGCGAGGTCAAAAACGCTTATAAAGGCTATAAAGACATCAATATTTTGGGAATGAAACTTGTCAAGAGCGGCGGCTATCTTATCTCGTCGTCTTGCTCGCACTATATGACGTTTCCGCTATTCCAAAATATGCTTTGCGACGCGGCGCGCGAAAGCGGTCGAAAGGTTCGTATCGTCGAGATACGCACGCAATCGCCCGACCATCCGTCAATGCTTTCCACCGACGAAAGCCTTTACCTTAAATTCTTCGTAATGCAAGTGATGTGACGTCACGAAATAAAACAAAAAGCGAACCTTTCGGTTCGCTTTTATCATTTACTATTTATTAAAATTAGTCCTCGTCGGCAACGACGATTGCGGTAGCGGCGGTTCTTGCGATAGACTTCATACCTACCTTGCAAGCGTCTTTGGAAAGATATCCGTCGTTGGGCGTGCAAACTACTTGACCGTTGGAAGCCAAAAGTCTAAATCTGTATTCGCCTCTTGCATCGAGGAAGATAACCCACTTCGGACATTTTTGCTCAATTACGTTGACCAAAGTCCAGTCTTCGATAGGCGCGGTTTCGGCATTGTTAATGACGCTGTTGATACCCGTCTTCAACGCTCCGAGCGAAGAATACGTGCCTCCGTTCGTTGCAATAACTTTATGGTTAGCGGCATACAATTTGTAAACGTAATTACCCTTCTCGGTCTTTCTGTATACGAATCTACCTCTTCTTTCATTCTCTACAACTTTTGCCATTTTGCCGTCCTCCCGTTCTAATATATTTCTTCGGATTTAACTCTGTTATTTCTCGCTTTTGTCCATCTATTATTCTAGTCAATTGCTTTCTAAAAAATGCATTGAGCAAGTTTTTCACACAATTACATTATTAGTTTAACACATAATTTTGTTAAATTCAATGAGAAATACCAAAATTTTTTGCATAAATTTTAATAATTTTCAATTTTTTTACAAATTTGTATAGCCAAATCACAAATATACCTATTTGTAAATTTGTCAAAATTCACAAATCGAAATGCCGTCGTCACAAATCGAAATTGCCCGTTTTTATACAATTTATCGACTCTTTTCGACACCGCGCAATCATCAACTGCCACCCCTCTTTTCAAATTGTCTTTACAAATATAGAAAAATATTTTGACAAGCACTAAAAAATATGCTATTATACTTTTGCAATACGCAAACAATATTCAATCAATTTACTTTGGAGAAATACCCAAGAGGCCGAAGGGGCTCCCCTGCTAAGGGAGTAGTACGTGAAAGCGTAGCGAGGGTTCAAATCCCTCTTTCTCCGCCACCCAACTCAGTCGTGTCTATAAAAGATATGACTGAGTTGAAAACTTAACTAGGAGGATACGACAAAAACAAGTGCTTAGTATTAAATCTCAACAATTTAAGATTAGATGTTCAGTTTATACTTTTGGCACATTTTTGTTACACTCTTAAAACTACTTTAACATTTGCCCTGATTAAAATTGCCATCTAATCTAATGGCAATTTTTTATTTTAGGAGGGCATTATGGAATACACTATTGCAAAAAACGATTTTAACAAACAAGACGTAAATTTCCTATATCTATTCTTTGAAAACGGAGATTATCTATCAATCGACGGCTCAGAATTGATTGATCTTTCATTTAACGTTTACGACAAACTTGTCCGACATGATAACGGCTATTGCGCAGTAGCTGAAAGCGGATATCTTAAGCTAAAAATAAAGAATCATAGTAAGTTTATTAATAATAGCTATTTCTTATACAACTCAAAAGCGATTGAGAAAGATAGAAAGTCATATATTGAGAACCGTTGTGTCAATGAAAGCATAATCACAAAGATTTGGCTATTTAACGAGGATAATTGGCATCACGTATTACTCGGCAATTTCCAAACTCAAAAAGACGGAGAATTTCTAATATTGAAAGCTCTCCCCCAACCTTTAATGGGCGAAGCTTCCGGTAGTACGCATAAAATCAATTTGAGTAACGTCAAAAAAGAAGACGTTTGGGGAATTGATTTAGATTTTGAGAATTGCGAAAGTTTTCTTGTATACAACAGTGAAATTGAGGAAATCAACCTTTCGTTTGAAAAAGAACTCACGTGGGGTGCGCAAGAGTTTTATAGAACTATTTGCGGAGGCTTTATCAAACTAAAACTTGATAAATATTTTTCTCATCGAGAAAATCATTTATTCGATAACGAAAAGTTGAAACTAAAAGATTTTGAACAAAGATTGTGCGGTAAAAAAGGATTTGACGTCCACGATATCTGCCATTTATATATTAAATATTACCATGCTGGATATGGATGTATAACTACGGAATGCATAGAAATCGACGATATCAAACCTGAAGACGAAATAGAACAACTGATTCAAAAAGAGGAAGAAGAAGAAGACTATGCATATTATTACTATTTTGAAAGTGGATATAGCAAGAAACTTAAAGACGGAACAATCCTCATTACTTTCGGCAAAAACGCTAAACAAACTATAGACAAACTCGCTAAACTTAACAGATAAATATTTACGCGCCAATGAATTATTCATTTACTCGCTAGACCGTCGCCTCGCTACTTACAAATCGATTTCTCCGTCAAAGCCAAGAAGTTGCCGAATGGCAACTTCTTTTCATAGACTATAAAAACTTATTCCACCGTTACCGACTTTGCCAAGTTGCGCGGCTTATCTATATCGCCGCCGCGAGCAGCCGCGATATAGTAGGCAAAAAGTTGCAATGCCGCCGCGGTAAACAAAGACGAAAACGCGCTGTTGCCGCTAGGTAGTACAATTAAGTCGTCGCACTCCGCGCCTATTGAATCGGGAGCGTCTGTAATGCCGATGACCGCTGCTCCGCGCGAGCGTACTTCTTTGATATTGCTAAGCGTTTTTTCAAGCAAGGTCGGTTCTGTGGCTATACCTATTACCAAAGAATTCTTTTCTATCAACGAGATAGTTCCGTGTTTAAGTTCGCCCGCCGCATAGGCTTCGGCGTGAATATAAGATATTTCTTTGAGTTTGAGCGCGCCTTCCAAAGCCGCCGCCCAGTCATAACCGCGCCCGATAAAATATACGTCGGATGCGGTATAGTATTTGCCCGCCAGATGTTGAGCGACGTTGCTCACTTCGTCTATAAATCTAGCAAGCGTCTCGGGCGTCTGTTTAAGTTCACAAAGCAACTCGTCGTATAAATCTTGAGTAATAGTTTCGCGGTCACGCGCTAGTTTGAGTCCAAGTAAGCATAGCGCCGCAACTTGCGTGGTGTAGCCTTTCGTTGTGGCTACCGCAATTTCAAGTCCTGCGCGGGTATACAAGACGTCGTCCGCTTCGCGGGCAATACTCGAATCCACGACGTTTACTATTGCCAAAACTCGGCTACCGCGACGTTTTGCCTCGCGCAAAGCGGCGAGAGAATCGGCGGTTTCGCCCGATTGGCTGATAATGATTGTCAAGCAATCAGGGCCTACGATTGGGTCGCGGTATCTAAATTCGCTGGCAAGGTCGGTTTCCACTTCCAAGCGCGCGTATTTTTCTATAAAGTACTTGCCCACTACTCCGGCATGATACGCGCTACCGCAAGCCACGACGAAAATTTTGCGAAGTTTGCTTCCGTCCAATTTGATACGGTCGAGCCTTATGCCGTCGGGAGTGATACGATCATGCACGGTCTTGCGAATTGCCCCCGATTGCTCGTGAATTTCTTTTAACATAAAGTGAGGAAATCCGTCTTTCTCCGCATCCGCTACGCTCAAATCGGATATTGTCACAGGCTTTTGTATTTGCTCTTTATTGCGGTTGTAAATCGTGACGTTGTCAGGCGTAATCAGCGCGATTTCGTTCTCGTCGGGAATGATAAATTTGCGAGTATACGGAAGCGCAGCAGGGATATCCGACGCGATAAAGTTCTCGCCCTCTCCAAGACCAATTACAAGCGGAGAATCCTTGCGTAGCGCGTAAATAGTGTCGCTTTCGCCACGGTGCACTATTCCCAAAGCGTACGAACCTTTAATCTTGTTGCGCATTTTAATAATAGCGTCAAGCACGTCGCCCTCGTAGTAATATTCCAGCAACATCGCTACGATTTCGGTGTCTGTCTCCGAACGGAAAGAAAAACCGCGTTCGGAAAGAAAGTCGCGCATTTCAAGATAGTTTTCTATTATGCCGTTATGAACCACTGCAAAGGATTTATCGCGGCTGTAATGAGGATGCGCGTTTTCGTTGCTAGGCCCGCCATGCGTTGCCCAACGAGTGTGTCCTATACCCGTCGTACCTATTGGGCTTACTCCCTCGGTAATTCGTTCAAGTTCACGAAGACGCCCCTTGATTTTCATAATTTCGATTTCTTTGTCGTTTACGATAGCAATGCCGCTGCTATCGTATCCGCGGTATTCCAAACGATTCAGTCCGTCAAGCAAAATTGGAGTTGCTTGTTGAGTTCCGGTATANCCTACGATTCCGCACATAATTTACTNTTTCTCCTCGCAATGAATTNTAACAATTTCTTTNTCTTCAATAAAAAGACCTTTTTTCAATATATGCGCTTTCTTCATGTATTGATACAAGGTATTGTCAACTATTTCATTTTACTTTAATATAAATACTTTGGCAACATATCCGACGCACTTTTCAATGCAGCTCGTTGCATTTTCNNNGTCGATATGATATAATTANAAAAAAGTTTCACAAAGGAGAAATTCAGATGAACGGAGATTTGCAAAGCNTATTCCTTTCCGAAGAGCAAATTAAAGACAAAGTAAACCAAGCCGCCGAATGGCTGGACAAGCGTTTCGAGGGCAAAAAGCCGCTTGCGGTAAGCGTATTNAAAGGAAGCGTAATGTTTTTTTGCGATCTCGTACGCGCAATGAAAACTCCTGTGCANATAGATTTTATGACGATTTCNTCTTACGGCTCATCCACTCNAAGTTCGGGCATGCCCAAAATAGTCATGGATTTAGCCGCTTCNGTCGAAGGTCGCGACGTAATCTTGGTCGAAGACATCGTTGACAGNGGCAANACTTTATACAAAATGCGCGATTTGCTCGTAGGACGCGGNGCGAAGTCTTTCACNGTCGTCACNCTTNTGGACAAGCCGTCGCGCAGACAGGTCGATATTCAAGCCGACTACTCTTGCTTTGANGTAGGCGACGAATTTATCGTNGGCTANGGACTTGACTACGCTCAACAGTACCGCAACCTACCNTACATCGCAATTTTGAAACGCGAAATTTACGAAAAATAAAGAGAGATACGCACGTGGAAAATCAAGATAATTATCANACGCCGCAAGACGACGGCAACAAAGANCAAATCATACCNACAAAAAANGTAANCAAATTAGACAAATTNTTNGGTATCACCGCAAGCGGTTCGACTATAAAGACCGAGATAATAGCGGGCGTTACNACGTTTATGGCAATGGTCTACGCNCTGCTCGTCGTACCCAAAATGTACGGAGTTGACGGCGCNTACCCTTACGTGTCTTTCAACGCAGTCTATATCGCTACGGCGCTCGGCGCAATCGTCGGTACAACGCTCATGGCTTTGCTTGCAAGAATGCCTCTTGCNCAAGCCTCGGGTCTTGGCGCGACCGTTTACGTAACNGGNACTTTGCTTGCTGCGGGAAGCGGACTNACCTACGCCAACGCAATGATTTTCGTATTGCTCGACGGCGTGATATTTATACTGCTCACCGCAACGGGACTTAGNAAAAAGATATTAAAGGCTATCCCCGACGAAGTTAAGGTATCCATACCCGTCGGCATAGGACTNTTTATCGCGCTTATAGGCTTCAAAAACGCAGGNCTCGTCACTTTCCCGAGCGGCGGCATAAGCTTTGCTTCATTCAACGTCCTAGGCGGNAATATNACGTATCTTTCGACNATGAGCGCAGTGCTTTGNCTTTTGGGTTTGATTGCGATNGGCGTGCTTTCNGCAAAGCAGGTCAANGGCGCNATACTTTGGGGNATGCTCGGCACGGCNGNACTTTATTACGTATTTGCNGGATTGGGTTGCGCATGGAATGACGCGGCTTGNATAGANATGTTTAAGGGAATNACTTTTGATTCGCCNTTCACCGCATTTGCNGACTGGGGCAAGGAATCNGTCGGTCAAGTATTTGCCAACGGCTTNAACTTCTCNGGCTATCTCAGCGGACACAACGCGGGACAAATGATAGTGCTTATNATCACTTCCGCCTTATCTCTTTGTATGATAGATATGTTCGACACTTTGGGCACGCTTTACGGCGCTTGTTCAAANGGCGGNTTGATNGANAGCGAAGGCAATCCTTTGCGTATGAATCAATGTATGCTTTCGGACGCGGTGGCGACGTGCGTCGGCTCTGTGTGCGGAGCAACGACCGTAACGACTTACGTCGAAGCGTCTTCGGGCGTTGCCGCAGGCGGAAGAACGGGTTTTGCCGCTCTCGTCTCGGCAATATGTTTCCTCTTCGCGATGTTTTTAAGTCCTATCGCAAAGATTATCCCCGACTGCGCTACCGCAGCCGCGCTCGTGTGGGTAGGCGTATTGATGATGTCGTCAGTGAAAAATATCGACTGGGCAAGTCCTGCAAAAGCGCTCCCCGCTTTCTTGACTGTCACGGTTATGGCGTTCGGCTTCTCAATCTCGTTCGGTATAGGAATAGGACTTATCTCTTGCGTACTTGTAAAGATATGCACGGGCAAAATTAAAGAAATATCCGTTGTCACTTGGGTAATAACAATACTCTTTATTGCAATGTTCCTTTTGACCAACTGATTACTTCTTTCAAAAACTTTAAGCCGAGTGAATTTCACTCGGCTTCTTTTATAAACGATAACCTTTATTATTTCAGTACGCTATCTTAGCGTGTACTTCTTCAAAATATAACACTTTCCTTGCGAGAATGCGACGACGACTTCTTGACCGACGTAAAATTTAGGAGTTTGACTTTCGTATTTATGATTGAACTTTCCCGTACGCTTTTGCATTTCTTCATCGTAAAATACGTAAGTCAACGACACTTCTATATACTTCGTTCTTTCTATTCTGTCCTCGTCATATACTTTATGCTCGTGAGAAAACTCGTCGATTATCAAGCCGTTCGTTATATTCATTGTCAACACTTCTTTCTTCAAGCGTATTCCCTTTGCAATATAAGCGATAAATATCGCAAGAGCAACGACGAAGAACGTGCCAAATATTATGAAAAACATAGTGAATTTCGAATCTAATTTGCCGTCGGGAGAATTATTGTAATTATTTATCGTTATCCCAATGAGCAACGCGATAAAAAAGCAAGCCAGCGCAAAAATGAATATTGGAAAGAACTTCGCCTTGCCCTCTACTTTTATAGGCTTGGACGGATCGAGTTGAAAGCGCTTGACGTCCTCTGGCAAAAGTTCGACTTTCTTCTTTTCTTCTATCGTCAATTTCTTTACCATGAGATAACTTTCCATTTCGCCGTATTCGTCGCCTATGAGTTTTTCAAATTCAAATCCGCACTTCGAAAGCAATTTTTCCGACTCGTCAAGTTTCCAAACGTAAAGAGTTGGAATCTTTCTTTTTACCGCTCCGCGCTCTACCGCGCGAAAAAGACCTTTTGCCGTCTTTTCAACATTGTTTCCCTCGCGGACGACAAGCCAACCGATCTCGCCCTCGCCGTTCATACTTGCCAAACCGATTATCTCTTCGTTTTCCCACGCCAAAATCGTGTAATACTTGCCTAGCAATTTGCTCATCTTTTCGCTATCGACAATCGAGTCTTTTAGCAGTGCGGCTACGTCCTTAAAGGAATTCGTCGGCAAGTCGACAAGATTTTCGCAAGATTTTAGAAGCGATACAACTTCATTTATATTCTCTTTTTTATATCTCAACATGTTCATAGAATTATTATAACAAACTAAGTGATTTTTTACAATTATATTTTATAATGTTGACTTTTCCCTGATTGTTTGTGTACAATAATTGTATAAAGAAACTGGGGTTGCGTGAGGGAATCTGCTCTCGCATAAAAGATTGTTCGGATGCTAACTTCAATCTTACCCCTGTTTTTTTATATATTGATTTGCAAGGACAACATCAATGAGCAAACAACTTTCTGAAATGACACTTGAAGAACTTTGGCAACTCTTCCCCATATTTTTGACGGAACATAAGCCGTATTGGGCAGACTGGTATAATGATGAAGTAAAGCAACTTAAAAGCATACTGCCGTCAGATACGATTTATCACCACGTCGGAAGCACTGCGATAAAAGATATTTGGTCGAAACCTATTATTGATATTTTAATAGTAGTAAAATCAGCGCGCCAACTAAAAGATACAGCCGATACGTTGCAAGAAAACGGATATATAATTATGTCAGCAAACGACATGCGCGTCTCCTTGAACAAAGGCTATACCGAAAACGGATTTGCCGAAAAGGTATTTCATCTGCATATCAGACTTGAAAACGATATAGACGAAATATATTTCAGAGATTATCTAAATACTCACCCCGATATCGCAAAAGAGTACGAAAAATTGAAATTGCAACTTTGGAAAAAGTACGAGCATAATCGAGACGCCTATACGGACGCAAAAGCAGACTTTGTAAAGAAATATACAGATTTAGCGAAAAATCAGTAATAATAAAAGACCGATAAAAAATCAATCTATATCGGTCTTTTTTATAGATCACTCAGCGTCGAAATTCTTCTTGAAAAAATCTACTAACTTTTCAAAAGGAATGACGTCCTTTCTATCATACAAATCGGTATGAACTGCATCGGGAATAATAAGCAATTCCTTGTTGTTGCCTTTCAAGTTCTTGAATGCGTCTTTGCTGAAATAGCACGAATGCGCTTTTTCGCCGTGCATAACAAGTACTGCGCTCCTTATTTCATTGCTGTAAGCAAGTATCGGCATATTGATAAACGAAAGCGCGGAAGTCTTGTTCCAACCGCCGTTGGAGTTCAACGAACGCTTATGATAACCGCGATCGGTCTTATAATAATCGTAATAGTCTTTTACGAAGAACGGCGCGTCTTCGGGTAGTGGGTCAACCACTCCGCCGCCTAATTCGTAATTGCCGTTTTTATAATCGACAATGCGTTGCGCGTTCAACGCTTTTTTCATATTATAGCGCGCCTCTTCGCTGTCTGCGGAATCAAAATAGCCTTTTGCGTTTACTCTCGTCATATCGTACATTGTCGACGCAACCGTAGCCCTAATTCTCGTGTCGATAGCCGCGGCATTGATTGCCATACCGCCCCAACCGCAAATACCTATAATACCGATCTTATTCGAATCTACGTCGTCGCGGCAAGAAAGATAATCCACCGCCGCGCAAAAATCCTCGGTATTTATATCGGGCGAAGCAACGTATCTAGGCTGACCGCCACTCTCTCCCGTAAAGGACGGGTCGAAAGCAATCGTAAGAAAACCGCGTTCCGCCATTTCTTGCGCATAAAGTCCCGACGACTGTTCTTTTACCGCGCCGAACGGACCGCAGACCGCAATAGCGGATAGTTTGCCTTTTGCGTTTTTAGGAATATACAAATCCGCCGCAAGCGTAATGCCGTAGCGATTGTGAAACGTTACTTTTTCGTGATTTACTTTTTCGCTTTTCGGGAAAACTTTATCCCATTCATTTGTCAAGTTTAATTTTTCCATAATAAACTCCTTTTGATTATTTTCTAATAAACGATTTATCCAACTCGGATACTTCATTATCGTCTGAAATATACCTTTCGACTTTCATATGCAAATCGTATTTTTCACGCAATGCGACTATTTGCGCCATTACGGGCGATTTGTGATGAATATCAAGAGCGGTCTGATCCTTCCAACTGTCGATTAAAAGCACGGTATCCGATTCGTTTAGAGGCAAAAAATAATCATAACGAATATTGCCCTTTTCCTTGCGGATTTTATCGACTATACCGGACGCAATCATCTCTTTTGCAAATTTAACCGCGTTGCCGTCTTTGCCGCGGTAATAAATATTTACTGTTATCGCCATTGCATTTATCTCCTACTTAAATTATAATTTTAATCCGTCGGTATGTCAAATACTATAATCAATAGCAATTCAAACAGTAAAACAGTAAGAAAAGACGCGCCGTTATAGCGACGCGTCTAAAAATGAAATATCTATTCCGCTCGAACAATTCGACGCGTCGAGCATTAAATCTTTGATTGTAATGCCGTCGAAGAAATTGTCGATTAGGTTTTGCAGGTCGCGCCACATAGATATTGTGCGACACTGATTGACTTTTTCACAAGGTTTTGCGCCGCACTCCAAGCAAGCGACGGGCGCGAGGTCGCCCTCGACAAGTCGCAAGATTTCGCCGATGGTATACTCTTCGGGCTTTCTCGTAAGGCGATAACCGCCTCCCTTGCCGTGTATACCTTCGACAAAATTATTTTGTTTTAATACGGACAAAATATGCTCTATATATTTAAGCGATAATCCCTGTCTTTCGGCGACCGTTTTCATTGGAATAAACGCGCCGTTGCAATTCTCCGCAAGGTCAATCATTATTCTAAGGGCGTATCTGCCTTTGGTCGAAATCGTCATTTGTTACTCCTTAATTAGTCTTGAAATAGCGGCGTTGACAAATATCTGTCGCCAGTATCAGGCAAAAGCGCAACGATGGTCTTGCCCTCGTTCTCGGGACGTTTTGCAAGCTCAATAGCCGCGTAGACTGCCGCGCCCGCAGAAATACCTACAAGCACGCCTTCGCTCTTGCCTATCGCCTTGCCTATCGCAAAAGCGTCTTCGTTGGACACCGCTATTATCTCATCGTAAATTTTTGTATTCAGCACGTCGGGTACGAATCCTGCGCCGATACCTTGTATCTTATGCGCTCCCGCAACTCCTGTGGAAAGCACTGCGGAAGTAGCCGGTTCGACAGCCACTACTTTGACGGACGGGTTCTTAGATTTAAGATATTCGCCCACGCCCGTGATAGTTCCGCCCGTGCCTACGCCCGCTACGAAGATATCTACTTTACCGTCCGTATCTTCATAGATTTCAGGGCCAGTGCTTAGTCTGTGCGCCTGCGGATTTGCAGGGTTGACAAACTGACCGGGGATGAAACTGTTGGGGATTTCATTTGCGAGTTCCTCAGCCTTTGCGATTGCGCCTTTCATACCCTTTGCGCCGTCGGAAAGCACGAGTTCCGCGCCGTACGCTTTCATTATTTGTCTGCGCTCGACAGACATTGTCTCGGGCATTACTATAATGATACGATAGCCTCTTGCCGCCGCAACGGACGCAAGACCTATACCGGTATTACCCGAAGTCGGTTCAATGATTACAGAGCCTTTTTTGAGTTTACCCGAAGCCTCAGCCTCGTCAATCATAGCCTTTGCAACTCTGTCTTTGACAGAGCCTGCCGGATTGAGATATTCGAGTTTTGCAAGTATTTTGGCTTTCAAGCCGTATTCTTTCTCCAAGTTGGAAAGTTCCAAAAGCGGAGTTTTTCCTATAAGTTGATCTGCCGAAGTAAAAATTCTTGACATAGTCTAGTCCTCCAAAATTATTTTACTGCTTTGAATCCTCTTTCGAGGTCTGCGATAATGTCGTCAATATGCTCCGTGCCGATAGAAAGACGGATTGTATTTCTCTTGATGCCTTGGTCGGCGAGTTCCTCGTCGGTGAGCTGACTGTGCGTGGTCGTAGCCGGATGAATAACAAGGCTCTTGACGTCGGCAACGTTGGCAAGCAACGAGAATATTTGCAAGTTGTCGATAAACTTGTGCGCTTCCTTTTCTCCGCCTTTTATTTCAAAGGTAAAGATAGAGCCTCCTCCGTTTGGGAAATACTTCTCGTAGAGCGCGTGGTCGGGATGATCCGCCAAAGACGGGTGATTGACCTTCTCTACCTGCGGATGCTTGGAAAGGTATTCAATTACCTTTTTGGTATTCTCCGCGTGACGCTCCAATCTCAAAGATAGCGTTTCCGTACCTTGCAAGAGCAAGAACGCCGCGAATGGCGAAATTGTCGCGCCAGTGTCGCGAAGCAAGACCGCTCTAATATAGGTCACGAACGCCGCCTCTCCGACTGCATCTACGAATGATATGTTATGATACGACGGGTTGGCGTCCGCAATAGCGGGATACTTACCCGAAGCCTTCCAATCGAACTTACCCGAATCGACGATTACACCGCCGAGCGTCGTACCGTGACCGCCGATAAACTTTGTCGCTGAATGCACGACGATATCAGCGCCGTGCTCGATAGGACGGATAAGATAAGGCGTACCGAAAGTATTGTCCACCACGAGCGGTAGACCGTGCTTGTGAGCAAGTTCCGCCAATGCGTCAATGTCGGGAATGTCGCTGTTGGGATTGCCGAGCGTCTCGATATAAATCGCTCTCGTGTTTTTCTTTATAGCCTTCTCAACTTCTTTAAGGTTGTGTATATCAACGAAAGTCGTCGTTATGCCAAAGCCCGTAAGCGTGTGAGCAAGAAGATTGTAACTTCCGCCATATATCGTCTTTTGCGATACGAAGTGACCGCCGTCTTGACCCAAAGCCTGCAACGTATAAGTAATAGCCGCTGCGCCCGAAGCGACAGCCAAAGCCGCAACGCCGCCTTCAAGAGCGGCAATTCTCTTCTCGAATACATCTTGCGTTGAGTTGGTCAAACGACCGTAAATATTACCCGCATCGGCAAGCCCAAAGCGCGCTGCCGCGTGAGCGGAATTTTTGAAAACGTATGAAGTCGTCGCATATATAGGCACGGCTCTTGCGTCCGTCGCAGGGTCAGGCTGTTCCTGACCTACGTGAAGTTGAAGTGTTTCGAATTTATATTTGTTAGACATTTTTATATCTCCTTTTATCTTGATTTATTATATGATTTTTATTTTATTTATAATATGTGAATTACTGTTTGTCTTTTTGCAAATTGTCTTTTCAACATCGACACATTCGTCCGAAACGGAAATTTTCTCTTACAAGTTTTTCAAAATAGTTCTGCATTTTTATTACCTTTTTGACCTTTTATGGTATTTACCTACTAGATTGGTATGATTATAGCACCTATTAACCTACCTTGTCAATAGGTTAATAGGAATTTTTCTAAAAATTTTTGTGATGGTGAAATAAAATCTTTATCTGTCTTGTATACAGTCTATCGGCTTTTTCTTTGACAGCCTATAAATAGGTATTAGGCTTGAAAGTATTGCGGTGGCTACGCTTATTAGCAAGATTATTGCAACTTGCCTTATGCCGAAACTAAGTATTGTAAAGTCAGCCGAATATTTTGCTTGGAAAAACTTATTCAGACCTATGCTCGCGCCCAATGCGACAAATACGGATAGAACGGTATTGATAAGAGCCATTATAATACTCTCGTTGGCAAAAATTGAGAACACGTCGCTTGTCTTTGCGCCCAATGCTCGCAAAATACCGATTTCGCGCTTTCTATTGCTTATTGACATGGCAATATAATTGGACATCAACAAAATCGAGAAGATAGCGACGCCTGCACCTGCCATGAGCATAATCATTTTTATCGCATAAAATAATGAGTTCAAACTGCTCGTAACGTAAGCGGCGTTGTCGTTCAATCTCAAATTTCTCGCACTGAAACCTTCTAAGTGCAAATCGATTAAAGAAAGAATTTCGCTTTTTGCCGTAGGTATAGACGCCAAGGCATAATTGTATATTATTTCCTGCGCGCCTTCTGCTTTTCTATACAACGCGTTGTTGAAAATAACCGTATCTTTTTCATCCAATTCCGGATAATCATATCGCGGAACGTATATTCCCACTATGCTCCAATACTCATAATCTTCGGACAACAGTTGGGACGTACTTAAATCTCTAGCGGTAATATTTATACTGTTGCTATTTATCACGTCAACGTTGCCAAGACTTATCTTGCCTTGAACGTATAATCTATCATTTCCAATCTTATCGACCAGTTCTCCCGACGGTAAACCTGTAATATTATTAAAGCGTCCGCCTTCAATACTATATTCGATTTTATTGTTTCCCTCACCTACATAAAAGCCATACTCATCAATGCCCAAATATCCTGCGTAAGCCAATCGCCAATGCTCCTCGCTCATCTTGTCAAAATCGTACTCTAGGCGAGAGGAATCGATTCTTATAAAATTAGAAGAAGACCAAAAGAAGCTAGATGGCGCGGAATAACAAGTTCTCAACGCCCATTCGGCATTGACTTCGTCCATATCCATTAAATATCTCTTGAAAGGTTCTAATTTTTCAATATCCACTCGCTCGGCTTCTTCTATACAGGCAAGCGGAGTGCCTCGCGTCAAATCCCAAAAACTTATTTCTTCTACCACCCTTAGGAGTCCGTCAAAGTACTCGCTTTTAGAGTGCTTATACGTAAGACTGCTATCATAATTTGTCGTCAACAACTTTACGCCGTAATTAAGTCCTACGACTATCTCGTTGTCTTGCAACGAATCTCTCTCCTTGCCGTCAAGCCATAATATTCCTGCCGTCTTGTCCAAATCTTTATCGGAAGCGACGACTCTATAATCGCTCTTATTCGTATATGAAATAGAACCTTCCAACGCCCTACCGAAACTATTCCAAGAGGTCATATCGACTTTATGAGATTCGACCAATTTCTCGTAAGTCTTTGGAAAGATATATCCCAACGAATGATAACTGTATTGAAAATACTCCTGACACTCTCTGATTAGATTAGTATTTTCCCTACTATTCGCCGTCGTCATAGTAGACGGCTTCAAAGAATCGAATTTCCCTTGCGGATCTGCTTTTGTATCTACAATGCCGACGATTTTGAAATCTTGCCCATCCAACTCAATATAATATCCGCCGTCGACAAACTCTTGCGCCGTTCTGTTTTTATTGGGAACAATATCAACCTTTTGTTTTTCAAATTGTCCTTTTGGCTCTTTCAACGTAATACCGGCAATATTAAATTGGTCTAAGATATATTGCGTCAAAACAATTTCATCTTCACTCGCAGGCGCTTCCCCTATCAATTCAAAGCCTTGCGCGCTAAAAAACTCTTTGCTCGCGGGAAGAAAACCGTACAGACACTGACTATAATAGACGGAATTATTGCTCCCCTCAAGTTCTCTTTGCGACAAGAAACCGCTTAATGACGTCTCCGCAAATCTTCCATATTTATCGTTAAGATAAGTCACGCCCAAAAATTCGTTGCTACTCTTTGTATTGAGAAAATCCAAATCTTGTTGAGAGACTCCATACAAACGATATCCTACGTCACCAACTTCTTGCATTGACGCGGTATAAGCAAAATTAGAATAATCGCCATTTGTATAAGCGTCCAGCAAAATCTTACGAGCGTTGAATGCGTTGAAGATATCAACGACGCCAAATAACGAAAAAGTAACAAAACAAAGCAGTATAGTGACCGCCAATCTAATCGGCTTGCTCTTTATACTGCTTGCTCCCATCTTTATCGCGTATCTATACGGCAATCGAGATTTTGCGAACTTCTCCTTGCCGTCGTATTTCTCGTTGGCTTTTGAAAGCGCTTGATTATCGGTAGGCGAAAACTTGCCCTCTTTATCCTTTTGCAAATCGGAGATGACTTCGCCGTCGGCAAGTTCTATCACTCTGTCGCCGTATTCTTCGGCAAATTCCCTGTCGTGCGATACTACGATTACCAACTTCTCTTTAGAGATTTTCTTAAGAGTATCGAAAATTGCCTTGCCCGTATTGCTGTCCAACGCTCCCGTAGGTTCGTCCGCCAAGACGATTTGCGGACTTTTTATCAAGGCTCTCGCTATCGCTACTCTTTGCTTTTGTCCGCCCGACAACTCGTTGGGCTTTCTGTCCGCGTAGCCCTCTAAGTCTACTTCTTTAAGTATGCTAGTCAGCAACTCTTTATTTTCTTTCTTGTTTTGTAATTCAATGGCGAGAGATATATTCTCGCCTACTGTAAATTCATTGAGGATATTGTATTCTTGAAAGACAAAGCCTACGTACATATTGCGATAGGCATCGTAGTCTACCGTCTTGAAATCTTTGGACGACTTACCTTTTATGACTATCTCGCCCTTATCGGCGGAATCAAGTCCGCCGATAAGGTTGAGAAGAGTAGATTTACCGCTACCCGATTTACCTAGCACAAACACAAGCCCCGTTTCGCCAAAAGATAAATTTATTCCTTTAAGCGCCTGAACGGGTACTCCGTTCTTGGGCGTATACGTTTTTGCCAAGTCTTTTATCTCAAACACAATCTATCTCCCCCATAATTCTTATTCATTTTTCCACACAAAATCACCCGACGAGTTTCCTGCTTGCCCAGGCGAGCCCGCATTACCGTCTTGAGCCGTCTTTTCAATTTTGTTATACGTATGGGTCGTAGCACCGGCTTTACCCGCCTCGCCTGCTGAACCAGCTGAACCGCCTTTTCCGCCATACGATATTATTTGGCTATTATCTCCGGAATGGGTAAAAGAAGATTTTATTCCGTATTTTAATCCCTCTTTACCGTCGCCGCCGTTACCACCGTTGCCGCCGTTACCGCCGTTACCGGGAGCTTTACAAGTTTGACCGAGGAACACTCCGTCTCTACCTTCAGAACCCTTACCGCCGTTACCACCGTTACCGCCATCGCCTCCGTTGCCGCCATAACAAATGATTTTCGCATTTTTGTACACTGCGTTGTACACTTCTATTTGATAAAGACGTATTGCATAAGCGCCGTTGCTTGCGTTTGTCGCGTTTTTGCCGTCTGTACCATTTTCCTCTGCATTCTGAACGCCATCTGTACCATCAACGCCATTATTGCCGTCGCAACCGTTGCCGCCGTATACCGTCAACGATCTAAGCGCAACACCGATGCCTGCCCCATATTTGTTGAGTTCGGGCGTTTCGCCTTTCGCTCTAATTCCCTCAGTGCCGTCATGCTCAGGATTAAGACTATTGCCACCTCTTACGGTAAAGTTCTCTCCAATCATTATAAGAGAGTTGACTATAATCGCCGGTTGAGCATTTGCTTCGGTCACGTCTCCTGCGCACAATTCCACGTTGTTAAATGAGTAAAGCGACATCATGTTGGACGCGTCA
The DNA here is from genome assembly GCA_014799645.1 of Clostridiales bacterium. GTDB lineage: Bacteria > Bacillota > Clostridia > Christensenellales > UBA3700 > RACS-045. Next base: position 54,140 of record JAAVHQ010000029.1, on the reverse strand, counting down.
AGGACGCACTGATTATTCTTCGCTTTCATATAAACGTTATCGAAATTTACACTCAATGCCCAAACGTTGTCGTTATTGCTATTACATCTTATATTGCTATTATACCACCTACCGTTGACAAATGTCACCTCTTTTACGGAACTATAAATTACAAACTCAACATTATTCCAACTATAACCATTACCATAAATTCTTACGTGTTCGTTTATAGAATCTATAAGGCAAATTGTCTCGTTAGGGTTTTTGATTTTATGTGCAGTCAATACGGCGACAATGTCTTTCTCTATCGCAGCGTTCGGACTACTGAGATAAGTTTCGATTCCGAGATCGTAGTAATTTACTTGATTTATCCTATTGCCGTTGCACTCCCAGTGGTCAAATCCCCAACCCCTTACGTAAACGTCTTTCAAAGTGAACGAATTTCCCATTGTATAAGTATCCTTATTGGCGTTGGTTTCAATAGTTTGCTCTATATCATCACCGTACGCCTTGTATACAAGACCTACCGTTATGTCTTCGGATCTCAAACTAAGATATACGTTGACAACTTGTCTTCCGGATACCCAAAATGCTTTGACGTCACTGTAATAAATCTTAGAACCTATATAGTATTTTTTACCATTATAATCCTCAAACCACACGTTTTGACATATATACGGATATGTATCGTATTCGTAGTATTCCAGCGATTGAATCGTATAGTAACCGCCTTTTGACACTTCATAATATTCACCTCCAATACGTAAATAATATTGTACGTATTCTATCTTTGCAATCATAGTAACTTCGACGTAACCCGACGCGCCTTCGCTACCCACACTCGGCGTATAGTCCTCAACTTTACCGTTTTTACTGATAGTTATGGTCTTATCACTACCGACGATTTGCCAATCCGCAATATAATATTCCGAATTGCTCGTCTCAAATACCTCTGCGGGGAAATTTTTCGTCGTAATTGTTGCCCCATATTGCACGCTTTCCGTCATTGCATAAGTTTTGCCATTTATAATAAACGTAACTTTATACTCTTCTATTGACCAAGTCGGTGTCAAGGAATAGTAATCGGTATCTTCGTCACTAGAAGTGAGAGTAAACACAAAACTGCTTGTGTAATATCCTTCCTTTATACATTCGGGAGTATTTTCAAAAGTCTCAATCACCGCTTGACGAATACTATCTACGTCGCAGTCCATGAATACTTTGATCTCTCCATCAAGCGTCATTTTTTCACCGTCCCACCAGAACGTTTTATCGTTGGAATTTACTTGGACTACTGCTCCGCGCAACTCAAAACACGCTGTCAAGACTGCATCGTCTTTAAGTTCCACAATGCTTTGACCGTTGGCGTCAGTGACGAATTCGTCGCCGTTCTTCCAACCGAGGAAGACGTAACGCTCTTTTGTCAATACCGGCAAAGTGAAATCCTTGCCGTAGTAGAATACTCCGTCATAATCGTACTTCTCTCCGTCTACACGCAATTCTACGTTGAGAGGTTGCAAATACTCTTCAAGCGTAATTGCGCATTCTCCGCTTCCCTCTATGATAATATAAATTCTACCCTTAGAAATCGCATAGCCGTGGTCATATACTGGAGAGTTGAGCGTAGAATCATAAATATAAACGTTATTGGAAGGCATAATCGTATAATCTATTCTCATCTTCTCTTCGGAATCGTAATAGAACTGATTTCTTCCGTTTACTGCCGTCAAATTCAAAATATTGAGACCGAAGTTTAATTCCTCGGCTTCCATATCCATAGTGAACGCTCCGCCCTTTTGTCTTTTTACAAATTGATATGGGATTTCGCCCTCATTGACATACCATTCACGCTCGTCTTCCGCTAAGAGCGTCCAATTGCGATAAATATCGTACGTTCCGTCTACAAACTTAAATTGCGCGCTTACTTTTGGGACAAATTCAAATACTTCGTTGTAGTTCACCGAACATTCAAATGTTTCGCCCAAAGTGGTTACTTTATTAATATAAGAGTCGGATATACTCGTCATAAGTCTTGTAGAGCCCGATTCCAAATAATAAGTCTTTCCCGCTTCCAAGAAAGCGTCGCCGTCATTTATAGCCACTACGTCGCCTTGACTGTCAATAATTTGCTTAGCAAAGGTCTTATAGTATTGCGTATACTTAGGAACATCGTACTTATAATACAAGTTCTCGATATTTTGATATTCGCTTGCGCCCAAAAGCAACTCGCCTTTGTTTGCAAAGTTCAAGGCTTGAGCCGTGTAATCTTCATTGTCGCAGACGATATAGTATTTCTTATCTGCCGACATTGGATAATTGATGACAAGGTCTTTACCATATTTCGTAGATGTTTGCACGATATTCATATCCTCGTCAAGAATATGCAAGTCGATTGAATCGACGTATCCCATCGTGTCCAAAACGTAAAGGTCATTGGTAATTTCACTTGTCTTTACTGCTCTATAAGTGGGAATTTCCGAATCAAGATTTGTCGCTCCCAACTTCAATTCTTGCGCTCTTTCAATACCGATATTTGCAAAAGTGAAATTTCCGCCGATAAAGTCTTGCGCAACCAATCTTTCGCCATGAAGATTTCCGCTTGTTTTACCGCCAACTTCGGTAGTAAAACCTACTACTCCGCCTTGCGAGCCGACTGCAAAGACGTTGTCAGAATTAGACGCATTATCTCCAACCGTAGCGTAATAGCCTTCGGGAGTAGTGAACTTGTATTTTTTTGCCTTATCGGGCATAAACTTGAATACGTTGTCGTTATAGAGCATCGGCGTAAACCTTTGATATTCCGTCAAAGTATAGCCGTCGCCGCTTCTATCCAAAATGCCGTAATTAGAATCCGTGTCCTCACTAAGCGAAAATACGCTTTGAGAAGATATTCTTTCCTTATGACTTACTGTTAATGCATTATAAAGACATACGTCGAAAGATATATTGTTGTAAATATAATAACTATTATTATAGTAGGAAACTAATTTGAATGACGCTTTGAGATAATTTTGATTACCGCTCTTATACGCCAAAAAGTCGTCCGCGCCTGCATTCATTGCCACATTTATACTTCTTCTAGTGCTATTAATATTATAATACAAGTAATACGGGCTATGTCCGAGAGTCGTACTAGCAAGATAGTTTTTGTAACTTTCAGCATTGACCGTCAAATCAGCAATATCATAAGCGAGAGTTTCGTCAAAGTTCGCGTTCCTATCTATATCTATCAATGATATCAAAACGTTGTCGCTCGTCTTGTCTTTGTCCAAATAACTTACATCACCGCTCAATCCAGCATGAGTAAAATACGCGCTCTTCAAATCTTTATTAGAATCACTATAAGACGGGTTCACAATATTCTTTTGCATATCCACATCCAAAATAAATTCACTTATATTCACGTTGGACAATGCAATAGTATACGGGCTGTATGCATTCAATATTGAATTTCCGCTCTTAAAGAACGAATTGGTATACAACACCTTGAATTCGACTTCATACTGATCCTCACCTGTCTTATTATACGTTTCTTTGAACAACAAAACGTGGTTTGTCTTTGCGCTCGAATAAATAACAAAACCGTAGTTTCGACCGTTGTAAATCGTCGTTCCGTCTTTGTTGAATTTGTCAATAGGGACATATTGGCTTATATTATCCTTATTGATTGTGTCAGGCAATTCTTTGTCCGTGTAATTAGAAAAATCTTCATACCCTGACGTTGCATAAGTGCTTACGTTCGTCGAGTCAAGTTTGACCGGCTCAAACGCTTCGCTACCACTTGCGGTATTAGTCTTGCTTAAAGCAAAACCCAACACCGTCGCTACAAGCATTATGACAACTGCCAAAACGCTTGTAATGCTTCTTCTTTTGGTTTGCATATTTTCTCCTTCTTATGCCTTTGCGAGCAAGAGACTTACAAAAACATAAATAAATTTATTTTCTTTATTTTTCACACATAAAAAAAATTAAGCGGTAAATTCAATCCGCTTAATTCTATTACAACCGCCTTAATTATTTCAAGCAAACTCTTGTCAACTTTAGTTTACATTGCGTCAACTTTAGTTTACATTACAATATTTTTCGACTTTTTCAACAATAAAAGACAATTTTTATTGCGATTACGCCATAGCGCGCTTGCTCTTCTTTGGAATAGTATTTTTCCATATCCGTCGGACTTGCTTTTTCAAGTTCGTCCAATGTATAACCGCATTGTTGTAAAGGGAGTGTGGCATATAATTCTTCAAAACTACCAAAGAGACGTAAATCGGTTACTCTAACAGTACATTTTTCAGTACTGCCAAGTTTTGTGAATTCGATGAAGTCGCCGATTTTAATGAGCTTACGTTTCTCGTCATATAAGCGAAGTTCGTAGGTCTTTAAGCCGTCTTTTATTTTATCGAAAGGCTCGGAATTTAATTTCATAAAATGCTTAGCCATAATTTACTCCCAAATTTGTTTTTTCATTTGCGCGTAAGTATAGTCGCTCGTGTTTATGATTTCGTAGACTAGTCTTTCGTAGACTTGCGCCATCTTCCCATCACACGTGTCTTTCACGGCTTCTAAGTACGCTGACGCCTTTTTGATCGCGCCTTTTCTTCCCATCTTCCTATCCGATTTAATTAGCCTTTCCAATCTTTCATCTACCGCTTCCATAAACTCAAGGCCATCCTCCCACAACGTATGCTGAGGACGGTAATTGGCTGAAATCGGTTTTTGTTTTTCCAAAATGAGTTTATCCAAAACGTTGTCAAGATTTTGAATTGCCTCTCTTCGCTTTGCCGAGATACGTCTAATATGACTTTCAATATCATTAAACGTCTTCGCCCTTCTAAACGCTTTATAAATATCTTGAGTTTCGGATTCGTCAATATGCGCCTTAAATTTCTTCTTATCTTCTTCGTCGTCGTTCTCGTATTCATCTTGCTCTTCAAGGAATTTTTCGAATTCGGATTCATACTCATCGTCAAAGTCCTCTTCCTCATCTTCTTCGTCTTCATCTTCCTCGTCATTATCTTGTTCCTCGTCCGACTTTTCCTCACTGTTTTTGTCCAACGTTTCTAAGTATACGTAACTCAAACCATTCTCATAGACGAGTTGACATTTTTCAAGCAAGTCGTCTACGATAGATTTCGCTTCCTTATAAGTGATGCCCAACTGCAACTGCATTGAGGGAATTTCAATCCTGCCACATTGTTTGATATAGTCGATTATCTCCATTGCATTCATAGTATTACCTCACTTAAAAACTAAACGGATTACGCGCTTTCCTCGGTTGAGGCTTTGGCATCACGTAGGTATAACGCTTGTCGAACGGATTGATATTGCATAAGTATTCTTTTTCGGATGCAAGTTTCAAGTCTTTGAACTCGTCGCATAAATAGTAGCGTTCGAGCTTGGAGAACATAACGTAGCCGCTGTTGGCTTCAGTAATTATACACTCGCCGTGTTGGAAGTGCGACAGCATACTTCTTGGAACTAGCGGTATCGTCTCGATATGATAAGTGTCGATTTCAGAGCCCTTGCCGTTGAGCGCGCTCAAAGGCGATATTCGCGTTTGCATTCCACACTCTTTGGAAAACATATCCAGCGTGCTTGGATTGTTGCTTCCGAAAAAGATATGCACGTTCAAATTGTCTCTGATAATCTCCGCTACCGACGCGCCGTAAACGCTGTCGAGTTGAGCGTAGGATTGAATAATCAAGATAAAAAAGATATTGCGTCCCGCGCAAGCGGAAATCGTCGTCTCAAAGTCTCTCAACGCCGGAAAGTTGCCAAACTCGTCGAGAATGAAATAGAAAGGCACGTCCAATTTGCCGTTCGGCTTTGCGTTCGCCTGCTCTATCAAAAATCTATACGCGTCTTGAACAAACAAACTTATCAGTTTGTAGTGCGCTTTTATCTCGTCGCGATAGTCGATAAATATCGCTATCGGTTCGCCGATGATCTCGGAAATTTCAAACGAATTACAACTCGTAATGAGGCGAATTATCATTTCGTTGAATACGGACAGCTTGGATATCAACGTACCCATAACGCATTTTCTAGTCGGCCTTCCGTTTTCGATAAGGGTGTTTTTTGCCAACGCGTATGCACGGGAATTATTCTCGCGGTTGGAAAAATATCCGCCGTCGTTATAATATACGCCGTCGTCGTCCTTAAACGAAGCTATCGCCGTCAAAATGGTGTTGAACGAGAACGTATCTTCCGTAATCGTTTGGGCGCATTTTTCGGGATCGCTATCTTCCAACATTGCCCATAGAAATGCCTTGAAAACGTCGCGCGCGGCGTCTTCCCAATACGGGTCGCTTGTCTTTACGGTATCGACAAACATAGTGCCAAGATTGTCAATATCGTTGCCCACTTCGCCGAGCATCATATCCTTGACGCGTTGCAAATCGTCGTCAAGCTCTTCTTGATTGTCATATACGCGTCCGCGGAACGTATTTCTCGCCCCGTCGGGCGTCTCGACTACGCTGACTTCGTCTAGGAGCTTGTCGATTTTCTTGTACTTCCTAAATATCGGCGTAAGTATATTCCAACACTCGGAATGCAAGTGGTCTCTGAAATTGAGCAAGATGACTTTGTATCCCTCTTCGCGAAGAGTTTCCGCCGTGTGACGGTAAATCTCGCCTTTGGGATCGGAAATCATCATACTTCTTTTCATCGCTTGCTTCGCGAAAGAAAGAATCGTGGGAATAACGTAAGACGTTGTCTTACCCAGACGCGTACCTGCGATTACTCCGACGTGATTTTCCTGCGCGGTATAGCTTTGAATTAGCCTACCGTCTATATGTAAATTTGCTTTCAGCACTCCCGACATTGCCTTTTTACCAAGCTCGTCGTAAGCCACCGTATTCGGCAAACTTGCCGAATCGGCGTAATGAACGTAGTTCATATTTTCATATCCTTCAAGGATGTTATTTCTACCTTCCATTTTCGTTTCCTCCAAAACCTATTTTCGGCATTTTATAGTCAGCCGAATATGACTTCAAAATTTCCTTCGACAACGTGATATTTGCGCCTTGCTCTCTACGGGCGCGCACCGCGCTATCTATGAGTTTTTCGGCGGTGTCTACGTCAAAGCCGTCAAATACTTCCGATACTTCGCCTTCGAGTTTAATCTTGCCGATACCGTACACTTTTTCCTTGCTTGCAAAAATATCTTCCACGACGTCCGCAAATTCATCGGCTGTCGTTTCGGCAAGTTGAATCACGTCGCAATAAGGTTTCAATAGCTTCGCATTTTCCTTATCGCAAAAACATATCGGCAATACCGCGCTCAAATCCAACGTCACGCCCGGCGCATTCAAATGGAATTTCGAGCGCCTTGCGCTTTGCAAAATACCTTTGACCGCATCCATTCTTCTATCCGAAATCTCTCCCTTGAAGAAAAGCAAAAAGCGATTGTCCTTGTCTTCGTCAACGCATCTTACAAAGATATTGTTTGCGCTCGGCTCTAAATCGTATTCACTCAATTCCGCAACGTCTATTATCTCGACGTGCGTATTCTCTCTTTTGTTTGCGAACGTTCTAGCGTACGAATTAAGAACGTACTTGGATTCGCAACAAAGACAAATCGGACGGTACGACGGCAATCCGCGCAAATCGCTGTTCTTGAAAGCGCGCTCAATCTTGAGCCTTTCGTCGTTTCGCCTAAGCGCGAGCGAAGGGAACTCGGACGTATCCACGGCGGAGACTTTGTCCAACGTCAACTTCAACGGCAAATCGCCTATCGTCGAAAGTTGAGCTTTGTCGCCCGAAAAAATAACGCGCTCCTTATCTTTGATAGAGAGCGCGGCGCTGTGCAATATTCTTGCGTATTGTGGGTCGTAGACCTCTTTCTTCAATACCCCAGAACTAAATGCTTTTTCCAGCAACCTTACTCCCTCGATCTCTGCCGTTCCGTTCACGTTATAGCAATCGAGCGCTGTCGCGTACAACTCTTCAAACGGAGAATCCGCCACCACTTGACGTAGTCGAGCCATATTATAATCCCTGTTATCAGTGCAATAATGCAAAAGCGCGAGCGTGCTTACGCAATCGTTCCAATTCGCAGCCTTCGCCAATTTCTTGACGCCGGCTTCCTCGTTCTTGCCTAGGAATATCCCCTCGCATTGCAAAACTCCCATAATACGCGTCGCAAATACAAGTCCGCTTGCCACCGCATTCGATAGCGCGTTGTAGACCACGTTCCTAGATGAATCCGCATCGGATACCAACTTAGAAGCCGTCGCAAAAAGAATAGCGTTACCTTTAATTCTAGCCACTTCTTCCCACTCCGCGTTAGAGTTTTTTGCCGAACCGGTAAGCGCCGAATACTTCTCCATACGCTGATGTTGCATAAAATCCTTTGCTGTTGTTATACCTTTGGCTATATCGTTATTCGTCAAGCCGTAAAGTCTTTTTGCCTCAGATTCGGAAATCAAGAAAATCTTGCTCATTGAATAAAACAAGTTTTCGTCATTTTCCAAATACTTGCCGAGAATTGCTTTTGTCAAAAAGTATTCCGACATAAATAATTCTGTTGTTGCTTTTAACATATCTATACTCCTTTCTTAAGTTATTTTCCTAATTATTTTCAACCCCCTTTTTCAAGGGTGAGGAAATTATACTACAACAATTAAGCAATTCTTGTCAACATTTTTTCGACAAAAAAATGAGGTTTTTTCACCTCATTTTATTTGACTTTTTTATCAAAAAATGCATTGCGCAAACGCGTGTAAATTAATGCGCATTAATTATTACGTATAATAATCCGTCTTCTTTTTGCCGAAAGGCTTCAGCTTGGGGTCTCTTTGCTTTTTTCTTTTTCTTGGGTTGATATGCTTGATACTTAGTTCAATGATTTCGTCGACGTCTGCGCTATGGAGAAAACGCACTGTTTCTTCGCCGTCCCATCTATTCATTACAAAATCTTTCAACTTGGTTATTTTGGATATCTTACATTCTTCCTCAAATACTCCGCTCAACTCTTCCCATGCGTATAAACTCCAACTTGCGCTGAACATTCTCTTCTTGCCCTTGAAGTTTTTGCTCCACCAAAAAGTGCTGAACCACATTATCCAAATGCCATGATTTGTCACAATTACGTTTTTGGAGTATTTCCAAAACCATAGTTTGATGCACAAATGGGCTATATAGAAAAACGCGCCCAGTCCCATAAATACGTAGTCAAAATATATGAATTCTTTGAACTCGCCGTGCGATATATAATGCTCTGATAAATAGAGTAACACGCCCACCAATTCAAACAGCATAAACTTCCAAAACATTGAACCAAAAAACGTATCAAGAAAATATCCCTTCGCGCTTTTGGTATAATGCTTATAAACTACCTCGGTATCTCTATCGCAATAATTGTCAATTCGATTATAAAAATCCAATTTGCCTAGCTCTTTCATTATATACCTCAATATCTATCCACAATAAATATATATTATCGCGCTAAAAAAGTCAAGATAGCAAAACGTCGCCCTTTGGGACGACGAATTGCTCTGCCCTAAACGAGGTAAATTAGGGCTTATCTGAGACATATGTGTGTATGAGCTGATATATTAACTTTCCCAGAATACCGAATATCTCGCTATTAGGGATTCCAGTTCTTCATAAGTAATCAATCCCTTGCCTATGGATACTTTAAGGTATTGACCGCCGAATGCCTCGAATATCATTTCCGGTATCGGATAAATCTCGGCAAATTCTTCATAAGTGAACAACCCATACTTCTGAATATCCGCAAGATATGCGTCTTGATCCACTGTCATAGTGTCGGGGTTGACATCAAAGATGTTTATCAATCCCGTCGTTGCGCCAGGCATTGAAAGCATACCGTTGACGTAATAACATAGATGTCCATACGTAACCGGACTCCATGCAGACGTGTATTCGTTCTGCACGACAACGTCTGTCAACTGCACTTTGATGTAACCGAGATTTCCGTCTCCGTCCACTATCTGCTTGTTGAACAAATGCCCTACGTATTGCGACGCGTCATCTCTTAGGAAAACGTATCTATTGAGATTGAAATCCCAAAATCCGTGTTCGTCTATTACTTTAACGCAAGTTCCGTCCGAGAAATAGAGATTTATGACTTTGTATTCCCTCGCAGGGTCTTTGTCAAGGAAGAGTATCGGCGCAACGTCAAACTTGCCCGTAAACATATTCCATACAAGCAACATCTCATCGCCCGTCAAAGACTCGACCGGCACTTGTCTGCCGTCTGCAAGGGTGATAAGAGTACCCAAAGCAACGCAAGATGATGAACCGCTGCTGCTACCAGTGCCAGGCGCTTGATATTTGCCGTTTTCTCCACCCGTGCCATCTGTTCCGTCAGCGCCGTCTGCACCAGCTTTATATACAGTTTTTTTATCTCCGCCAGCGCCGCCATTGCCACCAATTCCACCAGAACCGCCTTTGCCGACGTTTGCCTCGGAAGAAGTTGAATTACCTCCGCTGCCGCCACGTCCACCGTCGCCGCCTTTAAGTCCATCTTCGGCGGCTGAAGTCAAAGTAGCATTTTTCCCTTTTGCGCCGTTGCCACCATTGCCACCGTTTCCGCCAGCGCCGCCGTAATATCCGCTACCGCCAGCGCCGCCGTTGCCACCTTTATGAGCAGATCTCGAGTAATAATCTTTACCGGTTTGATATGACGCACCATTTCCGCCGCGTCCGCCATTGCCGCCGTCGCCACCTCGCGGTTTTTTACAATCGTGTTCTCCCTGTCCGCATGAACCGGAACTTCCGCCATTGCCACCATTACCACCGTTACAAGCACTTGAACCGTCGACAGTATCGCCACTGATAGAATACAATGCATCTGCGCCAAAACCGCCGTTGCCACCGTTTCCGCCATTGCCACCGCAACCTGGAATTCCGTTGGAAATTTCAACGTTACCTTCTATCGAGGTTGTCGAACAGCCAACTCCGCTATTACCGCCATTGCCGCCATAACCGCCTTTTCCACCGGCACCGCCTTGCACCTCACTGAAATAACCACCAAATCCATCGCCGCCATTGCCACCGTCGCCACCATTGCCGCCAGAGCCACCTGCCAGCTTTATAGCGCTGTTGCTTGCATTCAAAATATAGGTGCAATACAATGCACTAGTTCCATTACCGCCGTTAGTACCATTGCCACCATTTTCTCCTGCGGCTCCCGGGACATAGTCTTCGGAATCGCCGTCATAACCTCTATTGCCATCTTTTCCGTTATCACCAGTAATTCCGAAACTTCCCTCGCCGTAGAATTTAATACTATTCGCTTTCACTAAATAATTCGAACTACTACCAGTAATTTTATTGTCGCCGATTAAAAATACTTTCGTTTCATTTACATACTGTAAATCTAAAACAGTGCTATTGTTGGCATTGACCTTATAATCTTTCAAAAATAACGTTACTTCGTCATTATTACTATCATCAGCTTTTTTTGCGAAACTGAATCTAATGCTGCTCAAAGTCTTATTTGGGGCACCTATCAACAATACTTTCGGAGTTGTGGCTGAAACTTCGTAAGACTTATTGCTCACGTCACTATTTCTTGTATCAACAATGACCCCAAGAGCATTTGCAAGCGAATCGTTTGATACGTCATTCAATTGCAAAAGTCTAAATATGATTGCTCTACATTCGATTTCGTCCTCAAACTCGCCACTGTCAACAAATCTAATAAATACCATGCTGCTAATTTGAAGATTGCTATCAAAAATCGGCAATCCGTTCTCAAACATAGTGAAAAACGAACACTCATTGCTATCAACTCCAAGGACTACTTCGCCAACTTTTATTTCCATTCTATATATTTCGGCATCAATATTATAATCATACATTCCTGCATTTTGGAGTTCGGTTCTGTAATATCCATCATTCGATTTTATATATTCGCTACCATTTTTTATTTCACTATTTAGTTTGACTGCAAATGGCTTTTCCAAACCAATGCTAATCGACAAATCCCCGTCATCGTCCACAAATGTTAAGACAATCGCTTCTTTTGTATAATCCTCTATGTAATCAGCGCGTAATTTATTATTGATTTTAGTTACTTCTGCTGACGTAGAATCCGCAATATCCCAATTGACGTCGATCGCCTGTCCATTTTTATCCTTGACTAACAACACATAGGTTCTACCTATACCTATTTTTTGACCTACATACGTTTTTCTATCGTCAAGTATTTGTATTTTTACGTTTCCGACTTCTGACATCAAATAGACGTCTTTAATAATAGTAGGAATAAATATCTTTACTTCTGCCGTCACGTTTTCTACCACGCTAACGTCATCATATGAGCAATAAATATTGATATTGTAAGTATTGCCCTTGATGAGATTCATTTTGACTCTGTATATTACACCTTGCGAAATTTCATCCAAATATACTTCGCTGACTGCCACCTCGTTTTTATTGCCATCTATTATAGACGTTTCAAGATTCCATCTTGCGCCTGAATAAGTAACCGTCAAATAATATTCATCTGTCTCTTGGGCGATGAACACAAAAGTATTGTCAACATTTTTACCTAATACGACACTGTGATTTTTTTGGTCTGTCAAATCGGTGTTGAATTCAATATTATCAGCATTTATGAAATTTATCAAAAATTCCACGTTGTTGTTTGTTTCTAATTCAATATAATAGATACCGGAATACAAATGCAAAATTTGTTTCCCACATGAATCAACCGTGGAAATAAGCGCATTTTGAGAATCAAATACGCTATAATTAGCAATTGCACCATTTGACCCCGACATTCTAATTATGTATTCGCCCGGCTCGTCTATCGTCACTGAATAGACTCCGCTTTCAAGATTCACCCTGCTCCGTAGCGGTATTGGAGTGACTTTTCTTAAAATCGTTATATCATAAGCGGAATTGCTTTCGCCGTATATCTTGAGATAGTACGTTTCTCCCTCGTACAATTTTTCGCTATGCGGTCTTAATAAATTGTCGTACCACTCAAATGAATCCATTCCGTTGACTTCATATGTATCGCTCTTCGTAGGCGAGAATTTAATAAATCTATATCCGTATTCTCCTATCTCTCCCGAAAGGCGGTCAGTAGAATCTACGTCAACCGTCAAGTCGAAATTTCTAGTCTCTCCGCTAGCAACAATGAAATATCTTTGCTCACCATACAACGCGTATTTGCCGTCTTGCTCTTCTATTGCATTCCATTCGCTGTCAAAGATAGAAAGCATTATACCGCCAGTTGCTTCTAGCATAATTTGAGCGTCGGTGTTAAGAGAGATTTCATAAGTCATATTATCGTAACTCTTAGTAATAGGATTGCGTCCCAACGACACCTTGTATGGAGAATATAATATTGCCAATTCTGCTTGTTGATTATATTCGTTGCTATTTTCAAAAAGCAAATAATAAGTCTTTCCCTCTTCGAATAGTATTTTTAAGTCCGAAACCATATCGTCTTTATCTACTATGATATTGAAGTTGTCATCCAAAAGACTTATCTTGACGTCTTTTAACGTTGGAGATTGGAATTCCATAAGACTGCTTACTGCCAACGGCGTAATTCTATACAACGCTCTATGTCCTACTATTATATTGTAGGCTTGTCCGACATCCATTTGTTTTGCCTGCATGAGAGTGAACTCTACTTCTTCGTCAACTGCGCTGTTGTTTGTAATTTTAATAAAATATTTGCCTTTTACTTTGGGAACTAGCGCGCTAGTATTTTTTTTATTCATCACAGCTGTATCTATTACGTTAAGTCTATCTTCAAGCGCAATACTTACAGAATAATCACCCGTCTTGTTCAAAGAATAGTTGAAGCCTAATCCTTCCATATTATTGAAAGAAAAGAATTCGCTCTCTCCGGCTTTTACTATTAGGCTCTTTGTTTCGTCAAGATTAATTTCGGTAGGAGTAAACTCAACTTTTATTTGATAAATTCCCTTGTTACCCGATACATTTTTGCTGCCAAAAATGAACTCTTGACCTTTGCGCAACGTTACAGTCAACTTTTGATTTAATCCATCGCCCGTCTCGGTAGCCTTGCCAAAATAATCTACGAATTCATTTTCTACTGACCCGAACGTCTCAAAAGTATAAACACCATTTTCTGGCGCGGTAAAGAACAACTTGCTTGTCCTGCCTGTTAATGAATAAATATCTGTTGTTTCATTTTCAATAACCTCAATGGATTTATCATTATAAACATCTACTGCATAACTATTTGATTCAACATTTGTCGCAATAGGAATAACTTCTGATCCTGATACAAAGTGCTCTTCCTCTTCCACAATATCCATCATTATTCTTCCGGCAAATCCCGTATTGCTTTTGTTTTCTTCATTCGCAAATTTATAATACATTGTCGCCTGTATATAGGCATCACTATTTATACCGAACAAAGCCCCATCTTTATTATTTGGCGTATTAAGCGTCGTAATGTAGTCTTTAAGCAGATGACCATATTTATCAAGTTGCGCTTGACGTTCAATATCAACCATTCTGAAAGAATAATCATTCTCATTGGTAATCTCCTCTCTAAATTCATTTTTTGCATCTTGTGCAAAATTTTCAAATTCCTTTAATGCGCTTACAATGCCAGATGCATAGCTCATTGGAGAAGGAAGAAAACCGCATGCAATTATAAATAGGTTTGCAATGAAATCTCCTTGTCCTTCTTTAGTCGATACTCCTTTGAACTTATAACTTCCACCAATAAAGTATCCTCCGTTATCACTTTCACCAATGTAGCAGTCTTCTCCATCGTTATAATCATTAAAATTTAATAAGTGACCATTAAATGCTATGTTTTTCAAAAAGATTCTTTTTTCTTGCGAATACTTTTGATAATAGCGGATTGGCTTGGCGCTTATATTGTCATAACCTTCGGTTATGTATTCCAATGCTATTGTATCTTTTTCTCTATCGTACACATATTTTTCATAATACAAAGGAGAAATAGTTCTTGTTATATGTCCAGAAATATCATTGTTATACTCATGCAACATTAGATACACAAAATATGTACCTTCTTCTTTATCATAATTAAAATAAAAACCGTATTGTCTGCCTATATATAGAAATTTTTCTTTTTTTAGTTCAAAAAGTTCTATAGGTACGATATTTCTTATCCAATTATCAACCTTATCTTTTATTGTATTACCATTTTGATCATAAACTCTTTTGGGCATAAATGTCGTATCAATATAATCACTATATTCCATTATATTGTGCCGTTCATCATTTACAGTAAAATAAATATTTTCTGTAAACTCTTTACACCGCGTTTGGATAATTTCTTCATCTATAACTGTATCAGTTGTATCCGCAAGTGCAAAATTTCCAATTTCATTAGAAAAAACTGATACAATAGAAAAACATATTACGAGTAATATGCAAATTACTAAAATTGTTTTCAATTCTCTTCTCATTGTTTTCATTTGTATTTTCTCCACATTTATTATTGATTATATCTATCGTCCCCATCTCTCCAAGGCTTGTTGATATAAAATCTTACATAATCCGTTTTCATTTTATATTTACGTTTAAACTCGCGTGGATTTATAGGGGCGTCTGGTCTACAATCAAAAGAAATTTGCATTTCATAATAATTACAATTAAAAGCTTTATCTATATCTTCCACAGTCGGCCAGTAATAATACACTCGCCCAAAGTAAAGATGTTCTTCATTATCGAGTATATTAAAAGATGTAATGTAACTATCATCAACCGTATTTTCTGGCAAATCGTCGTCTGTCAAATACTCGCCTGTCTCTTTATCTTTTATACGCACTTCAATAGGTGTCTTCTCTTCTGGTAAGTCTATGGTATCTCCATCTTTAATTATTTCACCCGTCGTCGGATTGATAAGTTCCAATTCCACCTCTCTTGGTTCGGGCTCTTCTTGCGCACATGAGCAAAGTATCGCCATACACGACGTCAAAAGTATTGTTACTAAAAGTATTATTGCTATTTTCTTTTTCATATTTTCTCTCCCCATATATATTTTATCACATCAATGCGTGAAATGCTAGTCCCTTCTTGTCAACTTTTGTTTACATAGTGTCAACTTTAGTTTACATTATAGAAAAATCACTGACAAAAGGCGAGGATTTGCAAATCCTCGCCTTTGTTGTTGAAAATAAATTGTAGTGTGCTGATTACATTATTTCGCAGGTGAAAAAGTCAACGCTCCGTTCTTTTCGTCGATTGCGATTTTGTCGCCGATTGCAAATTCGCCTCTGAGAATTCTTTCGCTGAGTTCGTCCTCGACCATTCTTTGCAACGCTCTTCTGAGCGGTCTTGCGCCGTATTCTTTATTAGCGCCCTTTTCGACTATAAGTTTTTGCGCTTTTGCGCTTACGGTGATATGGATATCTTTCTCGTCCAATCTCTTGATAAGCGAATCTACCATTATTGACAAAATCGTGGACATATCCTTGTCCTCTAACGGACGGAAGATGATGATGTCGTCGATACGGTTGATAAACTCGGGTTTGAGCGTCTTTTTGAGCGCTTGCATTTGGTTCTCGCGCATATTCTCATAACTGTTGTCGGCGGAAGTTCCAAAGCCGAGCGCGGGCATTGCCTTTATCTCGCTTGCGCCTATATTCGACGTCATTATGATAATCGTATTCTTAAAGTCGACTTTTCTGCCGTGCGAGTCTGTCAACACGCCGTCGTCGAGAATTTGCAAGAGCAAATTGAATACTTCGGGGTCGGCTTTTTCTATCTCGTCAAAGAGGACTACGGAGTAAGGTTTTCTTCTGACCTTTTCCGTAAGTTGTCCGCCCTCTTCAAATCCGACGTAGCCAGGCGCAGAACCGATAAGTTTGGACACGCTGACCTTATCCATATACTCGGACATATCCACTCTTACGATGAGGTTTTCGTCGCCGAAAATCGCTTCGGCAAGCGCCTTTGAAAGTTCGGTCTTGCCCACACCGGTAGGTCCTAAGAATATAAACGATCCGATAGGTCTTTTGGGGTCTTTGATGCCCACTCTCGCTCTTCTTACCGCTCTGGAAATAGCCTCGACGGCTTCGTCTTGACCGATAACTCTCTTTTTGAGAATTTCTTCCATACCCAGCAACTTTTCGCTCTCCGTTTGGGTGATTTTCGTCACGGGGATTTTCGTCCAAGAAGATACGATATTCGCGATGTCGGAATCGTCAATCACGAGGCTTTCGCGCACTCTTTCTTTCGTCCAACCTTTACGCAAATCGGCAAGTTTCTTTTCTTTGGCTTTGAGCTGAACGTCAAGTTCGGCAGCCTTATCGTAAGCCCTCATTTCTGCGTAACTGTCGATAGCCTCGTTGAGCCTTTGAATATCCTTTTCAACGTCTTGAATATGCTCGGGCAACAACGTGCCGTTGATTCTCTTTCTTGAAGCCGCTTCGTCAATGAGGTCGATTGCCTTGTCCGGCAAGAATCTGTCGTTGATATATCTGTCGCTCATCACTGCGGCGGCGACTATTGCGCTGTCCTCTATCTTTACGCCGTGGTGTTCTTCATACTTGCTCTTCAATCCGTGCAAAATGGTAATCGTATCGTCTACCGAAGGCGGATCTACGGCGACAGTCTGGAATCTACGCTCCAACGCGCTGTCCTTTTCAAAATACTTTCTGAATTCGTCCAACGTCGTCGCGCCTATCGTCTGCAACTCGCCTCTCGCAAGTTGAGGTTTGAGAATATTCGCTGCGTCCATACTTCCTTCCGTACTGCCTGCGCCGACTATCGTGTGAATTTCGTCTATAAAGAGTATCGTGTCCCCTCTTTTGTTGAGCGTTTCGATAGCTTTTTTAAGACGTTCTTCAAATTCGCCTCTATACTTCGTACCTGCAAGCAAACTTGCCATATCGAGCGAAAATACTCTCTTGTTTTTGAGAAGTTCTGGGACTGTGCCTTCGACTATCGCTTGCGCCAATCCCTCGACAACCGCGCTCTTACCAACGCCCGGTTCGCCTATCAAAATCGGATTGTTTTTCTTTCTTCTCGAAAGTATCTCGATAATTCTGTTTATCTCGCTGTCTCTTCCGATTACAGGGTCGAGTTTTCCGTCCCTTGCCTTTTGGGTCAAGTCCTCGCCAAGTCCTTCCAAAATATCGTCGTCATCTTCCTCTTCTTCGACTGGTGGCGTATACTTTGGACTGCCGCCCGCAGAAGATGCGCGCGCTTGTTCAAAGTTGCGTCTTACGGCGGTATTGTAGAGTATTCTCTCCGCTTCTCTGCTTATCTTTGCGCCGTCAACGCCAAAGTAACTCAAACTCTTGCAAGCGATTGAAGTCCTGTCTTCAAGACATGCGCTCAATAGCGCCAACGACTTGACTTCCTTGTAATCGCACTCCTCGCTGAGTTTCTTCGCTCTATCCAACGCGCTTATTACTCTAGGCGAGAAATTTACGGTATCGTATATAGTGCCGTCGCTTCTGAGCAAGCGGTCGACGATATTGTCGTCAATACCGTACTCGGACAACAATATGCCTGCGTTGGTCTTCGGGCAAAGCGAGATTGCGCAAATAATGTGTTCCGTTCCCAACACGCCTCCGCTTCGTCTTGCGGCTTCCTTAGCAACTTCAATAATTTCAGAGCTTTCGCTATCAAATCCTTCCATTAAATCACCTCATTATTATATTCTGTATAATTTCAATTTTTCGTTTATCATTTGGGCTCGTATTTGATCCCTCTTGTTTGCGTTGAGTTCCCTTCGCTCATTCAGCATAAGCGTATTTTTTTGAGTATCGTTTATCAATTTGTTGAGCATATCTATGTCTATGTCGAACAAGCCGTAAATTACGCCGAGTTTGACAAGCGCGATATTGTCGGCAAATTCCTTTTGACACAACTGTTTCGCATATCTCAAAAGTCCGTACGCGCGCCAAATTCTATCGAACGTATTTTCATTCTTAATACTGTGTTGCGCTTGCTCTTCAAGTTCGCAAAGCCTAGCGACTTCGCTCTTTACTATTTGAAGTATTTCGTCCTCGCTCATGCCCACTGCCGACTGATTGGAAATTTGGTACATATACCCGTCCGCCGTCGAGCCTTCGCCGTAGACGCCTCGAAGCGTAATTCCTCGCTCTCGCATCTTTCTTATCTCTAAATCTATCGTATGGTTTATCGCCATAGCGGGTAAAAACATCATTACCGACGCTCTCATTCCCGCGCCCAAATTCGTCGGGCAGGAAGTGAGGTGTCCGTACGGCATTTTGAAAGCGACGTCGAGCTTATTTCTCAAAGCCATATCCACGCTTTCCACCGTCCTATAAGCCTCGTCCAATCTGTATCCGCCGAGTATGCACTGCTCTCGCAAATGGTCTTCTTCGTTGAGCATTATAGACAGAGTCCTGTCGTCGCTGATGATCACCGCGCCGAATTCGTTTTCGCACAGCGCAGGGCTAATCAAATGATTTTCTATCAACGACCCGAGTTGCAATGGCGACAGACTGCTCACTCCGAAGAATTTGTTTTTGAATCGCTCGTCGCATACTTCTTTCGTCTTGGAATACAGTTCTTTCAATTTCGGTTCGTTGCCTCGAAGCCTTGACGGAAAAGGCAGTCCGTTGATATTCCTTGCCAATCTAACTCTACTGGAAATGACCGTATTATGCGCGTTTACCATACTATCTTCCCCCCTCGAGTTCCTTTATCTTGTCGATAATAAGTTTCGTCTTTGCGCTGTCCGACTTGATTGACGGAATTTGCAACATCTCGTACAAGCGCGGTAAGTCGGCTTTCGTAGCGTCTTTCAAATATCTATGCTTGCGAGCGGAAGCGGTCGAGGCAAATCTACCTCTATACTCTACGCCGCGCAATTCTCTGAAATATTCGTCGGCTTTGTCGGCAAAGACGTCGTAGCACTTACTGCAACCGAATTTGTATCCCTCGATTAGTTGGCTTTCCCTAAGTCCGCAGTTGGGGCAAACTCTTTCCTCGTACCTCTCGTCAATATAGTCGTCAAAGTCGAACAACATATCGAAAAAGTCCATCATCGGCGAATAAATATTGAGTCCCGAGGCGCATACTTCGCAAAGTTCCATGTCGCAACCATTGACTTTCATAAACGTGGTCGCCATTCTCTTACGGCATCTCTCGCACAGCATTTTTACCTCCTCATCAATCCAATAAGGATTTCCTTGAATACGTTTTTCCTGACGTTCGCCGAATGAGTGGGAAAACTCAACGCTTTGTCGCTTATCGCGCTCTTGATTATATCCCCCTCTTTTTCGTCTATTATCTCTTCGCGCTCCAACCTCTGCACGAAGTTGCAGGCTCTGTTGAACGACAACGCCTCGATACTTTCGAGTTCCTGCACGATACCTTGCAAGACCTCGTCCTTGCCGTCGCTTATTCTTACCAAAGTTATGCAACCGCCGCCGCCGCGTTTGGATTCGATGATATAGCCCTTGTCAAAACTAAAACGGGTCGCAAGCACGTAATTTATCTGACTGGGAGCAACGCTGAAATACTGCGCCAAATCGTTGCGCGACAGTTTGAGCTCTTCGTCGTCATTCCATATAGAGAGTATAAACTGCTCGATTTCGTCGGATATATTCGCCACTTTGACCTCCTTTGAAAAGTTTGACTTTCTTTGACCTTAGTTTTATTATATCACGATTTTTTCCCTTGTCAATAGTTTTTATACTGTTTTTGATAAATTTTCAAAAAAATATTTCTCGCTTAAATCTACTCATAGCCTATATTTTGCTCAATATGAATATTTCCTTTTGTATTATTCATAAACAATGTACTTGTAAAATACAATATAATAGTATATAATAGAATAACGATAATAATTGAACTTTTGCAATAAAAAAGGAGAATTATGACACAAATCAGAAAAGCGGTCATTCCTGCCGCAGGTTTCGGAACGAGATTTTTGCCGGTGACGAAGGCGATTCCAAAAGAGATGTTGCCTATCGTCGACACGCCTACTTTGCAGTACGTTGTGGAAGAGGCGGTAAAAAGCGGTATCACGGATATTCTTATTATCCTTGGAAAAAACAAAAAGTGTATTGAAGACCATTTCGATATTTCCGTTGAGTTGGAACAAATTCTACTCCGCGCCGGCAAGGACGAATATTTCAAACAAATCAGAGATATATCAAATATGGCGCACATATATTACGTCCGTCAAAAGGAAATGAACGGCAGCGGCATGGCTGTGCTTGAAGCCGAAGCGTTCGTCGGCAACGAGCCTTTTGCGGTACTCTACGGCGACGATATTATCTACAATCCCGAAAAGCCTTGTCTTAAACAACTCATTGAGGCGTATGACAACACGGGCAAAATCATACTCGGCTGTCAAGAAGTGCCGAGAGAGGAAGCGTCTAAGTACGGCATAGTCCAACCTGGCGCGACGAAAGGCAGGTATTCGGAAGTAATCAAACTCGTCGAAAAACCGCCTATCGACAAACTCCCCTCTACTATCGCGAGCATAGGCAGATATATTCTCACGCCCGACATCTTCGACGTGTTGAAAAAGACCCCCGCTATGCCCAACGGCGAAGTTTGCTTGACCGACGCAATTCAGACGATTGCCGACTCCACCGGCGCGTACGCATATACCTTTGACGGAAGACGTTACGACGTGGGCGACAAACTCGGCTATATCCAAGCGACAATCGAATACGGTCTGCGCGATAAGAAACTAAGCGAAGGACTAAAAGCGTATATCAAAAGTCTTCAACTGTGATTTACCTATATAGATAATTAAAGGCTCGCGTTTGCGAGCCTTAGTTTATAAAGTGATTTGCAAAAGTCATTTTCAATTTAATCGCAAAAATATTTGACACTCAACTCTCTTTCATTTATAATGATTAAGCAAACGAAAAATATATGCTGCTATGGCTCAGCAGGCGCGTGGCGTCAAAAAAACAATTGATAATTGTTTTTAGCCTAAGCGAACTGCAACGACGAAAAGTATATTTGAAAATCAAAGTTACTTTTGCAGTCGGGAGCGCACGTCCGCCAAGGACGCTGTAATAACTAACTTAACAATAGAATATGCTGCTATGGCTCAGCAGGTAGAGCACGTCCTTGGTAAGGACGAGGTCACCGGTTCAAGTCCGGTTAGCAGCTCCAAAATCGACAAGGCTTGTAAAAGACTTGTCGATTTACTTTTTACTTATTACTTCTTCACTATTCACTTGTTGATTTTGGAAAGTAATAAGTAATATCGAATAGTGAAAAAGTTACGGATAAAAATTAAAAAAAAGCAAGAAATTTCAAACTTCTTGCTTTTTTATTTGAGTACTTTAATTTTCTTGTCCCATTGATTTTAATAATTCAAATACTAACTTCTTTTTATCGTTAGGCACTTTTGCAAATAACTGTAATACAAGCATCTGTTCACCATCGAGGTCGCCTTCATCTATTCCGCTATAAAATTCTGTTAAAGAAATATCCATAGCAGCGCAAATCAATTCTATTGATTTTCTATCGGGAGTATAGTTCTTGTCATTGAACCAATCATAGACGGTAGTTTGATATAGTCCCGCCTCTTGTGCCAACTTATATTTCGACCAACCCTTCTTTTCCAAAAGCTCTAAAATTCTTTCTTGAATCGTCATAATTCATCCCACGTATATTATGTGTTAACACTAATATTTTAATATGGTTGACAATTAAATAACTACTTGATACAATGTAATAAAATACTATTGGTAAGAAGTAATATATGAATAATCAAACTTGTTGTTGTACAGGACATAGACCGAAAGGCTTTCCATTTCAGTATGGTATTGATAAACAAAAGCATAATGCCTATTTATTAATGCTTGAAGAAAAGATAAAGTCTGCAATTACCGATTACGGAATTACTAACTTTATTTCGGGCATGGCTATCGGTGTCGATTTGGACTTTGCTGAAATTGTTTTGAAACTGCGAAATAAATACCCTATCACTTTGGAGTGCGCTATTCCTTGCCCTAACCAAACTCTAAAATGGAACAGTTATGACAAATTACGCTATGAAAGCATTTTGAAACGCGCGGATAAAATAAATCTTGTTTCTGAGCGTTACACCCCAGAATGTATGTTAAAGCGTAACCGCTATATGGTAGACAAAAGCAACGTTGTCATTGCTGCTTTTAACGGCATCGAACAAGGCGGAACGTGGTACACAATAAACTACGCAAAGAAAGAAAATAAAGTTATCTTGCTTATAGACCTTTGCAAAGTGGATAAATGAAAAAAAAGATATTAAAGTTTATATTTGTCGGCATATTGTTGTTTGTTGCGGTAATCGCAATTGAAATTTGTTGCATATACGCAGTGCATGGAGATAATACTTGGATTTACCTTAAAGATTTTTGGAATTGGTACACAACTTTGTTCTTTTAATATAGTGAATTTGTTCCATTAAATACCATTGACAAAAGCATAGCGATTTGATAAGATTGTAGCGGCGTAAAAAGGACTTAATCGTACACGAGATAAATATATGTTGGCTTCTATTTTGATTTGTTGTTTTACATGTCTTGCGATGATTGCGAGCATTATATTTTTTCCTAGGCTGAGAATAGGGAAAATAAAGTTGGATACGTATTGGATAATTACGCTTATCGGCGCTGCAATTTTGCTTATTTTCGGACAGGTAGATATGCAAAGCGTGGGAAGCGCGCTTGTCGCTGACAACTCCGTCAATCCTTTGAAAATTCTCGTTTTGTTTATTTCTATGACTGTGCTGTCAGTCTTTTTAGACGAATTGGGATTTTTCCGTTATCTTGCCAACGCTACGCTTAAAAGGGCGCGTACGACGTGAAATTCCGCTACGTGGACTTTTTGAAAATAGGTATAACAATCGCTATACCTACTCTTATCTCCGCTCTGCTTGGGCTTTGGCTTGCCGTAACGGTAGCCGTTTAATCAGTCGATTGATTGTCAAGTAAATACTGCCATACAAACAGTACCCGCCGTCAACAAGACAAGACCTATCCACGCCTTTGCGGATAATTTTTCTTTGAATACGATTAGCGAGAAAACCACGGTAACTAGTATGCTCATTTTGTCAATAGGCACGACTACGCTGACCTGCCCTTTTTGAATTGCGTAATAGTAACAGAACCAGTTCGCGCCCGTGGAAATTCCCGAAAGTACGATAAATAAAATCTCTTTGCCATTGAGTTGCTTAACAAACTTGACTTCTCTTTTGCAAAATACGATTAGCCAAGCCATAACCAAAATGACGCACGTCCTTAACGCTGTCGCCGCGCCCGAATCAATACTCTCCGTGCCTATCTTGCCAAGCAAGGAAGTAGCCGTCGAAAATATTGCCGATAGCAACGCGAAAATAAGCCACGCGATTTTCTTTTTATCGTCGCCGCGCTTAATATCCGTCATTAACATTGTGCCAATAATGATTACTGCAAGACAAATGAGTTTTACCCACCAAAGAGTACGCTCGTCAGGGAAAATGATAATAGCGAGCAAGACTGACAACGCTACGCTTGACTTGTCAACTGCGGCGACCTTTGACGCGTCGCCTATTGACAACGCTTTGAAATAGCATATCCAACACGCGCCCGTNGAAAAACCNGACACGAGAATTGAAATAAGCGCNTNTGAACTCATATCCGCAATGNATTTGTACGCGCCGGTAATTAGTACGATTATCCACGAAAAAAGAAAGACGACGGAAATACGGACGGCTATCTCAACGTCCGAATTGCCCTTTTTAATTCCGCATTTGGAAAGTATTGCGGTCAATCCCGCGAACACCGCGGAAAGTACGGCAACAAAAATCCACATAACGCCTCCCTGTAAAAAAGACTTGCAAAGATGCAAGTCTTTTTCTAATTCGCTGTAATGCGATTACTTCTTGTCTGAATTTTCTTCGACTTTATCGGTCTCTTCCTTAGCCTTGTTGGGGTCTTCGGTCAACTTCTCAACGATACCGCCGTAGCCNGTNGCGCCGTTGAATTTGACAATCTTCTTGACGAGTTGACGCTCAATGAGGTTAGCGGTCGTGTCGTAAGGCTGGAAGTAGTCTACTTCTTCACGGTCNATACGCTTTGNGCCGAGACCTTGCATTATTTCGCCGATAAGGTCTTTNGCATAGCCTACGCGACGCTCGTTCTTAATTCTGTAAAGACAAGGCGTATCTGCGCTGGACGCGATATGAGAAATATCCTCAACTTTATACTTGGTGTCGATATAGTTGTTAGGATCNAGNGCAAGTTGTAGACAAAGCGTCTTACCGCGGATAGTAAAGCGNGCAACGCACTGTCTNCCAAAGCGGTAGCTNTCGCGCTTCCAACTCATTCTGTCTTTTATCTTTTGATAGGACAAAAGTTCGTTCTTCAATTCGGTATACCAGCCGTTGGACACTTCGTCAAGCTGAATTACTTTTGCGGTAAAGCTCTTGTTGAAGCGGATTACGTTCATACCGTCNAAGATAACTTCGTCTTCGTCTTCATCCTCTGCATCGGCAACCGCAATTTCGGGTTCAGGTTGNGGNTCGGGCTNTGGCTCTGGCTCAGGCATCGGNATAGCCTCAAATTGCGCGTTGACNNTCATATCCGAATGGATTACGAATTCATATACGCCGTCTTTGAGTTCCTTCTCNTCGCCGTTTACGGTGAACTTAGCNAGCATNCAACCGTCGTTGGCTTTAACCGCAACTTTAACTGCAGTGCTTTCGATAAACTTGGTCAACTCTTCTCCCGACGGATCGGTTACGATTACTCTACCCATATCGTTGGCNTCAACAGCCACAACGTAAGTAACAGGCACGCGAATCAACTCGAACTTCGCATCTACCGTNACAGGACCTGCCATGACGATTTCGTANACGCCTTCNACAGGCTCTTTTGCTTCGCCGTTTATAGCAAGACTTGCAAGGAAATAACCTTCGTTGGCAAATACCGCAATTCTGACTTTTTCGTCTGCGACGTACGCCGTCTTTTGCTCTCCCGCAACGTTGGTCAAAGTTACTCTACCGCCGTTGTTGTCAAAATTGGTCGTAACTTCGAATAATTCAGGCTGTGGCAATACCATTGCATTTTGCTCGGTTTCAATTACCGTAATCGCCTCGAATTCCGCTTTAATTCTTGTATCCGCGCTGATTATAAATTCGTAAATGCCGTCTACGAGTTCTTTATCCTTACCGTTTACGGTAAAGAGGTAGCCCTCGTTGGCTTCTACCGTAAGGCGAACGAGTTTTTGTCCCTTGCCTGCCTTNACGATAATCTTTACGTTTTCGCCGTACTTGAANATNGACTTTTCAACGTCGGAAGCGTCAGCCAAAGTAATTTGACCTTTGGTCTTGTCGTATTCCACGACAGCCGTCACGTTGCTGAGACGCGCTCTCATCTTTCTTCTCCATCCCGCTGCATACATTGTCGATAATACCGTAAGTAAAACTATCAANACAACCAGTATTGCCATAAGTACGATAAGCGCTACGGTACTGACTTCGCCTGCGATAAGGGTATTAACCATTAAAAATTTCATCATCGTTGTTTCTCCTTGCTTTTATTAATTGGTATATAACTACTGCTGCTGTTATTGATGCTATTGTCGCNAGCGNAATGTCTATCCAGACAAGTACGTCGTCTGATACGCCGGCTATATTGTATTTGTCGTAAATCTCAAAGAAGACTTCCGCATACAAAGGTCCGTATCCGTCTACCGCTTCNGCTTGAGCTACGAGAATATACTTACCTACTTTCTCCGGCGGATTTTCTCCGGTAGAGATTGCATCGCCGTCTATACGGTATTTGCCAAGCGCTTGGTCGTATACCGCTTTATAATAAGTATAGTTGACCGTACCGTACGCTGAGGTCGCGGTAGGCAAATTTACGGGACTGCCATAGAACCAGTTGTCTATTTGNGGCAATTCAACCCATTTGTTTTCCGCGTAATAAATCTCGAAGATATGGTCGTTGTTCTTATCAAGGCGTTTGTAATCTTCCATTTCNGGATAGATTGCCAAAAGGTGATATATGCCAGGTTTAAGATTCTTGACTACTTCTTCCACGTTTGCGATATTNGTGAAGTATCCGTCTGCGAGTAAGNACNAGTNNATNNNCGTNNTAATAGTTGCCGTTTNCANGTNTCGCTNAATNTNNCNGCATACTCACGGAAATCAGCAATCTCGCCNTAAAGTACGTCTACGATCTTGAAGTATACNGCTTCGCTTCCGCTGAATACCGGNGTAGCCATAGGNGCTATCGAAGAATCGTACGAACCCCAAGTCCAATCTTTGATNGTCGGTCTAAGCGTCCAGTTGTTGTCAGCCTTCTCAACTTCAAAGTAGCTTGTTATCTTTTGTCCGCCGATATAATTACCGTTTTCCGCTACGATAGTCCAATCAAGCGCGTACGTGCCGGTATGCAANTCTTTGAGCGCGTCGTTGAGNGCTTCAGTACCGCATTCCGCTACCAATTCGCGAACNCCGTTCACTACTTTATAAACTTTCGCGGATATATATCCGTACTCCGGCGTCGGAGCGCTCCAATATCCTCTAAACTCNGAATAATCATAGTCGTTGACGTAACAGAAATCGGACGTAAATCTATTTGCGTTGGGAACTACGGTAAACGGCAATATCGTTTCCAAGCCCAAGTATCTTCCGTATTCGACGTCCTTGGATACGCTNACTTTGATAAGATATTTGCCTACGGAAAGATTGTTGATTCCGTCAATCGTAGCCAACGTAATTCCATCNACAAGACTACACTTGTTGAGATCAAGTATATACTTCTTGTTGATTGCGTCGTATTCGAAATCGCAACCNTCGTTAAGTCTATAAACTTCCGCGGCTATCGGAGTATCGCTTGTTGCGTCATAATATTGGGCGATAGGTCTTTGCCAATATTCGAGCGTAAACGTATTCCACTGCCATTTATTCTCTGTTGCAAGAATTTTAGGCTCTCTTACCCACTTGTTTTTGTTGACTAGAACTTCGAAATTAAGTTCTTCGGGNTTNTCGCCTGTAATTTCGGANTTGTCGTCGTCTTCCGCCGTCCAAATAATACGGTATTTNCCGACTTCGAGTNGCGCAAGTTGCGCGCCGAGCAAATCGGGAGTACTCTTTGGAATGACGGTTTCTCCATACGTATTATCGTCGTTCAACTTGATTACTCTTGCGTTGGGATATCCCGNTTGAAGAGTAGGAGCTTGCCACAAGTCGTCGCTGTATGCGCCCCATTGCCAACTTTCGATATGCGGATTTTCGTCTGTCCAAGTATTTGTACCTCTATTGACGATAAATTCGACGTAATCATTTCCATTTTCTATATACGTGAGCGATTTGTAGTTGCCTGTATTTTGCGGGTCNACTGCCGTCCATACTAATCTATAACGGCCTACGTCCAAACGGCTCAACGTATTGGCTATGTTNGCTACGTTGGAAATGCCTTCGATAATTACTTCGGCATCTGACCANATATTCGTAGTCTTAGATTTGATTATCTTCGCTTCNACGATACCGTAGCGAGCCTGTGGCGCAGTAAAGTAATCGCCNNCGTCCTCGCCGTAAGTACCCCACGACCAACCGTAGTCAATGCCCGACGACGCTTTCTTGTCGTTCTCGTGCATAGCCGCATCGGATATCCACTCATTGTTGTTTACTTCAACTGTAAAGGGGATATATTCGCGAGTCAAAGGCTTATAGTTCTTATCNTCTGCTACTGTCCAAATGATATAATACGAACCNGCGTCAAGACCGTTCATAATAAGGTCGAGCGAATAGTATGCGATATCTTCCGCGATAAGCGCGCCGCCTACTCCGTTTACTCCTTTATATACCGCCGCATAACACGTACCGAATTTAGGCGCAGGTTGCTCCCAAATACGTTTTCTATTAGCGCCGTCGATTATGTAGCCATTGTTATATTTGCCCCACGTCCAGCCGTCAACGTACGCTGTCGTATCTTTCTCGCCGTCCTTCCAACCGTTGTTGTTTTGAATTACCGAGAANGAGCGTTCGTCTTCAAATCCGTTGTAATTGTCCGTTTCGTTGACGATAAACTTAATCTTATGCGAACCTACTTCAAGAGTAGAAAGATAACGCGACGCAGCCGAGTACGCTACTTCCTCGCCATCTATTTGGATAGTCAATTCGCCGAATTTTGCCGCAACGTCTTTCCATACTGAATCGGAATAGTTGTTCCACTCCCACTTCGTAGTTGAGTTGATTATCGGCTCTTTGCCGTCTTGCCAACCGTTTGCCGCTTTTGATACCGTCAAAGTAATTGCTGCAAGTTCCTTAGCGTTGTAGTTGGTTGACTCCGTAAGCGTAATTCTCATCTTATAAACGCCTACGTTGAGAGAATTCAAACGGCTATAGAATGCGCTTAATAATATCTCGTTGTTGCTCTGGTCAACGTTGCTTCCAAGCATTAAATTCATAGTAGCGTAACGGAAGTCGACGCTTGGAGTCTCATCATCGCCGCTTACGTCTCCGGTAACGACNAATTGAATTTGCATACCGTNTTCTTCNTTCANCGCTGCGCCNGTAATNATATCGTCAANCGNCAAATTNGAGTAAACCCAACCGTTGTTCTTGATTTGCGGAAGCGTCTTGAAATCNTTGTCCGCCTTGCTGATTTGGAAAGGCAAATCAATGTACATTCCATTGTAATAATTGTCTGCAGGTACGGTAATTCTGACATAGTACGTACCTGTGTTGATAGGACAACCCGAAAGGCGCTGACCTACTTCCTGCATACCCGATTCGTCGTTGATAATCACGTCGTGGTACGTTATCTCTATCGAATTATCGTCAATTTCGTGAATAAGGCTAATGCTGCTCTTGTCGAAACTATGCGCGGTTTTATCATACGTCCAACCGTTCATTGTCGGCGTNANGCCGTCAAGCCAATCGTTTTGACCGAGGAATACGGTAAATATNTCCGAATCCGATTGAGCGGAATAATTCTCCCCGCCGGTAGTAACGTACCATATCGTGTAATCGTTGCTTCCGCTTCTAGTGCTCGCAAGTTGCTTNATTTTCTCNACCAACTGATTATACGTCAAAGAGTTTTCATACGTGATTGGACTGTCGGTAACTNTTACCGTACCCAAANNATCGTCAACGTAATAACCGCCTTTNGNTATACGGTAACCTACCATATCGCTATTAAAACGAGCGGTATATTCTTTCATATCAACGTCTCCGCCGATAGTGAAATTGTTTAATACATACGTTTCGGTAAGCGTATTCAAAGCCTTATTGACCGTTACTCTACGCTCGTCGTTGATTTCGAGATAATTGATACCNTTACGTTCGTTTTTATCGGCCGCGTCGCCGTGTACGGTAATCGTATACGTNCCTACGCCAAGCATATTGATAAGTTCCGCGTACGTATAATCTTTGCCGTCTTTCGTCAAAGCAACGTCCGTGAAATNTATANTGTCNTTAAGTTGTTTACCTAGTACGGAAATGACGCTNGTCTTGTTTCTATCGTAAATAGCGTAAGTAAGTTCCGTTTCGTACTTAGCCATACCCGTATAGATATTACGGTCAAGTTCGAATTCCGAATACGTCCAATCAGACGTTGTNATCGTATCCGACCATACGTTGTTTGCCGAACCGATTGNAAACGGTACTGCGCCTTCAAGGAAAGAAGTTGCAGTGTTATTAAGACCCGTATAGTTGTTTGCGCTATACACNGTAGCCACCAAATAGTATTGACCCGCAGGAAGCGNGGCAAGTTTCTTTGCTACGTCTGAGCGGCAATACGAAATGGCTTCCGTTCTTAACAAATTCGCCGTCTTNACCTATTTCGTATTGGAAGTGGAATTCCGTCTCCTCGTCGTCAAAATAGACCATCTTGTATCTATCGTTACCNGTNGCGTTTTCGTCAATAGAATAAATTCTNAAGTCNAATCTNCCAGAACCGGCTTCNNCTACAGTCGATGAAGAGTAATAAGTCGGTATAGCGTGTATTTCNATAGGACTTATTGCGCCNGTCGCATCCCAATCGAAATTCTCATATTGATTCCAAGTCCANGTNGANATNCTNGGNGTTCTTAACCCANGTATTGACNGCCTGATTTATGGTAATGGANATACTANCNGTANANTCNNACCAGTTGCCNTANNNNTTTTCTTCCGCGCANGTAGCGTANAAAGTATATCTTCCTGCCGGAGCTGTGCCGAACTTGCNGATATCGGANAATTCCAAAGTATTACCGTTTTCGTCTTCAAANGTAGAAACCAACGTAAACGNGAAGTTCTCCCAATCGTTGCCGAAACGCGTNTCCCAAATGATATTTTCTTCCGTGATTTCGCTATTCCACAACCAGCCCGACATATAAAGCGCNACGGTAGTNGAATTNGTAGCGGGAACTATGTTNTATTCCTTTTGAAGAGTNTGCGTAAACTTTCTATTNTTNGGCGTATCCCCTTCGGCAGCNAATCTGTAAAGATTNTACGAACCGATGCCCGTAATTTCATACGGATCTACCGATATCGTAAGAATAGCCTTTTTCTTTGCGTTTTCTTTGTTGACGTTGACGTTGTCTTGTCCGTTTGGATAAGTAACCGAATAGTACGAACGCTCGGAAGTCAATGCGCTGTTTTCATATCTTACCGTCGGGAAGTTTTCCAAACCATCGTAAGTAATATCGTCTATCGTAGGCTCTGTAAGCGTCTTATAAACCACAACGTAGAAACAATAATCTCTACGGGTATCGTTGGCAGTATCGACAAGCGATTCGCGGTTCTTACACGTCAACTGATAATATACGGTATATACGTCTACGCTCTCCATAGAATTACTAGGATCATTTAGCAATTCTTCCAAAGACAAATAAGTATTGTTCCACATACGGTTGAGGTTGTACGTTACTGCAAAATTGTTGTCAAACAACGAATTATAGCCGGTGTTTGCCCATTCTCCGACACGCGGAGTGCTACCCCACGTCTCTTTGTTCATTCCCAACATATCTTTGAGCCTACCGTCAGGATCGTCAAGTTTATCAAAGTCAAAGAGAGCTTTGTTGTCGGAATAAGCCTTCGGGACTTCTTTTTCGTCGTACTCGAACACTTTTTGATTCAATGCGGAAATTGCGTTTTCCTCATCGCTAGTGAATGCTTTTTCATAAACCGTGAACGAAAAACTCTGTTGGAAAGGTTCGTAAACCGAGCCTTCGCCTCCCGAGAAATCGACATAGAAAATAATTCTATAATCGCCCGCAGGCATAGAAGAATTTACGTACTTAGAGTAATCTTTGATTGGAATAAGCGAAATGCCGTCACTCGCCCTTGGAATCGTCAAAGTACCGTTACCGCCTATGACGTTTTTCGAGGTAAGTTCCAAGACAAATCCAATGCTTGCATACGATGAACCTAGCGCTACCGTAGGCGCTTGGAATTTAATCTGATTCGAAGAATCAGAACCTACGTTAAGCGTGCTTGGGTCAGTGCCGAATTCCCAACGAGTCGGCACGTGATAAGAAGGAGCGTTATCGCCTTCCCTGCCTTGCATCGTAAGCCAGTTGTTGAGTTTTACGATATACCAAGTTTTGTAGATTGTCGCCGAAGTAAAAGTATCGTCATCAGCAGCTCCGATAAATCCGCGGTCTCTATCACTGGTGACGGTCAGACTGTAATTGTTCTTTGCGGCTTCGGTCAATTGAACGTTAACGAAGTCCGTATATTCGCCCGATTGGCTATACTCGTCGTTCGAGAAAGCGCAGGTGAAGACGTCTCCGCTTCTATGCGCGTCTTTGATTATAGGAGTAACAAGTGTAAGTCTAAACTTTATATCGTCGCCCTCTGCGCGGACAAAACTGTTCCAAAGTCCCGTTCTTGTCTCATCAGGCGCAGCTCCCAACGTGGTTTGCAAATCCGTAAACCAAGAGCTGCCGTATTTATGAAGCGTAGCGCTGGTTTCGCCGCTCACTTCTTTACCGGGGCGCAAATTGGTTACCATTTGCCCGTCATTATCGCTGGTCACGCCAAGACGGAAAATCTTATAGTCGCCCAAATCTATTCTGGCTTTGTTTACCGTGACTTGCATTGTAGGAACGTTTTCAGCGTCCCATTTACCGTAAGCCGCGTTAGGTTTAATTTGTATAGTATATACGCCCGCGTCTTGAATAGTCGAGCCACTAGGCGTCTTTTGCGCGCCACTGCTGTCTACGTAACTTGTAATTTGTATATCGTAGTTGCTTAGAATTGCAGTCGAAATACCTGTGATTTCTTGCGAGTTTGCAGAGACTGTGTCGTCCGTATATACTCTTTCTTTATCTACAAGGTCGGACGAAAGAACAATTTTCCTAGCGTACATATTGATTACGTCTCTATTACTTGTCGAAGGACTGCGAAGAGACGCAACGTTACCGGTTGCGTTCGTGCCTATGGACGACTCCGTATATGCCGTACTGCAACTCGTATCGGCGAACCATTTCGTCTCTACGTATCCCGTGTAATTCGTCAACGCCGGGAATGACAAATCAGTGTCGTGTACCCACACGTCCGACTCGTTGCGCACGTAGCGGAACGGATCGGCATAAAGGCTCGCGTCGTAATTTGCTAATCCGCCGGTATACAAACGTTGCATTTTCTCGTCGGTAAGCGCGGTGTATCTATAATTACCCGTTACGCTAGCGTCATACTCGCCCACGTTGGGAACGATATCAATAAGGTAGGAATAGAACTTACCCGATCCCGTCGAAAGAGCCGAGTTGTTGACTGCCGAATAAAGTCCCGACGCCGTATTTCTACTGTTGTAACTAGCGTAATTGCGATAGATTATCAATCTACCTACGCTACTAGCCGAGCTGCCGGTATATCCCAAAGAACTATTATTGCCATCAATTACACAAGCGGGGTTATTTGATGGGAAATAGAATATAAGTCCCGTCGATCTACCCAAAAATCTAAGACTTTGAGTTCCGATTTTGTCTACATTGCCCAAATTAAACGTCCACATAGGAGCGTTAAGAAACGCATAGTTGCCGATTGCCGAAACAGCGTTGTCGGGAATAACGGTATGCCATACCCATTCATAATAAAACGCATACACACCTATGTCATACGTATAACTTCCGCCCGCTATGTTATTATTTGATACGTTGCTTCCAAGATCGGCAATACCGCTGAAATCATTCTGTATTTCATTGCCCGAGCAATCGAGATAGTCGAATTGTCCGTTGCGGTTGACGCCGTTTTTAGCAAGGTCGACTTGCGAAGGCAACGTCATCTTATAACTATCAGACGCATTGACGGTATCGCCGCCGCCTTCCGTTCCGATAAATCCTACCAAATACCATCTACCTACACTATAGTTGCTGGTAGTGATACCTGTTCCGCTTGCAAGCGTGTTTGCTCTTGAAATATTTTTACAAAATACAAAACCGTCGTTGGTACGCAAAAGCCACGAACGTCCCGTACCGTTCACGTAAATATTAAGACACGTGTTCGCCATAGTCGAGCTACCATATGCGTACATTGCTTTAACTTTATCTACTAACTCGGTCGAAGCACCCGTAGGGAGTTCTATTTCTGCGATTTTTCTACATCCGACGAACGCATTGTTGTTAAGTCCCGAGACGGTGATACTTTTAGGTAAAGTAAGATGCAATATTCTATTGCCGCTTATTGCATTATTTCCTATTGTCGTAATGGAATCTGGAAGCGCAACGTCATACAATCTGCCGCAATCATTAAAAGCGTATGCGGGAATTGACGTCAACTTCGTCGCTTTGCTCAAATCAAGTCTTTCAAGATAACCGCCATTATAAGCGCCTTTAATTGCCGAGCCAGTTGAATTAGCTCCGGTAATCGACGTAAGATTGCTACCAGTATCGGCAGTAATCGAAAGCCAATAAACGGAACTGATACCCACAGGGCTTGAAGACGGAGCTGCGTTTATCGACGTAACTTCGTTTGGCAAAAGCAAATGCACGAATTTTTGGATAACGTCGGTAGTTGCCATACTCGACCATACGCCGTTCGTTATCTGCATCGCTTTCGTATCGGCATAAGTCCACTGCCCGTCGGGTATACCGAGTTTAGTAGCATAGTCTTGAGCTTTTGCGTTGGAGCTGGCCATTACGTATACTTGGAATTTATACTCTTTTACTACGCCGTCAGTTTGCGTAACCGCAATATCTCTTTCGCCGTTATCTCTTGTCGGCAACGACAAAAGCGCGCCCACCGCAATAATCGCGACAAGCACTGCAATAAGAATTATTAAAATACTTTTTGAAGATTTTTTATTTACAGTATTCATAATACTATCCTTCTTCCCACTTCTTCCCCGAATTATCGATTACCTTATCATAAATACTCTCGTTTTCCTTCAAACATACGGGCAAAATAGCATTTCACCCAAAATGTCTTAAAGCATACGTATTATATTCTTCGAAACCCCTTATGTCAACTGTTTTTGCGATACGTTTTGCGTTTTTCCACAATTTTCCTGCATTTTTTTGCTAATTTCGCCAATTTTGGCGTTCAAATGTGCGAAATATGCACGTTTTAGAACTTAAATGTCAATACATATCACGTTTTATCATTGTAAAAAAACCGCATTTTACGTCTAGACAAATAAAAAACGGCAGCCCCATTGAGTTGCCGTATGTAATATATCTATTTTGATTTTCTTCGTCTATTTAGAATAAATATCGTTGCCTTTTGAATCGATTGCCACAACGACCGGGAAATCCTTGACGGTGATTCTGCGGACGGCTTCCGTGCCTAAATCTTCGAAATACAAAACTTCGGCTTTCGTAATACATTTGCTGTATATTGCGCCTGCTCCGCCGATTGCGGCGAAGTAAACCGAGCCGTTACGCTTAAAGGCGTCTATACAGTCTTGACTGCGTTTGCCCTTTCCGATTTGCGCTGAAAGACCGTTGTCCAACATAAAAGGCGTATACTTGTCCATTCTGCAAGACGTAGTCGGCCCTGCGCTGCCGAGCACCTCGCCGTTTCTTGCAGGGCAAGGTCCCATAAAGTAAATCGTCTCGCCTTTATATTCAAAAGCCTGTTTGCCGTCCAGTATGCTTTGATAAAGNCTCTTATGTCCCGCNTCTCTGAATACGAGCATATCTCCGCTCAATCTCACCATATCCCCTACTTGCAAATCTCTCATGCTCTCTTTGGTAAGCGGAAGAGAAAGATATTTTACATTTGACATACTTCGCCCTCCTTTTTGCCTTCGATTGTGAATTTCGNCGCTCTTGAACAGTGGCAAAGCACGTTGATTGCCACCGGCAANGACGATATATGCGTGG
The DNA here is from genome assembly GCA_014799645.1 of Clostridiales bacterium. GTDB lineage: Bacteria > Bacillota > Clostridia > Christensenellales > UBA3700 > RACS-045. The sequence goes on along the minus strand of JAAVHQ010000029.1, from coordinate 17,993 downwards.
GATAACTCTCTATNAACACTCCGAGCGCGGTCGTCTTTCCGCCAAAGCCTTGCGCGCCGATACCGAGTGAATTTATCTTGTCAAGCAATTCCTTTTCCATTTCGTCCAAATGCGGAATAGGGTTTGCGCTTCCAATCTCTCTAAATAGCGCGTGTTTGGACATCAANGCGCATTTTTCCAACGTACCGCCCAAGCCTACGCCTATTATCACCGGCGGACAGGGATTTGACGCCGCNTGCGCCACGGTGTCNACGATAAGTCGCTTTGCCTCGTCAAGNCCTTGCGCGGGATTGAGCAAATATACCTTAGACATATTTTCACTNCCGAATCCTTTGAGCATTATCTCGACTTTCACGTCCTCGCCCTCTACGATTGANGTATGAACCACCGACGGCGTATTCGTCTTCGTATTNANACGCGTCACNGGGTCAAGCACGGATTTGCGCAAAGTGACGTACGCTTCTTCGACCGCTTCGTCGATTGCGTCCTGNAAGAGTTTGCCNGTCAAGATGACTTCNTTGCCTATCTCGACGAATACGACTACCATGCCCGTGTCTTGNCATACGGGACGGTGTTCCGCCTTGGCAAGAGAGATGTTGTCCAACATTACTTCAAGAGCGAACTTTGCAGTCTTGCCGTCCTCTTTCTCGCAGGCTTGCTCCAAAGCCTTTCTACAACTCGGCTCTACTTCGCAAGATATTTTGTCGATAGCCGATTTGATTTTGTCGGCTATAATTTTAGTGGAAATTTTAATCATAGTTACCTCTTTGCTTACATTTTACCATAATATCAATTGTATATACAATAAANNTNTGTTAAAATACTTTTATGAAATTCTGTAATCTCGCAAGCGGAAGCAAAGGNAATTGTACCGTTGTGTCTTCCGACAATATTACGCTGATGATAGACGACGGATTGAATATACGCGACCTTACTCAAAGAGCAAGAGAGGCAAATATCGATCTAAACGCAATCGANGCGATTTTGGTCACTCACGAACATAGCGACCATATCAAAGGCATTGCGCCGTTGGTGAAAAAGTATTCGATACCGCTCTACTGTCATAAGGAAAGCGCGAGTTGTCTTGACGCGTACGCTTCAGCCTATCTTGTCGAGAGGGATATGGACTTGCCCTTTGAGATTGGCGACATTCATATCTCGCCCTTTCGCCTGCCCCACGATTCCAACTACAATCTCGGGTATAGATTGAGCGACGGCAAAAAGACCGTATCTATNGCGACCGACTTAGGTTGTATGAGCGAAAGNATAATACGCAACNTTGCCGAAAGCGATTTGATAATGTTGGAATCCAACCACGATATNGATATGTTGCGACAAGGCTCTTATCCTTTCTTGCTCAAACAACGCATTTTGGGTAAGAACGGACACTTATCCAACGACGAGTGCGCGCAAAGTATCGTTACGCTTGCAAAGTACGGNACAAAGCGTTTCGTACTCGCCCATCTCTCGCAAGAAAACAACACGCCCGAACTCGCTTTCGAGTGTACGGCAAAAGCGTTGGAGAACGCTCGTTTAATAGAGGGTAAAGACGTATTCGTCGAGACGGCTTTGCAACATAAATCTACTCAAAAAATAATTCTGGACTGAGGAAAAGATGTCAAAGAAAAATCAAACGACAACGCAACCTGCAACCAATAAACGCTTTTTCCAAAAGAGCGCGTCAACGCTTGAATTTTACGACGCAAGCGCAATGTTTATAGTACAGTTCGTGTTGCAATATATGTTGCAACTCGTGATGATGATACTCGGCTTTATGATAATAGCCGACTCTTTCGGCGTGAGTATGACGACTGCAGACGGCTATCAATTCGTGACGGAAAAATTCTCCCTCTTCACCGCGTCGACGGGCGGAATTATTTTGGTGACTTTTCTCAACGAATCTACGATGATTTTATCCCCATTGGCGTATTGGAAAGTCAAGTCGTTCAACGTCTTCAAAGACCTAGGTTTCAAACGCAAAATCAACGGCAAACAAATCGCAATGACTTTCCCGATAGCGGCGACGTTGCTTGCGGGATTTATGCCGATTGCGACGCTGTTCGTCGCGCTNGTGCAAAAGACGGGTTATCACTACTCGGGCGCGGACATCNCAGTCGATTCNTTCCCAAAACTNTTGCTNTATCTCGTCTTCGTGTCGGCNATACCTGCGGTGTGCGAAGAGATTTTGCATAGAGGCATTATCGCAAGGTCGGCAAGAAAATTTTCNTACTTTATCGGCGTNATTTTGAGCAGTACGCTGTTTGCGTTTATGCACGGCTCGCCNATTCAACTCGTCCATCAATTCTTCGTCGGCGTGGTATGCTCGCTCGTATACTATATGAGCGGAAGTATATGGATAAGCGCGCTTANGCATTTCTTCAACAACGCAATTACGCTCATAGCGGGATATATCGTATACGCAGCCACNGGCGCGTCCGATCTCGCNATGCCGTGGTGGGCAATGCTNATNATGTGCGTTATCGGACTTGTGGGACTATTCTTCTCTCTTTGGGGTATGTATAAGATATGTTACGCAAAGAGAAAGAAAGANGACGCTNNGCTCAATTTAGACGAGCAAAATCAAGAGGGCGAAGTCATTCATATCGGCAAGAAAAAATTCCTCAAAGCGTTCAACGAAAAAATGGATTATCTCTTCACTTCACCCGAGCAAGTCGCTCAAAAGAAAGCCGATACAGCCAAGCTTGACGAGCAACTCGGCGAGTANAGCGAAGAGAAAAAAGAAGTNTATCAATCGCTCAGACAGGAAGACGAAGTCAATATCAAAAAGAAGAANAGCCGCGGCGTAATTTTCTCGCTCGTAATCGTGCTTGCAATTTGGCTTATCAATACGATTTCGGGATATATATCATGAACGTAAATATAGTGTGCGTGGGCAAAATAAANGAAAAGTTTATCAAAGACGGAATTGACGANTATGCCAAACGNCTTTCGCGCTTTTGCAAATTCCAAATNATCGAAGTAAGCGANGAACTTTGCAATGACGCAAACGCAAAAAATATTCAACTTACCAAGACCGCCGAAGGCGAAAGAATTATATCAAAACTCAAAGGCTACTCNATNGCGCTGGATCTCAAAGGCAAGGCTCTTTCGAGCGAACAAATAAGCAAGAAGTTGTCCGACCTAAAACAAGGCGGAACGTCAACNCTAAATTTCGTAATAGGCGGTTCGTTCGGTCTATCGCAAGANGTAATCGATAAATGCGACTTTTCGCTCTGCTTNGGCGCAATNACCTATCCNCATCAACTTATAAGGCTTGTGCTNAGCGAACAAATCTACCGCGCNTTTATGATAGAAGAAGGCAGTAGTTATCATAAATAAAAAGATAAGACAAAAAACAAAAACGCCGTCATTCAAGACGGCGTCTTTTTATACTGTTTGAAAATCAATTACGCTTTCTTCAATGCGTCAAGTTGCTTGGAAAGTCTTGAAATCTTTCTGCTTGCAGTGTTAGCGTGATAGATACCGTCGCTCTTTGCTCTGTCAATCAAAGAAATGGTCTCAACCAAAAGTTTCTCGGCAGTAGCAACGTCCTTAGCGGCGATTGCAGCCTCGTATTTCTTAACAGCGTTACGAACTCTGCTACGCTTAGCGGTATTGATTTCGTTCTCTTTCTGCGCTATAATAACTCTTTTTTTCTGGGACTTGATGTTTGGCATACTCTCCCTCCGTGTTTATTTTAGTATTTTTTACTAAATCATTTTAGCATAACAATTTTATTAACGCAACAAAATTTAACACATATTTTCGCCTTTTGTAAATATTTCCGCTATTTTCACGCAATATTTTCCCTGAAAATGGCGACAATAATAGCATTATGAGTAATTTTAGCGACTTACTAATCGAAGCGGGCGAAGAGATTTCTATCCCTTGCCACTCTTACAGACAAAAAGGCGTAGACGTGCGAGAAACGAAGGTAGACAAGGTTCTGTCCCGTCAATGCGGAAAGAAAGAAGGGATCTATCTCACGCTCACGCCCAATTCGCATACTACCCCGACGACGCTCGGCGACGTATTGCAAAACTCTATCAAAAAACTTATTCGCGAGTGCGGCGTCACCGAAGGAAAAATACTCGTCGTCGGTCTTGGCAACGAAAACGTCGTCGTCGACGCGCTCGGCAACGAAGTCGTTAAGAGAATCCGCACGGGCGGAAAGGCTTTTTCTTTGAGCGCAATCGCCCCCAAAGTGGCGGATATTACGGGAATAAAGTCCTTTGACATTGTCAAGGCGATTGTAGACCACCACAACCCGTCTTTGGTAATCGCGATTGACACGCTTGCGACAAGCCTTTTGCACAGGCTCGGCAACTGCTACCAACTGACGACCGCGGGCATTTGCCCCGGCGGCGGCGTGGACAATCCTCAGCCTTGTCTAAATAGGTCTACTCTATCCGTGCCCGTCGTAGCGATAGGCGTGCCCTTGATAATTTCCGTGGGTAGCATTTTGGGCAATAGCAGCAGTGAATACGCAAGATATATGCTCACGCCNCGCGACGTAGACACTCTCGTANGCAACAGCGCGGACGTAATCGCCTCGGCGATAAACGACGTCNCTTTGTGAGAAAAANTTTGTTAAAATANTTNNATTTTGCGGTTACTATCTTTNNANAGTCGGCATACAATGTAGTGTAATACAAAAGAAGAAATTAAGTACAAAAGTAAAAAGCCATAATTTATCCTTCAATCAATCAAAAGCCAAAAAATAGGTCGGGGCGAAAGTCCCGACCTTAATTGCNTAATTTTGAAGATTACTTCTTGTTNACNAANACCTTTTTGAGTTTTGCAAATCTNGGNANNCCGTCTTCNAGCGGAGCTTTGCTGTCGCCTTGGATGAGCGGCAAAGCGTANTCGATNAAGTCTTGCGAAAGCATCGTGCCGTCGTTGATAATCCATTCGAGCGGAACTTTCTTTTCGGTGTTAGCGGCCTTTGCTACGTTCATAGTGCCGACTTTGCACTTATACTTGCCGTTCTTGTCGTCTCTNTTGAGAATTACCATCTTGTCGGTAGAACCNTTTACAGCGTACTTAACTGCAGCCGCGCCNGCCTTGAANGCCTCTTCAACGTCCGTCTTAGAAGCAAGGTGCGCGCCGCATCTTTGCATGAGCGAGAACTCGATTGCTCTCGTCTTGCATCCGAACTTCTCTTTGCAAAGATTTGCAAGAGCCGTGCCAACGCCGCCGAGTTGCGCGTGACCGAAAGAGTCTTTTGCTACGTTCTCGTTTATCTTTTCAGCGATAAGAGTGCCGTTTTCGTCGGAGATACCTTCGGAAATGACAACCATACACTTGCCGTTGTTGGCTTTCATCTTCTTGTCTACGTCAGCGAGGAACTTNTCNGTCGAGAACGGAACTTCGGGAAGATAAATCAAATCNGGACCGAGACCCTTNGCGCAAGCCAAAGCCGAAGCTGCGGTCAACCAACCTGCGTGACGACCCATAGCNTCAACNACGGTAATCATCGGNGTNTCGTATACGGTAGCGTCCAACTTCAATTCCATTGTCGTCGTAGCNACGTATTTAGCGGCAGANCCNTAACCTGGGCAGTGGTCCGTACCGAACAAATCGTTGTCGATAGTCTTAGGTACGCCGATTACGCGGCATTCCCANCCCGACTTCTTCATATACTTGCTGACTTTGTTGCAAGTGTCCATAGAGTCGTTACCGCCGTTGTAGAAGAAATAACGGATATTGTACTTNTTGAATACTTCCAAAAGTCTCTTGTAATCGGTATCGTCTACGTTTTCTGCTTTCAACTTATATCTTACGCTACCCAAAGCGGAAGANGGAGTGTTTTTNAGCAACATAAGTTCGCTCAAATCCTCTTTGCTGATATCGTAGAATTCTTCGTTGAGAACNCCNTTGATACCGTGAGCGGCTCCGTAAACAGCCGTGATGCAATCTTGCTTTAATGCTTCGGTAAATACACCNGCAGCGCTTGAATTGATAACTGACGACGGTCCGCCGGACTGTCCGAACATACATGCGCCTACTAACTTTTCCATAAAAAAGCCTCCAAACTTTAATTTTCCTNTACTATTTTAGCAAAAAGGTATAGAAAATGGCAAGTAAATTGCTTGCCATTTTATTTTTTATCCACATATACAAATTTTTTTGGCGAGTGCGGAGAGTGCTGCACTCTATTACTTTTTCCTCATAGACTTTTGTTCTTTAAGATAGTCGTTGTATCTCTCGATTTGGTCTTCGCGCAAATCAATCATCTCTTTCGCGGTAGCCAACGCTTGGTTGTCGCCGACTATGAGTTCAGTCTCCTTGACTTTCACTTTCGTGCCGTCGCTCGTCGCGTTTTTGCGAATATCTTTCATATACTCGTCTTCCATTTTGAAGAGCGCAACAGTCTTGTTTTTCTTGATTGTGAGTTTCACAAGCGGATTGACGGTAGACTGTCCGAGCACTATGAAGTAATTCGACTTCTTCTCTTTGCACTTGTCTTTGGTAAGCGCGTAGGCTCTAAGCGTGTCGAAAATCTTCTTTTGGTTGCTAGATAGTTTCGCGTACGCTTCGTCGAGCGTAAGTCTCGGCGCGGGCACTTTCGTAGCCTTTGCGGGTTTCTCTATCGGCATAGATACGGGAACTTCCTTTTCGACGATTTTCTCGACGGGAACTTCCACTCGCACTTCCTTTTCGACAATCTTCTCTTCGGGTTTTCTATTCGACAACTCGATTATCTTCTCCATCAACATCTCTTGATTTTTGAGAAGTTGCTTGATTAACTCGTCGTTGCGTTCCGTCTTTTCGACGACTTTGAGAATCGTATCGTTGTTTGTAGCAGGTTGCAACTTGCTTACCAATTTTTCGATCACTTCGTCGTTCACGTTTGCTGCCGCGACTTCTCTTTCCGCTTGACGTTCCACGGCTTGTTGCTTAGCGAATTTCTCGAACATCTTCTCGATTTTGTCTTCATTTACGCTCTCTTGCGGTTGCTGAGATAGTTGTTGCATCAACTTCTCGTTCTGCTCCATGAGTTTCTGCATAAGTTCGTCATTGTTGTTGGCAGTCGGTTGCGGGAGCATATTCGTCATAGCGTCGTTTATCATATAGCGCATCTCGTCCGCGCTTACGCCTTGCTGAATATATCCGCCCTGTCCGTTGTTGCCGCCAAGCGCGCCCATCAACATCATTTGCATTTGGTCGTTGCGTTGCTTATTCTCAATCTCGGCTTTGTTGGCGGCGTATTCTTCCTTGGCGGTCTCGAGTTCTCTTTCCGCCTTCTTGTATCCGCTCTTTTCCAATAGCATGAATATCAACGACAATACCGCCGCTCCCATAAGTACGCAAGCAATAACAGTCCAACTCGTCATTGCCAAGCCGAACAATCCCGTTGCTCCTGCGTAATACTGAGTAGAATACTTGTCCTTGGCAGTCTTCTTGGCTTGCTTTTTCTGATTAGCGTAGCCTATGCCTTTTGCCACGAATATGATAATAAATACTACGCTTACGACGCTGACGATGACTTGCCAGAATTCTTTGAGCACTTCGCCGACCTTGCCGAAGTCTACCAATCCTTCCTTCTTGCCGTCGTCTTCATTAGGTTCTTCGCCACCTTGCAATGTCGGGTCAAAAGTAATTTCTTCTACTACGTCTTTGTTTACGTCTATAATATCGTAATTGCCGCCCACAATTTTCGCGACTACCTTTGCGTACTCCATTCCGTCTTTTATTTCCGCCAAAGTGAGTTCAAATCCGTCGGCGTCATAATATGCGTACGTAAACTCTATGTCGCTGTGTCCTCTGACCGTAAGCGTAGGCAAGCCGTTGGCGTCGGTATTCCATACCAACGTATTTTGCGAAACAGTCGCCTTTGCTATCTTGACGGTATAGGTATAACTATCATTACTTCCGTCTTCCCAAACGTAAGTGTCCCCGTCAAGGCTGATAGACACGATATACTCGCCTGCGTTTATCATTTCGCTTACGCTAAATACCACGCCCTTGTCCGCAGGCTTTTTCAAGAACTCTTCGACCGTGTGCGCGTTGCCGTCGTAAGTCACTGTCTTTTCTTCGTCAAACGTAGGCTTGGACAACTTAATCGGTCCCGAACCCGGTCGCACTACCGAAATAGTATTCTTGCCGTATATCAATATGTCGTCTACGTATCCCGCCTTAGCGCACAACTCTTTTAAGTACGCAACGCCGGGTTGCATAGTCCCGATAGTGACTTCCTTGCCTTCGCTGTCTTTATACTTGTACTCTACGAAAGGTTTTACCCAATTCTCGAGTTCGACTTCGGCGTTGGTATTGCTTCCTTGCCACTCATTGACTTCTATCTCGTATTTCTTGATTTGTATCGTGTATTCGTAGTCGGGCCACTCAAGCCACTTTACGTTTTCCTTTCCCGAATTGGAAGTCGGCTCTATAAGGTCAAAACTTATTACGTAATCTCCCGCCTTGATTGCCTTATACTCTTTGTCCGTCAAATGGTCGTAATCAACTCCGCTAACTCCCGGGTAGGATTCGCCGTCTTTGGAAATGGTTATCCTAATATACTGTTTCCAATCTCCGTCGGTAATTCCGAACATCTCGACGAAGTCGTGGACGTTGCCGTCGAATGCGCTCCAACTGTTGTCAAAGACAGGTTTGTCCAACTTCTTCGGCTCGACTTCCCAATAAAGCGTATTGAGCAAACCGCTTGGCATTACCAAACTTTCATAATTGTTGACGTCGAAGTTGTCAATGCGATAAGTAGTGGAATAACTGCCCACTTCCGTCGTTCCGTCGACCGTACCCGTGTACTTGATAAACGCTTTCAATTCTTCTGGTACGTTGATAAGTTTGACGGTGTACTTAACTTCTCCGCCCTCTATTCTCGCGTACGGTAGATTCTCGGTATACGCTATCTCTTCTTGGCTTACGCCTACCGTATATCCCCATACTATATTCGACGCGTCAATCCTTGCTTTCGCTATGCTCCACGAAAGCGACGTATCAAAATTAGGCGCATTATAATTTTCCGTATCGTAAGTAAACGTCAATTGCGCGTTATGACTACCCGCATCGGTTTGCTCGTTTCCGCTAAGGGCAACGGTAAGTCCGTTTATATCGTCCTTGCCCTCAAGCGTCAAAGTATGCGCCGTTGTATCGTAGGTCATTGGCGATATCTCGTGACCTTCCGCGTCAAGCCATTTGCCTTGCGCGGCGTCATAAGTAGCGTTCACGACGTTGCCGTCCTTATCGGTATGCGTATACGTCCATACGAGCGAACTGATATCAAAGTCCGCTTTGATTATCTCAAATTCAAATTCCAAACTGTCGCTCGTCAAATAATACAAATCGCTGCTTTCGTAATCAAGCGATACCGCGACTCTATAACGTCCGACTACAGTCGGATTCCCCTCAAGCGGAGTCGACGACGAATCTTTGTAATAGATGATTTGGACGTTGCTTGCCGTCACGTTGCCTTGAGTAATATCTATCGTCGGCGTAATCGCATTGCCCGTATATGGCAAATGCGCGTCGTCTATATTCATTCCCTCCCACTTCAATATCAACGTTACGGGATACTTGTCCTTGCCTATATAGAAGGTATATTCATTCGTACCCTCTTTGAACTTATAATTGACAGCGTAGTTGTCTTTGAGCGTAGCCACTACTCTGAACTGCATCTCGGTAGTCGTCTGCGTTGGCAACGACGTCACTATATTGCCCTCTTCGTCATAATACGTATAGTTGACCATCGAATCCAAGTCCAAATCGCCTATACTCCTTAGCGTAGGCAAAGTATATACGTCGCTGTTGCCGTTGTCGTCCTTCCACTTTCCGCTTGCGTCCAACGTCGCTTGAGTAATACTCCAATCAAAGGTAAATTCAAAGTCTCCGTCATAAGTGTCGGGCGCGCCGTTTGTCGGCACGTAATAGTTGTCCGTATCGCTCACTCTGAACGTCGCCGTCGTCTTATATCCGCCTACGTTTACCTTGCCGTTGCCGCTATACGTCACCGTCAAGCCTTGCGCCATACTGCCTATAAGTTCCATAGACTGCGCGTAGCGGTTGTACTCCGTCGTATTGGACGTCGGCCAACTCAATCCCGACAAATCATACTTCGCCTTGTCTATTGAATAATTCAAAGTATACTGCGAATTATGGGATTCGTAAGTATTGTCGTAATTGGTGACGTATACGGTGACCGAATACGTACTCTTTGCATTGGTCACGTTGACGTCTCCGCTATATCCGTTTACGCCCTTCGTTATATCAACCTTTGCGCCGTTCTCCCTCAATACGCTTGCGTCTACGCTGAACTGGTATGCATTGCCGGTGTAAACCAACTTGACGTTGTTCGTATCGTCAATGACGGTAGTATTGTACAGCCACACTATCTTGGACGCGTCTATCGTGACCGCGCTACCCTTGATAGTAAACATCGCAGTCTTGGGTACGTCCAACGAATAGTTGTCGTTGTCGTTGTTGCTACCGTACAACTCTACGCCTATAGTGTAACTGCCTTGCGGTATGTCGCCCGGCATCGTTATAGTTCTCGTATTGCCGTTGATTACTTTATTGTTGTTGATGCCGTCGTGCTTTACAGACGGATTTTTACTGTCTATATAATAGATATACAAATCAGTACTGTCATCGGCGAAAGAATCTTCGTCGATAGTAATTGTCGGAGTTTCTCCTACGTTCCACTCCCAACCTGCCGAACTCGTTATCGTGATTGACAGCGGTTTCTTGGTTATCTCATATTCAAGCGGAACAGGGTCTGTACTTCCGTCCGCCCACTGCGTCGATACGCCGTTGTCCGCAAGAGTTGCAATTACCGTATACTTTTTGGCGTTCTTGGCTATCAACGTATTGGTATTGCGGTCGTTGTCTTTCCACGACATACCTTCGGGCAATTCAAAACTAATAGCCGAATTATTCCCGCCCGTCAGCGTGAACTCAATAAAATCGCCTGCATATCCTTTGCTATACTGTCCCGATATTGCGGGCGACGTCACGTTCGCCTTTTTTACTGAAAAAGTAATGGAGTTGGACGAAGACGCTATGATTTCATAGTTCTTGCACGTATTTGCATTGAGTATTGTCGCGGTAGCCGTATAAGTATCGACTGCCGTCGGCAATTCAGTCGTCGGCTCGCTTAATTTTCCGCCCGAATACAAAAAGCCTAAATTTGGCGCTCGCCCGTTTGCCACCGTATCGCCCGTATATACGTCGCTCGAATTTGCAAGCGATACGACGGGCAACTCGCTTGTGTCCAAAGCGACGGTTACGCCTATTCTCTTCTTTGTAATTGTAAAATTGAAATAGCGTACTTTATCGCTTTCGTCGCCGTTACCTTTGCTCGGGTCCGGGTCGCCTTTGAATACGTCTTCTTCATCGGTAGAAGTGATAGTCGCTTTTACTCGATAAGTGCCGACGTCTTTAATTTCGCCGTCAAGACTATCTAATCTCATCTTGGCAGAGTCAAACCACTTTGTCTTGTCCGTGTCCGTTATATCATCTAGCCTCTGCTCTCTTCCGATGTATGTATTTGTTACGTCTTGCGGCGTATCTAGTCCCAAAGAGCCCGCTCTTTTCGCAGCCTCGTTTAGGTTAAGATGAAACGCGGGTCGAACCGCGTACTCATAATCGACATTATAGTTATATATCTCTTCTATAATTGGATCAATTAATAATGCAGCATGGTAATGGCGAAATGTAGCTGAACGTAGATAAAACGCAAAGTTTAATCCGATTTTTGATAAATTTCTTTGATTGATAGACGTTTGCCACAAGCCGTTGGCAATTTTTCCGCTGTCAGGATTAGTTTGTGTATCGCTATATCCTACTTCCGCCAAACTCGGCAACCATAACCTATCGTCTCCCCACGCTAAATAACCAGATTGATTTACTTTAGCATTACCATAATATGTGTAAGTAGCGCTGTACATATTGCCTGATATCGGCGCGCCTAAGCAGTCATTGTTTGCGTCATATTTATATAGCGAGTGATATGATTGCGTCTTCGCGCTCTCTTTGGTATTATTCTTTTGATAAGGTACGTTGTTCGGCACGTCTATAAACGAAGTCAAACTACCTGTTGCGCCGGGCATTGTGAATTTCGCGTACGTGCTACTTTCTTGTTGCTGAATGATTTCCGAAGCGTCAGTATTGCTTCTCGCAAACGCTCCGCCGTTGTTTAAGACCGCCGTCGCCATTGAGCTTGTGCCGTATGAGTTGGATGGATATTTATTCACGCTGTTTATAACATTGGTGAGATTCCATGCTCCATCTACTTTAGTATCCATACTGTTGGTACTTACGTCGTAATAATTGATTGACATTGCGTCCGCTTGCCACAAAGTCAATATTGGGTCGCCATCCTCGTTTTGCGATAGATACGTCGCCGTCCACGGTATTCCGTCTATTATTACTACTACGTCAGCGCCGTTGTAAGTACGGAAATCTGCCGAAGTCTTTTCTTGTCCTTCCGGTATACTCCAATTTTCAAACTGCGTTTTATTTTTAACCGTTCCCCCGCTTACCTTTTCAATGAGTTTCCAAAATATCTCGCCGTTGAATACCTTGCCTCTGCCGGTAGTGTCTTTCTCATAGCCATCGAGCAACATCTCGGTCGTCTTGTTATCATTCGCTGTCAACGCCGTATAGTCGTTATCTTTAAAAGCATTTGCGGTATTGTCTATCGCAAAGAAGGTCATTGCGCTTGCCATAATCAAGCACAATATCAACAATATTGACAGCGCAATATACCCCTTTAATTTTCTTTTTCGTATATCCATTTTTACCTCGTTTTTTATCCGTTTTTTTGCCTAGTCAGGAAAAGTATACATTTCCTGACTAAAACCACTTGAATAAAAAATTATGATATGTTATGATATACATGTCTAATTGTCGCGAATTTTGACATCTCGGTGCCGAAATTCTTCGGTCAGGAAATGTATACTTTTATTGGAATTTTTTGACATATTTTGAAATAATCTTCCAAAATTCGATAATTTTTATAAATACGAACGCGGAAAGCGACGCGTTCGCTTGATTGGATTGTACGTGTCAGGCAAAAATACGTTTTTGCTTGACAAGACTTCCAACGAGTAATATTATATATGTAATACTTTAATTATAATTATCTAGTAACTACATTACTACTAGTCGCGGAGCAAATTATGGATTTTATCAATATTGAAAAGAAGTGGCAAAAGAAGTGGGCGGATACGAAACTCTACTCTTTTGACAAGTCCAAAATCAAAGACAAGTATTACGTCCTCGAGATGTTTTCTTATCCTTCCGGCGCAAAATTGCACGCAGGTCACTGGTACAACTACGGACCGACGGACAGTTACGCTCGCTTTATGAGAATGAACGGCAAGGAAGTTTTCCAGCCTATGGGCTTTGACGCTTTCGGTCTTCCTGCCGAAAACTATGCGATAAAATCAGGTATTCACCCTGAAGACAGCACGCTTAAAAACATCGCTACTATGGAAGGACAGTTGAAAGCGATGGGCGCGTCGTTCGACTGGGACTACGAAATCAAGACTTGTATGCCCGACTACTACAAATGGACGCAGTGGATATTCTTGCAACTCTACAAGAACGGACTTGCTTACAGAAAAGAAGCTCCCGTCAACTGGTGTCCGTCCTGTAATACCGTGCTCGCCAACGAGCAAGTCGTGGACGGCGCGTGCGAGAGATGTAAGACAACCGTGCTAAGAAAAAATCTCACGCAGTGGTTCTTCAAAATCACGCAATACGCCGAGGAACTTCTCCAAGGTCTTGACACGATAGATTGGCCTGAAAAGACAAAGGCTATGCAAAGAAACTGGATTGGAAAATCTTCGGGCGGAGAGATAGAATTCGCCTGCGAAAGCGGAGATAAGTTCAAAGTATTCACCACTCGCGCGGACACGGTATTCGGCGTATCTTACGTCATACTCGCTCCCGAGCATCCGCTCGTCGACAAGATTACCACAAAAGAGCAAAGGCAAGCCGTCGAGGACTATAAACTCGAATGTTCAAAGGCGACGGAAATCGAAAGACTTTCCACGACGAGAGAAAAGACGGGCGTCTTCACAGGCGCGTACTGTATCAACCCCGTCAACGGCGATAGAGTGCCGATTTGGATAGGCGACTACGTGCTCTACTCTTACGGTACGGGCGCGGTAATGGGCGTTGCGGCGCACGACGAAAGAGACTACGACTTCGCCAAGAAATTCAATCTCCAAATCAAGAGAGTCGTCAAGTCTGCCGACGGCAAAAATGATGACTTGCCTTTCTGCGATTACGGAATAATTTGCAATACGAATACTAAATTCGACGGTATGACATCGCAAGACGGTAAGGTCGCAATCGTCAAGTGGCTTGAAGAGAGCAATCAAGGACAGTTGAAGACCAATTACAGACTTCGCGACTGGCTAATATCCCGTCAAAGATATTGGGGCGCGCCGATACCAATCGTGTACTGCGACAAGTGCGGCGAAGTACCCGTACCCGAAAAGGACTTGCCGGTAAGTCTTCCCTACAACGTGGAATTCAAGCCCAACGGCAAATCTCCGCTCGCAAGTTGCGAAGAGTTTATGAATACGACCTGCCCCAAGTGCGGCGGCAAGGCAAGAAGAGACCCCGACACGATGGACACCTTCGTATGTTCGAGTTGGTATTATCTCAGATACCCCGACGCGCACAACGACAAGATGGCTTTCGACCCCGAGATTATCAACAAGATGTTGCCTGTCGATAAGTACGTCGGCGGAGCGGAACACGCTTGCATGCACTTGCTCTACGCGCGTTTCTTCACCAAAGCGCTCAGAGATATGGGCTATCTCAAATTTGACGAGCCTTTCAAGTCGCTCGTACACCAAGGCACAATACTCGGCCCCGACGGATTCAAGATGTCAAAGAGTCGCGGCAATATCATATCCCCCGACGACTACGTCAGCAAGTTCGGTTCGGACGCGTTCAGACTTTACCTCATGTTCGGTTTTAGTTATATCGAGGGCGGTCCGTGGAGCGCAACGGGTATGGAATCCATTACCAAGTTCTTGGAAAGAGTGGAAAGAATCGTCGACAAGTCGATGTCTTTGAGCGGTGGAAGCGACAAGATGAACGCCGAGGAAAAGGCTCTCAACTATACGAGAAACTACACGATAAAGAGAGTGTCTGAAGATATGAAAGCGTTCTCGTTCAATACCGCCGTGGCGCGTATTATGGAATACGTCAACGACCTTTACAAATACGACAACGCAAATAGCGAGAAGAACGTCAAATTCTTCAAAGACTGCATAAAAGACCTCGTGCTTTTGCTTGCGCCGTTCGTACCTCATATCGCCGAGGAACTCAATGAAAAGATGGGCGGAAAGTATTCGGTATTCGACACGTCCTACCCCGTCTGCGACGAAAAGGCTTTGATAAAAGACGAGTATGAACTCGCCGTGCAAGTCAACAGCCGTATGAAAGCAAAAATCGTCGTTCCCAACGACGCCGACAACAAGACTATCGAAAGTATCGCCCTTGACAACGAACTTATCAAGAGCGCAACGCAAGGACTCAATATCGTCAAGGTTATCGTAATACCGAAACGCCTTGTCAATATCGTCTGCAAATAAACAATCAACTTCCCCATCGGGAAACGGAGTAAATATATGTTAGATTTGAAATTTGTATGTGAAAACATTGAAGAAGTAAAGCAAAGACTTGCCAACAGAAGCGGTAAGTTCGACTTAGAGGGACTTGGCGAACTTGCCGAGGAGAGAAAGAACCTCATTCAAGACACCGAACAGAGAAAGGCGACCAAGAACGCGGTTTCCAAACTTATTCCCTCGCTCAAAGGCGACGAGAAGGGCGCGAAGATTGCCGAGATGAAAGCGCTTGGCGAGGAAATCAAGGCGCTTGACGCAAGACTTAACGAGGTTGAGGCGAAAATAAGCGAAATTATGCTCACTATCCCCAACTTGCCCAACAAGGAAGTTCCTATCGGTAGCGACAGCGACGACAACGTCGAAGTAAGAAGATGGGGCGAACCGACCAAGTTCGATTTCGAGCCGAAAGCGCACTGGGATATCGCCGAAGAAAAAGACCTTTGCGATTGGCCGAGAGCAAGCAAGATTTCGGGCGCAAGATTTACGGTATACAAGGGTTTGGGCGCAAGATTGGAGCGCGCTATTTACAACTTTATGCTCGACACTCACACGAGCGCGGGCTATACGGAAGTTTTCCCCCCTTATATGGTAAATAAAAACGCTATGATAGGCACGGGACAACTCCCCAAATTCGCCGAAGATATGTACTACGTCAACAACGAAGGTCAAGACTTCTATCTCGTCCCGACCGCGGAAGTGCCTGTGACCAACTTGCATAGAGAGGAAATCATACCTTACGAAAATCTTCCTATCTACTACTGCGCGTACACCGCATGTTTCAGAGGCGAAGCGGGTAGCGCGGGAAGAGATACGAGAGGTCTTATCCGTCAACACCAATTCAACAAAGTTGAACTCGTCAAGTTCACTACTCCGGAAACAAGTTATGCGGAACTCGAACATTTGACGAACAGCGCGGAAAAAATCCTTCAACTTCTCGGTATTCCTTATAGAGTGGTTTGCCTATGCACGGGCGATTTGGGCTTTGGCTCGGCAAAGACATACGACATCGAAGTGTGGATGCCTTCTTATAATAGATACGTGGAGATTTCGTCTTGCTCGGACTATGAGGACTTCCAAGCCAGACGCGCAAGCATCAGATACAGAGATAAAGACGGCAAGGTCAAGTTGGTGCATACGCTCAACGGTAGCGGTCTTGCAGTAGGCAGAACTACGGCTGCGATTTTGGAGAACTTCCAACAAGCCGACGGTAGCATTATCATTCCCGAAGCGCTCAGAAAATATATGGGCGTGGATAAAATCGACTAATTTATGACAAGCGCATTGCTCGCAAACAGAAAATCCAAGTCTTCCAATAGAATTTGGGAGTTGGATTTTTTGCGCGGAGTATGCGTGCTTTTGATGATTTTCGACCACACGATGTACGACATCGGTTTTCTTTTCTGCGACGCGTGGCGCAGTGTGGGCAACGATACTCTTTCCCACCTCGTAGAGCTTGCGGCGGATTATTATAAAGACTCCGCCTTGCGACTTACCACTCAACATATCGTGGTGTGGATATTCGCTGTGCTTTGCGGTATTTCCTGCTCTTTTTCGCGCAACAATCTCAAGCGTGGCGTGCAAGCCGCGATAATCGCAATGATTATCACTCTCGTCACGTATTTGATGAACGACACGATAAAATTCGGCATACTGCACATGTTTGCATTCTCGATAATCTTTTGGTGGTTTATCGACACTATTTGTATGCACAATAAATTCTTCACCTCAGGAATATGCCTTTTCCTAGGCGTAATGATAATTATGATTGATAAAGGCTTTATGACCACCTACGTCGCGAATAAGCAGGCTTTTACAGACAATAATAATTTTTACTTCCTCGGAGAATTTATGCTCGGCGACCCGAGAAACTTCTCTTCCGCCGACTACTATCCTATCTTCCCCACGACGGGATATATGCTGATAGGCTCGTCACTCGCGGTTTTCCTCTATCCCAAGAAAAAATCGCTCTTGCCGTGGCTAGGCAAATACGATTGGCATAAACCCTTTTCCTTTTGGGGCAAAATCGCAATTTGGGTATACGCGCTGCATCAAGTCGCTGTCGTCGTGTTGCTTTCACTCGTAAGTTTCTGCTTTATGTCACCAAGCGAATTGTTCTATTACATTATGTGACAAGGAATATAATTAGTTTGAGGGTCTTGGCGGTTAGAGTATTTGCATTTAGTGCACGAATATTTTGTAGCGAAAGTAAGATAGTAAACGAAAATATACTAAACCCAAAACTATAGAGGCACATAAATCGCAAACACTCTAACCGCCTTTGGACTTGGGTAATTCTATTGGAACTAACAATTTGCTGAAAGTTCGGATAGAATAGAAATGTTTGGGCGCGAAGTGGGGATTTGCTTTATTATACTATTAGTTTTT
>JAAVHQ010000028.1 GCA_014799645.1 Clostridiales bacterium | reverse complement strand
CTGCCGTAGACAAATACGTCGCTATCCATTGCTTGCCGTCTATCGTAACTACTACGTCCTTACCGTCGTTCTTACTTCTAAAATCCGCGCTAGTTTTTGTATCTGACAGCGTGTCTATATTATTCTTATTGTAACTTGTACTACCGGTTACCATTTCAACGAGTTTCCAAAATACCTCTCCGTCAAATACGTTGCCTGTGCCTGTTGTATCGTTCTCATCTCCTTGCAACAATAACATTTCTCCCAATGAGTTTTCGTTACCTGCCGTGATTGCCTCTGCTTTCTTTTTAGGCGCAAAGAAGGTCATTGCGCTTGCCATAAGCATACACACAACAATCAACAATGTCAGCGCAATATACCCCTTTAATTTCCTCGTTTTTATATTCATTTTTACCTCGATTTTAGTCGATTTTTGGGCTAGTCAGGAAAAGTATACATTTACTGACCCAAAGATATTGCCAAAAATATGTCAAAAATGGTATAATTATCGTGAAAAAATGCCCAAAATTGGGCATCTAATCGCGGTCAGTAAAAGTATACTTTATTTGGAAATAATGTAAAATTTAGGTAAAATTAGAAGTTTTTCGACTAATCGGCGATTGGCGAACACATTTTCATTGATAACAACACTGCTACCATTACCCAAACAACGACGCCGTAGATAGCGCCCATTTTGAAAGATTTTTTATATTCAAGATTTTTGGTGACAAAAAATAATGCGAGAGCGAGCGGAGGCAACAATACTCCTGCCAAAAAGCACAAATCTTTGAGTGTCTTTGACATCACACGCTCTCCTTCTTAATCAAGGATTTGACTTTGACAAGACGGACGATATTGCTTCGCTCGTTCTCGTCAAGTTTCATAGTGATAAATTTGATAGTCTCTTGAAGTTGCGGTATCATTACGTATTCAAGCGCGTTGACACGGCGTCTATTCTTCTCTATCTCGATTGCAAGCATATTGCAGGTCTTTTCAATCTCGGCAAGTTTTACCATACGCTCCAACATTCCACCCATGACTTCGATTGACGAATCAAGTTCCGCCGTGACGGACGAGAAAGAATACGGATATTTGTCCTCGGAACTACTCTGCTGAACTTTTATTACCGGCACGACTACGCTCATTACGTTTTGCGAGTCCATTTCAAGTTTAAGCGTCTTGGACGGCATTGCTACCGCCTCTTGCACTACGGCGTCGTCGCTTACCGCTTTTGCGACAATAAAAGTCGTGAGGGCTGTGGAAAGTTCCTTTTCCACTTGCTCTCTAAGTCTTTTATTCTCTTTGGCATACTCCATAAATCTACGTATCATTTCGTCAGATTTATCTTTGAGTAATTTGTGTCCTCTCTCTGCGGTCTTCAATCTGGCTTTGAGCCTTTTGAGTTCCATACGAGTAGGATTTACTTGTAAACGCGCCATAATATACCCCCGACCAGTCGCAAAATCTCGTCTTCGCTCGATTTTGGTCGGACTCCATCTGATTATTTTTTATCTATTTTATCTGCTTTTTCCGCTTCGAGTTTTGCTTTGATTGGGTCGTAATACTTCTCCAAATGCTTATCTTTGATACGCTTCATTTCCGAGCGCGGAAGCAAAGCCAAGAGTTCCCAACCGATTTGCAAGGTCTCTTCGATACTTCTGTTGGTATAGAAGCCTTGGTTGATGTATCTCTTTTCAAACTCTTCAGCAAAGTATGCGTACTGCCTGTCGAGCGGAGTCAAAGCCGCGTCGCCGAGGATTGCGGAAAGTTCCTTACACTCCTTACCTCTTGCGTACGCCGAGAAAAGTTGGTTCATATTGCCCGAGTGGTCGTCTCTCGTCTTTCCCTCTCCAATACCTTTTTGTTTAAGACGGCTAAGCGACGGCAAGACGTCGATTGGCGGCATCATACCCTTTTTGTTGAGTTCCTTACTGAATATGATTTGTCCTTCGGTTATATATCCCGTCAAGTCAGGGATTGGATGGGTCTTATCATCTTCTGGCATAGTCAGTATTGGAATTTGCGTAATACTGCCTTCTTTACCGAGGATTCTACCCGCTCTTTCATACATAGTAGCAAGGTCGGTATACAAATATCCCGGATATCCTCTTCTACCGGGGACTTCCTTTCTTGCCGAGGATACTTCACGAAGCGCTTCGCAATAGTTGGTGATATCCGTCATGATAACGAGGACGTGCATCCCCTTTTCAAACGCCAAATATTCGGCTGCGGTAAGAGCCATTTTCGGGGTCGCAATTCTCTCGACTGCTGGGTCGTTGGCAAGGTTGATAAACATTACCGCTCTTTCTATTGCGCCCGTCTTTCTGAAATCTTGCATAAAGAATTCCGCTTCTTCATAGGTAATACCCATAGCGGCGAATACTACTGCGAATTTGCTGTCGCTGCCGAGTACCTTCGCTTGTCTTGCGATTTGAGCGGCAAGTTCCGCATGCGGAAGACCCGACATTGAGAATACCGGCAATTTTTGTCCTCTAACCAACGTATTCAAGCCGTCGATTGCAGATATACCCGTCTGAATAAATTCGTCGGGGAAGTTTCTAGCCGCAGGGTTGATAGGCTTGCCGTTGATGTCAAGTTTCATTTCAGGAATAATCGGTGCGCCACCGTCTTTGGGGTTGCCCATACCGTCGAAAATTCGACCCAACATATCTTCGGACACTGCAAGTTCCAAACTTCTACCCAAAAATCTCGCTTTTGACGTAGACATCTGTATGCCTTGCGCGCCTTCGAAAAGCTGTACCAACGCTTTGTCCCCATTTACTTCGAGTACCTTTCCTCTACGGATAGAGCCGTCCGCTCCGCTTATCTCGACAAGCTCGTCATAAGCGACGCCCTTTACGCCGTCAACCAACATAAGCGGTCCGACTATTTCTCTAATAGATTTATATTCTTTCAACATATTCGCTCTCTCCTTAGTCTACAAAGGCAAGTTTGTCGAGTTGCTCGATCATCGCTTTGCGTATTTCATCAAATTTGGATATTTCATTCTCGGGAATATATTTCATTCTGCCGATTGCCTCTCTTGCCTCGATAGCGATAATATCGTCAAAGTCCGCGCCCTTGACAAGCGCTTCTTTGCTATATTTGTAGCACTCCAAAATCAAATCGAGCATTTTGAATTGCTTTGTCAAACTTGCATAGGTGTCGACGTCGTCGAAAGCGTCTTGCTGCAAGTAGTCTTCTCTTATCGACTTTGCCGTCTCCATTTTCAATCTGTCTTCATAACTCAACGCGTCCACGCCGACAAGTCTTACAATTTCGTCCAAATCGGCTTCTTCTTGTAAAATCGTCATAGCCTGTTGACGGTTGTCGTTCCATTTTCTATCGGAATTGTTGCCGTACCAATCGCCAAGTCTNTCNACGTANAGCGAATAACTTTGCAACCAGTCGATNGANGGGAAGTGACGTCTNTATGCAAGNGAGGAACTCAATCCCCAGAATACTTTGACAATTCTAAGCGTTGACTGAGTGACAGGCTCGGACAAGTCGCCGCCCGGAGGCGATACCGCGCTGATTGCGGTAACAGAACCNACGCGCTCTTCACTGCCCAANGTNTTGACTATACCCGATCTTTCGTAATAACTTGCNAGTCTTGACGCAAGGTATGCGGGATANCCCTCATCGCCNGGCATTTCTTCAAGACGGCTGGACATTTCTCTCAACGCTTCCGCCCAACGNGANGACGAGTCAGCCATAATAGCNACGTTGTAGCCCATATCTCTGAAATACTCNGCTATCGTGATACCNGTNTACATTGACGCTTCACGAGCGGCAACAGGCATATCNGAAGTNTTNGCNATAAGNACNGTTCTCTTCATAAGAGGNTCGCCNGTCTTNGGGTCGATAAGTTCNGGGAACTCGTTGAGAACGTCNGTCATNTCGTTTCCGCGCTCTCCGCAACCTACGTATACTATNATNTCNGCGTCAGACCACTTTGCAAGTTGGTGCTGAACGACNGTTTTTCCGCTTCCNAACGGTCCNGGGATACAAGCCGCGCCGCCCTTTGCGACAGGGAAAAACGTGTCGATAGATCTTTGNCCTGTGACAAGNGGCTCGNNAGGATACATCTTGCTCTTGAAAGGACGTCCNTTTCTGACNGCCCACTTTTGGCACATNGTGACTTTGACGTCGCCTTTTTTNGTAGTGATTACGCAAATCACGTCGTCNATNGTATGCTCGCCGCCCTTGATAGACTTGATTTTNCCCTCGACGNNNACAGGNACCATAATTCTATGCTCGACGATTTTCGTCTCNTGAACTACGCCCAAAANATCTCCGCNGACAACNNNGTCGCCNACTTTCTTTTTAGGTTGAAAAGTCCCAAAGTTTTTTATGGTCGAGCGCAGGCATTTCNACGCCTCTGCCAATTCTATCGCCNGTNGCCTCGACAAGTTTCGTCAACGGTCTTTGAATACCNTCNTAGATACCTTCGATGATGCCCGGTCCGAGTTCTACGCTCAAAGGCGCGCCNGTAGATACGACCTTNTCGCCNGTACCCAAACCGCTCGTCTCNTCNTAGACCTGAATTGACGCTNTATCGTCTCTCAATTCGATAATTTCGCCGATAAGNTTCTTATCGCTTACTCTTACCACGTCNAACATTTTGCAGTTACGCATACCTTCCGCCACTATAAGCGGTCCGGAAACTTTGATAACTNTTCCTACTTCTTGTTGCATAATCAATCTTCCTTATTAAACAAAATATCTGTGCCGATTGCCCTNTCGACGTCGGCTTTGATGCCTCTCATTCCGTAGCCGTTGCTCTTGCCNGATGACGGTATGGGAATAATCGCCGGATAGGCTTTGGTCTTATACTTTGCGAGCAAAGAGTCCATTTGCTCNGCCAAATTTTCAGTNATGAATATGACCGAGTAATTTCTTGCNAGCGAACGCACGAGNTTTTCGCCCTCTTCTTTGGTGTCAGCGCAAAATACTTCCATGCTTATNGCCTTGAAAGCCAATATCAAATCTTTATCGCCGATAACCGCTATCTTGCCCTCACGCATACAATTCCCTCAGTCTTGCTTTTATTATTTCTTTNTCAACGTCGTTTTTGAGAAGAATACAAATCATTCTCACGATTTTTATCTCTATCTTTTTNGCCACGTAGAANCCNGCTATNGGNGCGATAGAGAAAATGTCGTTGCGCTTTTCCTTAAATATATTGATAAGAGCGTTGTCCCACTGNCTTTCAAACGCNACCATATCGCCCTCGCGNANCGNCTCGGCNAACTTCGANTAGCTNGGANTAAGCNAGTTTNTCGACTATATCGCCGTCAAAGAAACNTNTTCTCCAACAATCCGCCNTCNATNAAACTCTCTTTGAANATNTCAANCGCGTCAATCTTNNTGCATCTNATATAAGCCGATANNTTGGACAAATCGATATTCGTCTGCCAATAGGTCTTTATNGCAGANTTNTTGGCTTTNGCAAGCGNAGCCATTATCTCNTTGTAGCACGCTTTGTCCAACGTCACGTCGATAAATCTCNGAGANGTGTTGCCGTTCGCCCTTGCCANATCNATATCTTCAATCGCCTTGCNCATNGTCGGCGAAAGCGTGGAATANTCGTCGGAAAGCACCTTTTCGCGCANTTCGGCNATATCAATCATACCCTTTGGCATCAACATAAAGTCTANGGAATCAAGACGCATATACTTGCCCTTGACNATCGCTTTGAGGTTGTGGTAATCNTTNTTAATCAAAAANCTTTCCATTCCCACGCCCTTTGGCATAGCGTCGAGCATAAATTCGCTTATTCTCTTATCCTCAGCCTGCAAAAGCGATTCGTAATCATTTCCTTCGATGACGACTCCG
Source organism: Clostridiales bacterium (assembly GCA_014799645.1). Taxonomy (GTDB): domain Bacteria; phylum Bacillota; class Clostridia; order Christensenellales; family UBA3700; genus RACS-045. The sequence continues at coordinate 40,698 of JAAVHQ010000028.1, read as the reverse complement.
CCGCCGTAGGAATTTTCTTGCAATATCTTGATGCCCTCTTCGAGCGAGTCGCTGTACGCCATACGCACAATCTTCTCGTTGGTCAAGAAGGAATTTTCCATTGCCTTTACTCTTGCATTCGAATAGACCAAGCTGTTGTTTGCCATAGTTTATTTATTGCCCCCGAACAAAATTTCCACGATTTTGCTTTCTATGTTCTCTCTTACGGATTGAAGTTCCAAATCCAAAGTGAGGTTCTTGTCATAGTTTTTACCTATCAACAATACTCCGCCTTTGAAGTCGCCGAACTCGCCTGACAAGGTCAATTTCTTGCCAGTCTTTTTGGCTATATCGGCTATGAATTTCTTGGTAATGACTTTGCCGTCGCGCTCGCATATTACGACCTCGTCGCCGTCTTCGCAACAGGATGAAATCATTTTCTCGACAAGCGCCAGATAGTCTTTCTTTTCCGCAACAAAAGCGTCCAAAGCCTCGTCAAAGACTTTGTTTACAATCTCTTTCTTGGCGTTCAGCATCAACTTCTTGCAATCGAGATTTGCGACAACCGCGCTTCTCGACAACGCGTCTTCATAGAGAGCGTCAGCCTTGCCTTCGTTTGCCGCTTCAAGTTTGTCGATTTCCTTTTGCGCTCTGGCAAATATCTGAGAAGCGGTGTCGTTCGCCTCTTTGATATTGCCTTCGGCAACTTTTTTGGCATCGTCCATTATCTTTTGGATAATTGCATCTTTATTGTTCATACAAAAACCTATCCTATTACTTGATTAAGAACCAAGCGCCCAAGAACGATATCAAAAGAGCGAGAAGCGCGTAAGTCTCAACCATGACGGTCATGAGCAAGCCCTTACCGGATGCTTCAGGTCTTTTCGCTACCATCGCGATTGCCGCAGATGCGCACTTGCCTTGATAGATACCGGATACGAGACCTACGATTGCCATAGGAGCGCATACCGCTACCATACCCCAACCTTGACCCGTCGTCCAGTCGCCCAAAGTGCCGCCCAAGACTCCTGCTTTCAAGAATACGATAAACGCAATAATAAGACCGTAAATACCCTGCGTACCAGGCAAAAGTTGCAAAAGCAAAACTTTACCGAACTTGTTGGGGTCTTCACTTGTGACTCCTGCTGCGGCTTGACCTGCAATACCAACGCCGATTGCTGATCCGCAACCTGCGAACAATGCTGCCAAGGCTGCGCCTATCATTGCTATATAAACTCCGTTCATTATATTTTAACCTCCTGTGGTTTATATCTTTTTTATTGTTTTATATTATATATTGAGACCTCTCCACTTAGTTTGAGGTGACAATTCATTTTCCAACGTCTCACGCGAGTGCGGAGAGTGATGCAGATTTTGTCTTAGCTAGAGCGACCGAATGGTGAGCGTACTTCCCGTACGTGACCCTGAGTGTCGTCTCGCAGATCAGGCAAAAGGTGCGTTGCTATACGCACTCGGTTGCTTATTTCTTCGCATTCTCAATAGGATTGCCAATTCGATAATACTTCATCTGACTGCCAAGCGGCGCGAACAACTCGCCCCCGCCCGTATAGAATTTGCCGAAGTACTCAACGAATTGCAATCTCGAATTGTGAACGTACGCGCCCAATGAGTTGATAGCCACGTTGAATATATGACCGACAAGGTATATGACTATCATAACGATTACGCCCAAAACTTTCGGCAACATACCGTACATTATCTCTGCGATTTGATTGAATACCATTGCGATAACGCCCGTCGCCAAGCCAAGACCGAAGATACGCGTATAGCTCATCAAATCGGAGAAGAAGTTGATGATGCCGTAAAGCGACGAGAACGCTCCGCTGACTTTCTTTGCGCCTTTCTTGCCGAACGTACCCGAAAGCATCAACAAGACTACGCCAACTACCAAAAGCACAATGCCTATATATTTCAACCATGCGCCCGCTTTGCTTGCCAAGTAAATTCCGCCGATACCCAATGCAAGGAAATACCAACTGAACGCCGATGAAATACCCCACATCCATTCGCCTTTTTTTATCAGCGCAACCATATTGATTGCCATACCTACGAACATTTGTATCAAGCCCACGACAAGACACACAACTAGCAACGGCATAGGGTCTTCGATTGGGTTGAACCAATACCACATACCTATATCTTTTGCGCTAAAACCAAAGTATGAACCGAACAAAAATCCCCAAATAAGCGTGGATATTCCGCCCATAAAGATGACTTTGACCAAATTCAACTCGCCCTTCGGCGGTTTGCGAATAGCCAATACTATTCCTGCGCCGAGCGTGAGCAACAAGCCGTAACCCGCGTCGGAAAGCATCATTCCGAACATCAAGAAAAAGAAGAACGCCACGCCCGGATTCGGGTCGATTTCCTTATAGAATGGTACGGAATACATATTCGTAACGCTCTCATAAGGAGCGACTACCGCGTTGTTGACTGCCAAAGTCGGCGGCTGTTCGCTTTCAAGCGGATTTCTAATCGTAAACGCAAGCGAGAGAGGACATTTCTCCAATTCCTCATTTACTCTTTGAGCCTCGCTCTCGGGCAACCAAGCCTCTAAATAGTAAGTCGACTCCGTCACTTTCGTGGAATTTCTGCTCTCTAATTTAGCGACTTCCAAAGAAAGATAGTCGTAAAGTCTCTTGACGTCGTCGATAATAGACTCGAAAGTCATTATCTTTTCAATAATTTCGATATATCTCTTGTCGTTTTCTTCTACTCTCGCTTTGCTCTCTTCGGCAATTTCTTTCGCCGTCTTGTCGCTCTCAATCGAGCAAGGAGCAAATTCGACTTCGCTCAAAACTTCTTGCAACGNTTCTCTGTTCTCTTTGCCGATAATTATCGCCAAGCCGCTCGTTGCTTCCGCATTGAATACTTCGTATTCTCCGCCGAGTTCCTTTATCTTTTCAAGAGACGTNAAATTCGTATTCTTNACTTCGCCCAAAAGNACGTTNACNGATTGCGTGTCCTTGTACTTTGCAAAAGTCGCGGGCATTTGCATATACGGCGCAAGCGACGCGATAAGCGAAGTTTCTTTNTGATTGCTTGCTTTCAACGTGNCAANCTCNTCTTTATATTCTTTAATAGTATTGATATGAGTGANAACGTCCGTTTCGATTTCGCAAAGTTGCTCAAAAGTCTCAAAGGTCATGACTCCCTTTGTCGCAAACATTCCCGCGCCCTTTGCGGGTACGTACTCAATCTTTTTGTNCTTGGCAAGTTTCTTTGCCGTNACTTTCGTGTCTTTGAGAGTTTGCAGACAAAATTCGAGTTTGGCAATCTTNACTTTGCACTCGTCGATATCTTGATAAATGTCGGTGGTCGACATCTTCTCGATTTCGGGCAAAGAAGCGACTTCCACACAACCCAACTTGTGCAGTTTTTTGATTAAAGTATTACGCTCGGATACGTTGCCTATCAAAAGCAACTTTTGCATACTACTTAATGCCATATTTCGCCTTCAACTCTTTCTTTATCTCCGAATATACTTTCTTTTTCTTATCGTCGGAAATTTTATCCATTGCTTCAATTTGATTTTTTGTCTCCGCCAACTGCNTTTGCTTAGCTTTCTCGCCGTCCGCAAGNCCCCTTTCGGTTGCCTCTTTTTCTTTTGCAAACTGCTCGTCTTTTGCTTTTTCGTACATCAATTTGGCTTGTTTTTTCGCATCGCTGACAATCTCGTTGGACTTGCCGACGGACTCTTTGACTATGTCCTTTGCCTTGTCCTCCGCATCAAGTATGCTGTCAATCATCTCTTCAATCATTTCCGACTCTCCGAATTCTTATTTGAAGTATTTGTTTTCTATTTGAGTGATTTTGTCCACTCTTCCGCTATGTCTGCCACCCTCGAACGGCGTATCGAGCCAAACTTGGGTCATTTGNGCTGCAAGTTCTTCNGACACAACNCTTCCGCCCATTGCCAAGATATTNGCGTCGTTGTGTTGAGAACACATTTGCGCNGTGAACAAATCNTGACATACCGCCGCTCTGATACCCTTAACTTTGTTGGCGGCAATGCTTATTCCTATACCCGTACCGCAAAGNATAATGCCTTTATCCGCCTTTCCTTGCGACACCGCTTCCGCNACTTTGAGCGCATAATCNGGATAATCCACCGACGNCGTATCGAAACAACCGAAGTCCTCGATTTCTATTCCGTTTGCCTTCAAGACCTTTACTACCGACGGCTTNATTGCTATTCCGCCGTGGTCACATCCTAACGCTATNTTCATACACACCTCTTAATAATATAAATTATTTTAGCACAATTTTNNANANTTTGCAANNCCGNAANNNTTTTTATTATAAACAATTTACATATATATTAGATTGTTTNCNTTCTGTCAATTACCGTCGGTATTTGCCACTTCTTTGAGTTTTTCGACAATNGCGGGCATNGCCTCTCGCAGTTGANTNTCTACCGCTTTGTAGGTCTGCATATCCAAGCCGTATGGGTCGGATATATCCCCNGTATNGGTAATATCGTCTATGCAAAATAGTTTCTTNTNNTCGACAAGNCCTTCGAGATATGCCTTGTGAAATCTNGTCATAGTAACNATNATATCGCAACTATCGACGAGTTTTGCCGTCACGGGTTGAGANGTGTGCGTNAAGGATATNNCCATTTCCTNGATTATCGCGCTCGTATTNTCGCTCATAGGCTCGCCGATACCGCANCCNATACCTGCGCTGTCAACCTCGATTTCAAGACTTTCCTNTTGGATTTTTTCNTGCAAAATTGCCTGCGCCAAAGGGGAACGACAGGTATTTCCCGTACACACAAAAAGTATCTTCATACTCGCTTCCCTCCGCTTGCCTTTTCTATTCTGTTCATNACCGACTTTGCCACTNCCTCGTCGCCGAAGTCNTGACANATNATATAGCCGTATCGCTCTTGCGCCTCGTGCATTGANNCGTAAATGTTGCGCATNACTTCTTCGTCGTCNTTGCCCAAATCAATATAATTGCAATCAAGCAAANTCTTNGCCNTCGCTATATAATCGCTTTTGGCAAGTATTACGGGATTGAGTTCTTTATTCTCATTATACGCGTTGATAGCATTTTCAACGCTCAAAGCCACTACCATTTCACAACTCGGCGCGTAGTGCTTATACTTCATNCCNGGNGCTTTGGCGACGACGACTTCTCCGCTGAAAGTCTTGATCTCTCCAAGTACGCTTGCAAGCATTTGAGGAGTAATCGCGCCCGGTCGCAATATCGTTGGCGTATCGCCTGACATATCTATTATAGTCGATTCTATGCCGACTTGACAGTCGCCGCCTTCAAGTATGAGGGGAATTCTGCCCTGCATATCTTCATAGACGTGCATAGCCGAAGTCGGACTGATTTTCGTAGAAGTATTCGCCGACGGCGCGCATATCGGAAGCCCGCACGCTTTGATAAACTCACTTGCGACTGTATGCTTTGGAAAACGTATTCCCACGGTCGCAAGTCCTGCCGACACTTCGTCGGGTACGCAACTTGCTTTTTTTAGAATTACCGTAATAGGTCCGGGCATAAACGCGTCGATGACCGCTCTTGCCTGATATGACACGTCGACGGTCAATTCGTCAATCATGGCTTTGTCTGCGATATGGATAATCAAAGGGTTGTCCATAGGTCTTCCCTTTGCAATAAATATCTTTTTTACCGCCTCTTTATCCAAAGCGTTTGCGCCCAATCCGTAAACCGTCTCGGTAGGAAAAGCGACGACGTCGCCATCCTTTATCAAACCGACGGCTTCTTCAAGCCCCTCTTCCAAAGTCACAATCTTTGTTTTCATAATATCCTTAACAAAATGCTTTTATTGCCTTTAAGTTGCCGTAAATATCAGTTTTGCCCACTCCTGCAGGTATGAATACCGTATCGCCGAGATCGAGCGAAATGCAACTTCCGTTTGCCATTACCGCGCCTTGACCGTCAATGACTGTCAACGACACGAAAGAACTGCCGTCTACCTCAAATGAATACTCTTCATCAACGTTCAATTCCTCTACGGTGAAGTATTTGCAATTTGCAAGTCTGACGACGTTGTCGCTCACTCTCTCGCTGTTTTCATTGACTTTGACGACCTTTGAAGTGTCTGTGACCGCTATCGCCTTGTCGATATGCAACTGCCTTGGGTTGCCGTCCTTATCCACGCGATTGTAGTCGTAAAGCCTATACGTGATAGACGAGTTTTGTTGCACCTCGCAAATGAGAAGTCCGCCGCAAATAGCGTGTACCGTACCTGCGGGAATAAACAGGCAGTCGCCTTTCTTGACTTGAATGAAGTTGAGATAATCGACGATAGTACCGTCGTTCAAAGCCTTGTCCAACGCGTCCTTGCCGATAGGCTCTTTGAATCCGCAATACACTCCGCTGCCCTCGTCGCAGTCGACGATATACCACATTTCCGTCTTGCCGTACTCGCCTTCGTTGGCAAGCGCGTACTCGTCGCTCGGATGCACTTGAATAGACAAATTATCCTTGCTGTCGATAAGTTTAATCAATATCGGAAAAAAGTCGAACGCCTTTCCCTTCTCTCCCAAAAAATCAGGGTTCTGCGCGACTACTTGCGAAAGAGTACTGTTGCCGTACTCGCCGTTGATGACGACGCTTTCGCCCTTTTCGTGACAGGAAAGCTCCCAACTCTCGGCGATGTTGTCGCCGTCGGTATGCTTGTTCCATTTGCCCATCAATCTTTTTCCGCCCCATACCGTCTGCATCGTTGCGGGCGAAAGTTTCATTGGATAACTCATATATCTACCTCTTTACTAATAATTTCTATATCAATCAACACTCGATCAGTCTTTTGGGAAAGACGACTTTGAATTCCGTTCCCTCGTCGGGTACGCTGTTGAGCGAAATCTTTCCGCCGTGTATCAGCGCAATTCTCTTTACTATCGCAAGACCCAATCCCGTCGAACTTTCGTTGATAAACGTACGGCTGGTATCGACCTTGTAAAACCTCTCGAATATTCTGCTCTGTTGGTCTTTGTGAATGCCTATGCCGTCGTCTCTGACTTTGAGCGTAACGCTGTTTTCTTTATCCTCCACGCTCACCCAAACGTGACCGCCTTGCTTGTTGTACTTGATTGCGTTGTTGACAAGATTTGATACGAGCGTTTGTATCATCTTCTTTCTGCCGATAAATTCGCATTCGCCTTGCAATGTTATTTCCACTTGCTTGCTATCCGCCACGCCTTGAAGTTCCTCGACCGCTTCTTGGCATACTTGCGACAAATCGAACTTGCTCACCTCTTCGTTGTCCAAGTCAGCGTCAAGTTTTGACAGTTTGAGCATATCGTCGATAAGCGAACGCATACGCAACGCGTTGGAGTTGATTTCCTTGACGCACTTGTCAAGTTGCGATTTGGACACGCCGTCCATCGTCATCAATTCAGCGTATCCGCTGATAGCGGTAAGCGGCGTTTTGAGTTCATGCGACGCGTTGGCAAAAAACTCGCTTCGTATCTTCGCCGTGTTGACCTCTACCGTAACGTTGGTGAATTTTATCAACATTACTTCGCCAGTAATTACGTCCTTTTCCTCAATCGTGTTGAAGTTGGTTTCCACACGGTATATTTCGTCTCCTATCTGCACTTCGCCCACGTAATACTTGTTCTCTTCGAGAGCCTGAGTAAGCGTGGATAGCAATTCCTCATTGTTGACGATATATCCCAAATCTACGCCGACAACGTTGTCGTTGGTCTTGCCGAATATCTCCAAAGCCACAGCGTTGGTAAGCACTACTCTTCCGCTCTTGGACACAACGATAATGCCTTGATTGACCGATTGTAAAAGTATTTGCGACTTTTTTTGCTCGTATTGAAGGTTGATAAAGTTTTTGGAAGTCTCCACCGCAAGGTCGTCTATCTTTGTCAAAACCGCCTTAAACTCGGGAAAGTTCAGCGTCTGCGGGATTTGGCTTTGAGTATACTCGCCATTGTTGACGTCTACCAACATTCTTTCAATCTTCTCAAAAGGCGCAGTCGCAATTTTAACGTTAAAAGTCAAAGCGATATATGCCGCTAATATTACGCCCGCCCATATACCTACGGAAATAATGAGCACGATAAAATAAGGTCTTCCGTTGTAAATCGCGTCGACGGAACACATATAAAAGACGTATCCGTCGGTGAAATTGGGATTTTCAACCTTTACGAAATAATTGAGAGTAGGCCCTGATTTGTACGGATTTGCGATAAAGAACGCTTCACCTTTACGCGCGGCTTTGTCAAATTGTCGCTTGCTGATTTTGGACATGTCGATAGTTTCGCCCTCGACTATTTCTATCTCTCCATTGTCGTTTTCAACTCGCTGTTCCCCGCCCAAAATAATGCTCTTATCGCTGCCGAGCACCACGAATTTATAGTAAGATTCCTTGGAATTTTCATACACCAATCTTTGAATTATATCCTCTTCGCTCTCGGCCTGTTTCAACTCCTCGATATTATCCGTCGACTCTTGGATAAGATACTTTTTGGAATTGTCGATATTGTACATATTAAACAAAAGAAAAGTCAACGCGACGGTTACGAACACCGCCACGGTCATAATCAATATTACTCTTCTTAATATTTTGTTTATCATAATATGCGTATATTATATAATCATTGCTCAAAAAAGTCAAATAAATAGTAAGGACGCAATCTGTCGATTGCGCCCGCATCCTTTCAGTTTTTGCAAAATTTGTATCCCACTCCTCGCACGGTGGCTATGAGTTGTTTGTCTGAAAACTCCGCGAGTTTGCTCCGCAAAGACTTGATATGCATATCAAGCGTACGCGTCTCGCCGACGTACTCGTAATCCCACACTTCCGACAAAATCGCATCTCTCTTGACGACGCAGTCGACGTTTTTCATCAAAAGCGCAAGCAAGTTGTATTCTTTTAGAGTAAGCGATACGACTTGTCCGTTGACGTAAACCGCGTGCTCGGAATTGTTGATTTTGACGTCCGAACATTCGAGTATATCCTCATCCGACTTCTTTGCGCCCGTCTTTCTCAAATTGGCTTTTACTCTCGCGATAAGTTCCAACATACCGAAAGGCTTCGCAAGATAGTCGTCCGCGCCTGCGTCAAGTCCTCTGACCTTTATGTTTTCGTCGCCCTTTGCGCTCGCTATTATTACTGGTATATTTTTTGTCCTTGCGCCGGCTTTGAGAAGAGATAACGCTTTCAAGCCGTCCATTCCCGGCAACATCAAGTCAAGAATTATTATGTCGCAAAGTTCCTTGTCCAAGACCTTGAACATATCCTCCGCGCATACGAAACTCTTGCATTCGAACTTGTCCTCAAAAGCGATTTCGTAAAGACCTCTTATACTCTCGTCGTCCTCTACGACGAAAACTTTATATTCCATATTTTTCTCCTTCTTAGATAAATTATCTTATCCTATTATCAAGTCTAGCATAAAGGGCAATTTCTGTAAACAGCCATTACATAAAACTGAAAATAAATTTACATATACTATACTTCTTGGCGATAAAAATCGCATTGAAATCTTTCGCTTAGCGGGCTTGACGATTTGAGGAATTCATAGAATTCCGCTCCGTACTTTTGCGCGTCGACGAGCGCGCTCTTCATAAGTTCGTCAATTCTCTCTCTTACTGCTCCGCACTTATCGTTTTCCGTCTTTTGCGTGAGTATTTCAAAGGCGTTGGGTTTGCCCGATAGTTTCAAGAGAAAATTCACTCCGCCTCTTACGACTTTTTTTTGAGTAGAAATCAACTTTGTGAATTTCTTCCTGTCTTTAAGAGTTTTCTTTATAACGGCGGGCGTGGTATTCAAATATTTAGCGACGATTTCTTGCGTTTCGCCGTCGTTGACCTGATATCTCAAAAATTTGTTGGAATAGGGATTTTCACCCGTCTTTATCAACAACTTTCTGTCATAATCTACCTCGATAACAAGGTGCTTTTCCACTTTCTCCGCCTCTACCTTGCAAATATAAGGATGCACAACGCTGTCGAGAATAAAGTGCGTGTAATAACCTGCAAGATACGCAATATCCCTTTGGGAATGACTGCTACTCAACGCGCTTTCCTTAAATCTGACCATTTGCTCGGCAAAATTCTCGTGGTGCAATTGCGTGCCGTAAATTCTTATATCATTTTTCTTATACGGCTTGTAATAGAAGAGCAAATCCCCTGCGCTTGCCCCCAAGTCGTAAAACTTGCGATTGTCGGCGATTATCTTTTTCAACTCTTCCGGAAATTTGTCCGCGCATTTGCTTGCAAAATAATAATGTGCGTAGATTGATGGCATACATTCACCCCTGTTGTCTTAATAAATTGAATTTGTCTATTTTATCATATCCTTGAGCAAGTTTTCCAAATAATCCTTTCTTGCCGCAGAATCGTTGAGGTCAACTCCGCTTCTCTGCTTAATAACTTCCGTACGCAAAAAAGACTGCTCGATAATATATATTACTCTTGACGCTATCAAATACGCCTTTTGCTCGTCATAAGCCGGCTTACAATCCATGACGATAGGAATATACGCGTCGATGAGCGAGGACGTCGTGTCGTCATTCGTCGTGTTGCCCAAATCGTATATCAACGCTACTCTCGATACGTTTGGCTTGGTATACAAATAATCAAAGGTCATAAGACACAAATAATTGAGCTTTTCCTTTGGTTTCATAAACGCCAACGACTGTCTTACCTTGTGGAATTCGTCGACGATTCCCATAATCATCTTCTTTACGCACAAGTTGATAAGCACTTCTTTCGAGCCGAAATGGTAGTTGATCAACCCTATTCCGATATTGAGCCTACCGGCAAGTTCTCTGACCGTAAGTTTTTGAGGGTCGTCGCCCTTTTCTTCGAGAATGTTTATCGCCTCGTCAATGATAGCTTCTTTGGTAATCTTCATACTGCAAACTCCGAATTTGAAATTTGAACATTGTTCAATAGTATTATAAGACAATATATTGTCTTTGTCAACATATTTTTCGGATTTTGTTGCAAATAAAATAATATGCCGAACGCTTGCATTACGTTCGGCATACTACTTAGGAGTATATCTTTATCATTGCGTCGTTTCTACGCTTTTCCGCTTTTGCAATTCTCTCGTTCGCCTCTGCCAACTGCGCATCGCGCTTTGCCTGCTCGAACTCCTTACGTTTCTTGCCTATCAATCTATTCTCTTGGAAATCCGCTTTGCTTTCGGCTTTTACCGCGCGGAAATTTGCCACGTCTACTTCGTGTTGCGCCTTTGCGCTCTCTTTCATATCCTTAAATGCTTTCTTCAAAAAATTCATAACCGTTGTCTCCTTTATTTTCTCTCGATTTATTTATTTTCTTCTGCGATAATGCTTTGGCTCAATTCCAAAACCTCTTGGGAATACTTAGCCTTTCTCTTTTTCATAATCGCTTTGTATATCGCATAGTTGATAGATACCATCAAAATGCCTGCGCAGCCTACGACGATTCCCACTGCCATAAGGTCGCCGATGACTTTCATTGCAAGACACATACCCGTACCGAGCACGAGCGCGCCGATTGTGCCGAACGTATACGCGAACGCTTTTGCTGGTCTTTTCACTTTCTTGTCGAGCGCTTTGAGTTTATCCAAAGTCGTGACGGGTTGCTCTACGTATTGATTGCTGATTTTGGTTGCTACTGATGTTTGTGTGTTGTTCATAAAAAATTTGCCTCCGATTTGGTTTGTTTCTTTTTACACTTGCATTATAATCAATAAATGTTTGCAAAAAGATAATAATCGGTAAGCAAATTGAAAAGGTTTTGTTAATGCGTTAATTTTCGTCTAAAAGTTCTTGCGACAGTTTCAAAATCTCTTCGCCGTACTTCTTCTTTTGACGCTCTTTGATATAATCATGCCCTAATGGATTGATAAAACACAAATTGTCTACTGTAATACGCTCTAAAAGTTTTGTTGGTTCAACTAATGGCAATCTTGTCTTATACATTGACAAGTCCCTCCTTTTGTGATATTTTTTTAATATGAAAGATTTTATTTATAAGGTTTATAAAAATAAAAAATGGATAACACTCGGTCTATCCATTCTCTATTTGTTGTTGTTTTGTTTCCCTATACAAACTGTAACCAAAGTTATTGATAAGGAAAATCTTGAATTTGCGTCCTATAAATTGCCATTTATATTACAAATTGCATCATATTGGAGAAATGTACCAAATGTAATTAGTACGCTTTCCTCTATATCAGACAAGGAATCTTATGCTTATAACGAGATTGCCTGTGCTTTTGGCACAATAGTTACTAGTTCTATCCTTGTATTTATGTGCTTTTTGCTTGCAATTATATATCTTGTTCGTTTGTTTAAGGACAAGAAGTTTCAATTTGTTTGGTCTTTGGTAATTGCTTTTCTTGCAATGCTTATTAACGGAATATCTACAAGTGACGAGTTGGGCGTATATGAAATTCACTTATACCCAACCACCTATATTTTTCTCGCGCTTCTAGTCCTTGATATCGTGTACCTTATCTTAGAACGCTTTTACCTACACGGCGGACACGAGAAGTTAGTCCAACGTCAAGCCGAGCGACAAGCGCAGAAAGAAGCCGAATACAAGCAATCTCCCGAGTACCGCATTGAGCAACTCGAAAAGCAAGTGCAGGAATTACAGTCGCAAGTCAAGTCCGACGAAGAACGTCAGTAGTCGTATAACATAATTACCTCCAATGAAAAAGGACAGCCGTTTGACTGCCCTATATTTAGTTGTATGAAAAAAGACAGCCACTCGACTGTCTTTTTGTTTCGTTTTTCGCAATTATATTTAGGTATTACTTATTGTAGTTGATAAAATCTATTTCGCTCATAGAAGGCATTCTAAAAGAAAATGTTGTTTTGCCATTATGATTAGTAACCGCAAAATCTCCCTGCGAGATTACATCCATTCCTATTAGAATATCACAACAAGCTGGCTGTCCTTCCATTACTAGTAGATTCTTTACCGTCACACGATTAGGCAAAGTTAAATCTATATAGTAACAATAGGGATAATATTCTCCCTGTGGAGTTAAGGCTTTACCAACGGATACAGGTTTAAGATTTAATTCTTGAATAACTTTTTTAGTAATAACAGAACTAGTCGCACCGGTATCCCAAATTGCTTCCCATTTCATTTCTTTATTGATAGAATTTAAGCCAATAGATTCAATTGCCACTTTATTCATCAATACTCGTGACATACCTCGATATCTTGTCGTAAAACTAAATCCCGCTCCTGCCATACTATCTCCTATGCAAAAACTACGTTATTGTCGTGGAAATAATTGATAGTATTTGCACTCTTTGAACAATGTTGAATTATAAACGTGCCTATTTGCTCGCTTCTAATTGTAGTTTTGTATGCGTCATCAAAAGTGTCATAAGCACCAAGCACTTCGCAATCTTTTATAACTATGAATTTGTCTGCATAATCACTATAAAGTTTTTCGAAATTATTATTGAAATACTCATAATTCTTATCAACCATTTCCTTTGCCTCCTCTAATGTAATCATAAGTCACCTCCCACGTTATTTTACACCATTATGTCAACATACGTCAGGGGTGTTTGTGACGAATAAATTACTTATTCGTCGAGTTTTGTTACTTCATTTTGTATCATAATAATATCATATAAAAATAAGAAATTCAACAAAAATGTTAAAATTTTTCAACATTTTTACCACTTTTCTTTGACATAATATCATTTTTATGTTATTTTCTAGACCATTCTCGGTTTGCTTCCCTCCGGCGACGCTACGACAAAGTAACGCGTCCTTGTGTTCGTCTCGTCGTTGGCTACTATCTTTATCTTCGTAAACGGCGGAAGTTAGTTGGCTACCTTTTGCAAGGTAAAGTTCGTAACTGCGCTATCGAGCGTTTCGTCGAGTTTATCCGCCCCGACAATGGGCGCGTAAAATTGGCTTGCTTTACCCAACTGCCGTCAATAAATACGTAAATATTGATTGTTATCATAAAATTTGCTCCTTTTTTATCATTGAGTGTTGAGTATGATAATAGTACAATTTGTTAATTTTCGTCTAAAAGTTCTTGCGACAACTGTAATATCTCTTCGCCGTACTTCTTCTTTTGACGCTCCAAAATCTTGTTGTGCGCCCAATATGCGGATATTATCGGCGCAAGTCCGACGACTGCGACCAAAGATCCCAAAACAAGCAAACCCCATTCCAACGCCATTGAAAGTCCAAGTCCGAAAATCAACGTGCCTACTATACCCATAGTCAGCGATACCGCCATTGCAGGCGACTTGACTTTGGAATGAAGTTTTCTCAATCTCTGCATTTTTCCGTCGACGTCTTTCTTGTCTTGTTTTTCGACGTACTGCTTGCGGATATATTCTATTTCCTTTTTCTCTTCCGCGCTCGGCGCGCTGTAAGTGTAATTGAATTCCTTTTTGTCGTCCATATATATTATCCTAATACTTATTTGTTTTATAAGATTTCTTTTTCGCTATCTTTGTCTAAGTTATTGCTCTCTTGCGGTATTTCGCTTACACAGTCAAGCAATTTCTTAGACTTCACTACCATAAATATGCCCAGCGCAAATACCAAAGCGCATACTATCGCGCCTGTAACGGTATTCATCTTCGACGCAAAATCAGACTTATCGCTGTCTCCGAAAGAATGCAACATGCTTGCCTGCAAAGTAAGTAAAGACACCATAGCGTCGGCAAGATTTATATTTCTTATCGCTTGCACCGTCATATCCGTTTGCTTTTTGGCTTTTACAATATGTATTATCGACATCGTGACTTTATATGTCGTGTACGCAGCGGAAGCGTATATCGCATACCCTCTATGCGAAAAAGTTTTACCGTCTGCCACCATTTGTAAGACCGCCAACGACAATGCAAAAGTCATCACAATCAATAGCGCGCCGCAATCTCGATACTTCTTTATTTGCTTGGCTTCTTCATTATCAAACTTGCCTATCTTCTCGTGCTTCCGCTTCTTTCTGTGATAGAAGACTACGCCGCCTCTCATGAATGCAAGCAATATGTAATATCCCGCAATCACCCCATACCAGATTGAGCGTTCCAACGCCGATAGTGTGAAGTTGTACGCGCCGTACGCCACGCTGATTGCAAACGAGCCGATAGTGAATACTATCGTTCGCATACCGTAGTTGCGCACTAAGTTGTCGGTAAACTTATATTTTTTCGACCATTCGAGAAGCCTATCTTTAATTCTCATTTACGTCCCCGCTCAAAGTTAGAATAAAAGTAGAGCCCTTGCCAAGTCCGCTCTTGACGCTGATTTCTCCGCCGAGCAAATCAATGACTTTCTTGACAAGCGCAAGACCAAGTCCGTTGCCTTCCTGCGCATGGGAAGTATCCCCTTGATAGAACTTGTCAAAGATATGTTTGCCAGTCTCGGGGTCTATTCCGCAACCCGTGTCCGCCACGCTCAATACTGCTCTGCCGTTTTGGTTTTTGAGCGATACGGATATTTTGCCCCCGCTCGGAGTAAACTTGATTGCGTTGGAAAGCAGATTGGCAAGCACTATTTCCAAACAACTCGTCGAGGTTGTCGCCGTAACTTCCGCCAAATCGACGTCTAGGACTATATCTTTGCTGTCAATCAAATCGACGTATTGCAGTAAAATTTCTTCAACAAAACTATTGAGTTTTACGCTTTCCATTTCAGGCTTTGTTTCTTGATTTTCCAACTTATTGAGTTTGAGAATATTCGTCACCAAAGACGAAAGTCTCCTTGACGCTTGCACTATCGTATCTACGTAGTTTTGACGCGTTTCGCTGTCAAGATTTTCGTCTTTCAATAACCTACAATAGTTTTGAATCACGGTAAGTGGCGTTTTTAATTCATGCGACACGTTGGACACGAAATCGTTTTTGAGTACCTCGTTGCGAGATAATTCCGCCGTCATAATATTGATGTTTTCCATAATCGTGTCGTATTGATTTTGCCTATGATAGGGTTTGTCAACGGTAAGTTTTACGGAGAAATCGCCCGACGCAATTTTTTGCGTTGCTTCCAAAATCTTTTCCACAGGTTGCTCTATCATTAACTTTCTGCGTAAAGCGTCGAATACCGTGCCTACTCCCGCCAAAAATATTATCACAAGCAACATCACTATCGCTTGCATAGCCTTGTCGTCGCCGCTCTTTTGACTTACCACCGCAAAGATAGGGATTGTCACGGTAATAATGACCGCAATCACTAAGAAAAAGACCAAATAACTCCATATTTGATTTGCTTTTCTATCCTTAGGCTTTTTCATTTGAGTACCGCCTTATAGCCTAATCCGTGTACCGTTTGAATTTCAAATCCGTCGCAAGACGAAGTCTTTTCTCTTATCTTCGCCATATATACGTCGACGGTTCTCGACGTCGCCGAGGAGTCGAAATCCCAAAATTCTTCCATAAGCGCGGAACGGGTAAAAGTCTTTTTCGGATAAGACAAAAGTTTGAAAAGCAAATCGAATTCTCTTACAGTCAAAGCTATTTCCTCGCCGTCTATCGTCGCAGTTCTCTCTTCCGTATTCATCTTGAAATTGCCAATCGTCAATTCCTTGTCCGTCTTGATTTTTGCTCGGCGCAAGAGTACGGAAATCTTCATAAGCAGTACGTCCATATCGAAGGGCTTGACGACGTAATCGTCTATCCCGATGCCATACCCCATAATCTGCGAAGGCTTATCATCCTTTGCCGTCATAAAGATAATCGGAATGTTTTTGTCGCTCAGTCTTACGCTCTCCGCCAATTCGAAGCCGTCCACTTTCGGCATCATTATATCGGTAAGTATAAGGTCGAATTTATTGCTTTCAAAAGCCTTCAACGCCTCTTCGCCGTCGGCGCACGACACGACCTCATAACCGCCGTTACGCAAGCAAAAACCAGCGTATCTATTCAAATCTTTATCGTCTTCCGCCAAAAGTATTTTCAACAATGCCATATCTCCTTTTACGATATTATTATCGCGCGTATGTATTTATAAAAAGTTTATGAAATGTTAAAGAATTGTAAAAGTTGATTTATCAATTCTTGATTACCGTGTATTCGTTGCCCTTTTCGCAATGCCAAGAAATAATACCGCTCTCTTTGTCGACTTTGACGGTACTGCCGTCCTTATCCGTCACGACTATACTCTCTTCGCAATGCATTTTGAATTTACCGCCAGACGCCGACTTGACTTTGAGTTCAACCCACTCTTTATCCTGCCATTTCATATCCAAAGTAAATCCGCCGCGTACGCCTAAACCTTTGACGTAGCCGTCGCTCCAAGTAGGCGGAAGCGTAGGTAAAAGCCTTACCGCATTTGCGTGAGAATGTACCAATAGTTCGCATACTCCCGCGGTATAACCGAAGTTGCCGTCAATTTGGAAAGGCGGATGGGTATCCCACAAGTTTTGATAAATATTGCTCCTTATAAGCCTGTCGACAAGACGGTAGGCTCTTTCGCCGTCGTAAAGTCTTGCCCAAAGACAAAGCCTTAGCGCGGTCGCCCAACCCGTCGACTTATCCCCTCTGTCTTCAAGAGATACTCTTACCGCATCAAGCAAATCCTTCCTATCCTCGTCAATCAAAGCGCACGGATAAAGCGACATTAGATGCGATACGTGACGGTGTTTTTTCGCCCCGACCGAACCCAAAGTCGTCTCGTGATACCACTCCAACATTTGCCCGTCTGCGCCTATCTCGCAAGGCTTCAATCTATCGCAAACCTCTTGCCAATACTCTATCTTATCGCCGTCCACGCCGAGCGCCTTCGCTGCGTCAATTACGTCCATATACAACTGTTGCACGAATGTCTGTTCATAGACGTTTCCATGAGTTATCGGCCCGTGCTCAGGCGAATAGCAAGGCGACGTAACCCACCTTTCGCCCGACTTGTCGAGCAATGCGTCGTAAGTGTAAGTCGCCTCTTTGAGCATAGGATAGATTTGTTTAAGCAATTCCTTGTCATTGCTGAATAAATAGAATTCATAAATGTTGTGAAGTATCCACGCTACCGCCGCGGACGACCACCCCCAACGGAATTGCCACCCGGGGCAAGTCCACCCGAACGGCGTATTTTGGGTGTGATACAAATATCCGCTTTCGCTCTCGCCGTCGCCAATTGAGCAATAGGTATGCGCGGTAATTCTTCCAGGTTTGCGTAATTTTTCAAGATACCTTACCAAAGGCATACCGCAATCTGTAAGACCGCACAAAGGCGCAAGCCAATAATTCATCTGCAAATTTATATTCAGGTGATAGTCGCTCGCCCACATCGGCGAATTTGAGATATTCCATATTCCTTGCAAATTGCATGGTAATGAATCGTCCTTGCGCGACGACGCTACGAGCAAATACCTTCCGTAAGCGAATAGTAAACTCTCCAACCACTTCTTGTCGTTTACGCTTGCCTTTGCATATCTTGCAAGCAATTTATCCGTCGGCAAATTCGGCTCTTGCGCACTGAGCGAAAACTCGAAGTTGCTATATACAGCTTGCCAATCGGCGATATGTCTGTCCGTCAATTCTTTTACGCCTTTCGCGACCGCTACGTTTACTCTATCGACCGCTTTCGCCTTTAACTCGTCAAGGCTCTCGCCCGTCCTATAATGCGGATATTCGTCGGCGTAATCGGTCAAATACGTGAAGACAAGCAATAGATTTTTTGCGCCTGCGACTTGCCAACCGTTACAAATAGGCTTCACTTCGCCGTCGCAAATTACGTCAATCGCCATCGCGTAGGCAAGGTTATTGTCGTCGAGGTTTCCGCCGAGAATAAGTCTGCCGTCATTGATTTTTATATCCGTCTTGCCTTGCGCATACGAATCAAATACGATTTCAAAATCGCTCGGACAATCGCCCTTTTGCTCTATTATCGCAACTTTATCGGGACATGATACGAACGCTTTTCTTTGGGTTCTTCCGCCCTCTTCCGTCCATTTGCAAGTGGAAATTGCGTTATCCAAGTCGAGTCCGAATTCATAGTCCTTGTACTTTCTTTTTTTGCCGTTGACTTTCAAAATGCCTGCGCATTGATAACTTCCGTAGCCGTCTTGCGCGCCCACCAACTTCTCGCAAAGTCCGTCGGCATTTTCGCCTTTCGCCAACTTCTCTCTTGCGCTTTTGAATATATCCGACGTCTTCTCGCCGTCAATTTCGGAAATATTCCCACCGCAATAATTCGGTCTCTTTGGCGACGGACCGCCCGTCCACAACGACTTTTCATTGACGACAATCTCTTCCGCAAAAGGCTCGCCCATAAGCGTAATTCCGAGCGTACCGTTGCCTAGCGGCAACGCTTGCTGTTGCCACCTATTTTCCCGTCCCTTGGCTTTTTGCAAAATTTTGACTTTTCTTTTCGATGCGACTTCGTTGTAAAAAATTCTCATATTATCCCCTGCCGCTTACTTAGAATATTTATATTCTACCATATTTCAACTTTTCTTTCAATACATTATAAGAAAAATACAAAAAGCCACCGCCTGATGAAGGACTGTGGCTTTTACGTGACTTCTATATATTACGTTTTAAGGTTTTAGAAAATCGGCTTTATTTAGGTTTACAAATTCCATTTGCCTAGTTTCTTCTATAAGCGCTTCTTTATTGTCTACTTTCATTCCGTTTTTGATACGCCAAGTTAATTGATCAACCCACCACTGAGTTAAATCAAATCCCGCTGGTACGCAACTATAAGTATCATTCCAAAGCATTATACGAAACCAATATAAATTTTTTGCCATATATTTTTTATAATAATCTTCATCCGCCATTTCACCATTATGATTTGCTTCGGCATTCAATAAAGCTTTATCACCATTTGCGAAAGCGTCTCGCAATTCAAACACGTTCATAATTGTTCCGTCTCCCTTGCTGAAATATGCATTCCAAGACGGGTCAACCATTATCCACCTGTTTTCTTCTTCAAGATAGACGTGTGTCACTACGTGATTATCTCCGGTGTCGTACTCTTTCGGCATAAGCGACACCGTCCTTGCCTTAATACCTAACGATTGCATACAGTCTGTCATGACCAACGCTAAGCAATAGCAATTCATTCCTTTTCCTGTGCCATAGCCGTATTCAAGCAGCGTGTAGCCATTCAATTTGTCTAAGTCTATCATTTGTGAGCCGTCGTGTATTACGTTGTCGCTTACCCATTTCAAGACATTCAACGTCTTATCTTTAGTGTTTCCGTCTCCTGCGATTTCTGCAATTCTATACTTCTCCGCAATTTGCAGACAAACTTCATTCCCAATCCCATAAGGCTCATCCAAATCTATACTTTGTGCGCTATCAAAGTCATTGTCTTCTCTTAACCATTCTGCATAAGTTTCAAAACTTTGCCATTTATATCCGCATCCACTCATTGCAACGACTGTCACCAACAATATCACGCTTATGCACAGTATCGCTTTTCGTCTCATATACTACCTCAAGTTTCTTTAACGTATTTTATAATTTAATTATATCATAAAATTTGGATATTTCAATACTAAATCTTCCAAGGACGCTTATTTGCCAACCAACCTTGCTCGAGCCAATACTCGCAATCAAGACTTTCTACTTGCTTTTTGCGAATTGATTTTTGTATCATACGACACATATAAAATTTTAGTTTGGTCGAAAACTTTGTGCGAGCAGGTTTTGAATAGTTGATTTTCGCCAGCCTATTTGAAAATTTCTTTATTTTCTTCTCTATCTTGATTTGTTTCTTTTGTGGCAACTTATCCCAAGAAATATCGCTCATAAGACTTGTCGTGAAAACATCTATTTTTGAAATTCCCCACCACGCTAGACTATCCTTTATATCCTTCGCCGCTGATTTCGCGCCTGCGCCTAGACACTGCGAAATAATGACCGCTCTCTTTGAAAACATTGACGGATGCGGTCTATGCGGCATCCAGCGAAATGCCATATGGTCAAGAAAAGATTTCATCGCGCCAGTGGTGTGCATGACGTACGACGGAGTTGCGAATACCAATAAATCGGCTGACTCTATCGCTTCTCTTATCGGCCTAGAATACTCGAAATCTTTGCACTTATCCTCGCCTTTCGCAAAACAAGTCGTGCAGCCAACGCAAAAATTTGGACAATCTTTGGGAAGATAAAATTCCACAATATCCGCCCTATCGCGAAAACTTTCCAAAAACATCTCTTTTATTTTGAACGTGACACCTTTTTTCTCCGTGCCGTTTATTACCACAATCTTCATAAATTTCTCGAAAACCTTATTGATTTAATTATATCATCCGTCTTTAATGCTGTCAATATTAACCACAAAGGTATACCGGCGACAATAAAAAAGCACACTAACTTCGTAAACTAGTATTGTGCGCCACGTCCATTATATATCGTCGACATCCTCATAATCATAATCTAACACAGTCGTATCTCGGTAACAACCGCTTGCTAAAAATGTCATTTTATTCCAATAACTGCACCAACGAGTGAAAAAACTATTTGTGGTTTCGCAGTAAGCACAGTTGTCGCATTTATAATCCTTCATCTCTCAATCTCCTTTGCCCAAATGAACATATTAGTCTGAATTGCCATTTCTTCGTCATCTAATACATCGTTGGCTTTTTTAATATCATATTTATTAACAATCACAAATTCGTAGTTTTCATATCCTTTGACAGTGCCGCAAATTCTACCATTAAAAAGGTATTTATGCTCATCATCGGCAAAATCTACTGTTTCAAACATAATTGCTTTCACGAGTTCTATAACGTTGATTTTACCGAGCCTATGGTCTTTATTGCACAAAGTATATCCAAATTCGTTTAACTGTTTTGCGATTTTTTTCTGATTTGTAGTTCTAATTATTTCCGTTAATTGATTATTTGTCATTCTTATTATACCAGCCATCGCAATGAAGACTTATTGAATTGCGATAGCATTGTTTTACAGGAGTTCAAAATATGCCGCTCGGTCTTCTTCGTTAACTTCGCCGAAATTGATAGAAAATCTAACTTTACTGCCAGAACTCATCTCAAGCGTGGTAATTGGCTGATCGTAACTTGTTGTACCATTTCTTATAGTTTTATGGTCGTATTTAAAACCGCTAATTTCGCTACCGACAATCCCTTCAAATTGTTGAGAAACGTCAATCAATGGTTCGTCAGGTAACACGGTATCCGTCCAAAAATCAGCATATTGAGTTGAAATCAATGCGCCTCCCTCGTAGATAAAGTATAAAGTTGCGGTGTAGCAATTCTTTTTACTAAATTGTGGCAAGTTCAAAGGATAAAAAACAGACTGATTGTTGCTTTTTGCTAATATTTTCAGTATCTTTTTACCAATTGCCTTTTCATATGAGTCAATGCCACTATAGGGTTTCCCGTCTTCTATTGCCTGATAAATTTGATACACTGCTTCGTAAATATTGCCCAAATGATGATTGCATTCGCACGAGTCTTGAAAACATCCCTCATAACCCATGAAATCCCTCGGCGTTTCTGCGTCCGATTCAAGGGAAGTGGGACAATTTTGAGCTCCGGCATCCAGCAAAATTTTCGTCGCTTCAATCATGTATTTATCACAAGTAGACAAGGTCAGTTCATACAAGCATTGTGCTCCAAAGCGCCCGTCACATTTCGTCACGTCAAATCCGTGATTGAGAAAAAAGCGAATGACATCGCACATTGTTACCCCAAGAGAAACAGTCGACACTCCATTCTCATTCTCAACATTGTCGTCATTTCCTAAGAGCCCGAAATTTGACAAAATGGTGGAAAGAATGTTCTCGTCATCGTTTTTGCCAATTGCATTTACATCTGCGCCCTGTTTTATCAGCTCCTCTGCAGTTTTATAATCGGGATTGCATGTGTAAAATAATTCAATCAATTTGTTGCTAAGTTCATCGTAACCGTAATCGTAAGCCATACTCATTACCTTTTATCGTATTTTCAATTAAAGTATACAAAAATTACATGGTATCGTCAAGAAAAACTTTCAAAATACAGAGCGTTCAACTTTTCATACCATATAGTTTGAATAATGTTCATTTTGGTACTCCTAGCGGGAATACTCGCTATGCTCAAATGCGAACTCGCGCCGTTTAATATTTGACATAATTTGTATTAGTACTTCGGCGCAGTTCAATTCCCTAGAAATCGCGCAAAAAAAGACAACCGACAAATAGTCGATTGTCTTTTTTTTGGTGACTCCATCGGGATTCGAACCCGAGTAGCAGGCGTGAGAGGCCTGAGTCTTAACCGCTTGACCATGGAGCCATATTGATAATTGCTTTATAATATTATCATAATAATTGAGGACTGTCTATTGTTTTTTGCAAATTTTTGAATTTTAATATCAAATTACAGTCAAAAACACAACAAAAGATTGACATAAACTTGATTATATAATATAGTAATAATGCTTGTAAATTAGCAAAAGCAACTCAAAACTAACTTTACGCTTCCGTAGTTAAATGGATATAACAGCCCCCTCCTAAGGGGCAGTTATGGGTTCGATTCCCGTCGGGAGTACCACAAAAATACCGCCCACTTTTTAGGCGGTATTTTTGTGTACTTTCATAAGGAATCTGAACAGCGTCATAGACGCGAGTTCGCTTAGCCGAGCGACAAAGTCGCGAATGCCACGAGCGCATGCGAGTATTCCCGTCGGCTCTTAATATCCAATCTTTACTTAATTTGCGTGCCTTCGGGAACGATGTCGTCGACGAAGATTACTTGGCAACCGCAAGCGTTGTTGGTAGCGGCGACGAGCATACCGTTGCTGGTTACGCCGGTTATTCTTACAGGTTTGAGGTTGGCGACGACGAGAATTTTCTTGCCGACGAGTTGTTCGGGCGTATAGTAATGTTTGATAGACGATACTATTACACTTTCGTCTTTGCCGTCGAAAAGCGTGAGTTTGTAGCAATTGTGCGACTTACGGATTTCTTGGCACTTCAAGATTTTGCAAACTCTCAAATCTATTTTTTCAAAATCGGAAAGTTCGATTTCTTCCTTGATATCGGCGACGGGGTCGGGTTCGCCGTAAACTACTTTATTTTCTTCGACGACTTCTTCTACGACCTTTTCGCTCTCTTCTTCCTCTGCCGTCTTGGGGTATGAGAAATCCAATAGAGATAGATAGTCGTTTTTGTTAATCGCGTAAAGGAAGAGATAGAGTCTCGGTCCTCTTTCCTTGTCAATCAAAAGTTTGTACACGTTCTTAAAGAATGCGCCTTGACAGGTTTTGAGTTCCTTATCTTCCAAGGTGAGATTGCGAATTCTCTTGGGGATAGCGTACAACTCCGTTTGAAGTTCAGCCAAATCGTAACTGCCCTTTTTGAGGAAAGCGTAAAGCTCGGCAATTTCCTGCTTTTCCATATCGCTCAAAGCGTCGTAAACTTGCCAGTTTCTTCCCTTTCTAAGCGTATTCATATCTTGCGGAGAGCACTTTTCTAGCCAGAATTTAGCGCGCTCCAATCTGTCTTTGAATTCTTCGTACTTGAACGGCGTGCCAATCTTTTCAAAGACTACTTCAAGCATCTTCAAATTGAAGTTGACGACCGAACCGAGTTGAACGATAAGGCTCATAGGTACTAGGTCGAGATTTCTGCCCTCTACGCTTGCAAGTTCCATAATAGACTTGGTAAGTTCGTTGGCAGTTCCGTTTTTGTATTCATTGTACATCTTGTCAAACTCGAAATACTGTCTGAGTATGCCGTCGTCAAGACAGAAGTTGAAGGCTTTGAGAGGTTCGTTCCTCGAATAAAGCCACAAAAGCACTTCAGGCTGATAGAGTTTGAGAAGCGTCTCGGGAGTAAGATTGAGACCGCTTGATCCCGACATCTTGCCCGTCGAGGTGTTGCTGTCGCTTATACCGATAAACTCATAGCCTTGGAATATAGGCGCATCGTAGCCGAAAATCTGCTTTGATATATGCTTTGACGTGTCGTAACTTCCGTTGATACTTGCGTGATCCTTACCGCCCGGCTCGAAGTCTACGCCCTCGTAGCACCATCTCATAGGCCAGTCGATTTTCCAAGCGAGTTTGCAATTGAAGTCTTTGTTAAAATCAAAACTTCCCTTGTGTCCGCATTTGCAAGTATAGGTCGCTTTCGCGCAATCATCCGAGAGACTTTCAATCTTCGTCGTGTCCTTTCCGCACTCCGGACAGTAGATGCTGACGGGATAATAAGCGTCGCGTTCCCCCTCTTGCGCCTCTTGCGTACGGTGCGAATCTATAATATCGAAAATTTCTTTACGCTTTTTCAACGCAAGAAGAATATAATCCTTGTATTTGCCCGATCTGTACATTTGGGCTTGATGACGGAATTCCATTTGAATACCGAACTTTTTAAGCGAATTTTCAAACTCCTTCTCAAAATACTCGGCGTAATTCTTCGCGTCGCTATCTTTGAAAGGATTGGGTACGTCAACGTAAGGACAGCCGATATACTTCTCCATATCGTCGTTGACCTTGGCAACGTTGACCGGTACTTTACGCAAACGGTCGAATTCATCCCACGAGAAAAGCAACTTTGCTTTCTTGCCCATTTTTCTCAACGATTTGGCAACGAAATAAGAAGTGGCAATATCTCTGAAATTGCCGATATGAATAGAGCCCGAAGGACTGATTCCCGCGGCGCAAACGTACTCTTCCTTATTTGGATTTCTTTCAATAATTCTCTGCGCTATCTGTTCCGCCCAATGCATAAGTACACCTCAATTTTACGTTTGAAATTTTTTACTATAATATTTTAGCATACGTAGGATAAATTTTCAACTAAATATAAATCAAAACTTTTTGTTGCGATAGACTATCGGCGGAACGCCCACAATCTTTTTGAAACATATAGAAAAATACTGTTGGTCGCTGAAAGAAAGTTTGGATGCGATATCGGCGATTGACAGCGAACAGTTGTCCAAATAGACCTTTGCGTACTCGATTTTTCTCTCCAAAAAATAGTTGTACGGAGTGATACCGAACGCCTTTTTGAAAATGTGAATAATATGGTTTTTTGTATATCCGAATTGCGCGCTAAGACTTTCCAAAGAAAGTTCGCTCTCCACCATCATATCAAGAGTGTCCTTTATTTGCATAGCAAGGCTCGCTTTCTTCTCCGTCGTAGAATTGCTTCTGATAGCGGTAAAAATCTCAAAAAGCTTGATGGACACGCCGTCGGTAAGTTTCTTGTAATTGTTCTTGAAATTTTTGAGATAATACAAGATGTCTTGGAAGTAATTGCCTACGTAGCAATTTGAAAACAAATAGGTGTCTTTGGGAAGGTACATGTCGACGATTTCTTCCATAAGCCTGCCCTCGAAGACTACCCAAATTTTGTGCCAGCCGTTTTTCTTGCTTGACGAATACTTGTGATTGCTGCCCTTTTTGAGGAAAAAAACGTCGCCCACTTTGGGATAATAGGTCTTGCCGTCGATTTCCAAAATACCTTCGCCCGAAATAATGTATTCGAGAGCCATAATATCCGAATCTCGGCGTTCCTCGTTTACGCTGTCTTCTTGCTGAGTCTCCCCAATCATTCTGATTTTGACAGGAGAATCTTCGTCTATATATCTAGTAAAATTTATAAAAAACTCAGCCATAATGTCCCTCTTATCCGTTGTTGACAGCTTGATTATTTGTATATTTTAATAATATCATTATTTTTTATAATAATCAACAAATTTTCGAAATTTTATATAAAACCGCCTAATTAGCCCTAAAAGTGCTAATTTTACTGCCAAAATTTCAACAAAATCACTATTTTTGTCTACAAACAAACAATTGATGAAAATTTGAAAATATTGATATATATAAAATTCTCAATAAATTCAATGACAAAATGACAATTTTTTTTGTCTAAATATGTCGTCATATCGTTTTCAAACAGAAAAATGTATGTTAAAATATTATTGATAACATTCCACTATGAGGTGAATCGATATGGATTATATGAAAGAATCATTGAAAAAGCACTACGAATGGCAAGGTAAGATAGAAATCGTGTCACGCTCTAAGGTCGAAAACAAAGAAGATTTGTCCTTAGCATATACCCCCGGCGTTGCGCAAGCCTGTCTTGAAATTCAAAAAGATATAACGAAGTCTTACGAACTCACGAGAAGATGGAATACGGTCGCAGTCGTGACTGACGGAACTGCCGTACTCGGTCTCGGCGACATCGGTCCTGAGGCAGGTATGCCCGTTATGGAAGGCAAATGCGTACTCTTCAAAGAATTCGGCGGCGTGGACGCTTTCCCCTTGTGCGTAAAGTCAAAGGACGTGGACGAAATCGTCAACACGGTCGCTTTGATTTCGGGAAGTTTCGGCGGCGTGAACCTTGAAGACATCTCCGCTCCGAGATGTTTTGAAATAGAGAAAAAACTCAAAGAGCGTACGGATATACCTATCTTCCACGACGACCAACACGGCACTGCGGTAGTTACCGCCGCCGCTCTTATCAACGCATTGAAGTTGGTAGGCAAAAAGTGGCAAGACGTTACCGTCACTTTCAGCGGCGCTGGCGCGGCTGGTACGGCGATTGCAAAACTCTTGCTCAAATTGGGCGTAAAAGATATTTTGGTCTGCAATAGAAAAGGCATTATTTGCAAGGGCGTCAACGAGCCTAAGGGCAATGAAGAAATCGCTCAAATCACTAATAAGAACAACCGTCAAGGAACGTTAGCTGACGCAATGAAAGGCGCGGACATACTCATCGGCGTTTCCGCCCCGAATATCGTATCGCAAGATATGATACGCTCTATGGCAAAAGACGCTATCGTAATGGCAATGGCTAATCCCGTTCCCGAGATTATGCCCGACCTTGCAAAAGAAGCCGGCGCGAAAGTCGTCGGCACTGGCAGAAGCGACTTCCCCAACCAAATCAACAACGTGCTCGCCTTCCCCGGCATATTCAGAGGCGCTTTGGACGTAAGAGCAAAGGAAATCAACGAAGAAATGAAAATGGCTGCCGCGCAAGCGATTGCCAATCTTGTCAGCGACGAGGAACTCAACGCCGATTATATTCTCCCCAAAGCGTTTGACGAGAGAATCGGCAAGACCGTTGCGAAAGCCGTCGCAAAAGCCGCTAAGGATACGGGCGTAGCGAGGATATAAGTAAACCAAATTTTCAGAACAAAAAACTCTTGGATTAACTACCCAAGAGTTTTTATATTCCTATGATTTTTCATTATATCACTTAAACAAAATACAAGTATTCATTTTCTTTAGGAAATTCAATCTCTCTAGACTCCCAAAACTCTAAAAAAGATTTGGGTATATCACAACTACGCATTGAATTAACCTCAAGCCCAGTAAGTAAATCTACTGCGTTTATTCTTAGTTTAGCCTCATTATCATAATGCAACTTACAATGCTTTATACTTTGCAACACACCGTCTTGAATTGTCATTACGGTAGTCCTTTTTCGCAATTCCTTATTGTACGAATAAACTATTTTGTCTCCGTTTTTTCTTTCCGTATACCCTAAATCCCTATCTAAACCGCATCTAAACTTGGAAAAGAGCAAATCCTTTCCCATCATTTCATCTTCATCATAACTTATCTCTTGCCAATCGCCATCCCTATATTTTCTAAACACTTTTTTCTTACTTAAATATATAGTAATATGCTTTCCTTTAGTTTGCTTATAAATTGTTATTGTTTTATCTCCAATCTTATAAAAATACACATAAGCTTTGAATCTCGTGCTTAAAAAGTCTTTTAAAAACGAAATTGCCAAATAACTGAAGAATATACCGAGCGCCAACAAAACCAAATTTACCCACCACTGGAATTTGTGCGCAATGAGATTCCAAATAATAAGTCCAAACGGCGTTCCTGCAAAAATCATTGCTACACAAATCAAAAAGCATCTTTCAAATTTTGACTTATGATTTGGGTCATATACGCCGTATAAAGTTTTTATATTTTTATAGACGTCTTTGACAAAGCCTTTTACTTCATCATAGCTTTGAAAATTCTCAAACGATTCGTCGGTTTCAAAATCCATTTCGTCTAATAATATATTACCCTCTGATTCCTTATTTGAAATCTTGCGTTTTAACATTAAATCTTTCCTCCAAGAATGTGCTTAGCCATTTTAATATTTCTTGCACTTGCGCAATTTGTGCATAATCATATTTCTAAAATAGACTAGGCTCGCCATACCCCACTCTTATAACTTTATTATATCATACCAATAAAGAAAAAGGAAGTCCTTTCGGGCTTCCTTAATTTTTATTAAATTTGAAAATCTTTGAATACTATCTCCGATTATTTCTTTGCGCCATAATAAGCATTCAAATACATTTGCTTGATTTCCTTCATAAGCGGATATCTCGGATTTGCGCCCGTGCATTGATCGTCGAATGCGTCCTCTACCATTTGGTCGAGAGTAGCCTTGAAAGCCGCTTCGTCTACGCCGTAATCTTTGATAGTATCTTTGATGCCGACTGCCTTTTTAAGTTTGTCGATTTCAGCGATAAGCGCTTCAACCTTATCCATATCCGTCTTACCTTTCAATCCCAACATTGTAGCAACGTCAGCGTATCTCTTCATACACTGAGGATATTTGTATTGTGGGAAAGTACCCATCTTGGTTGGATTTTCAACGCAGTTGAATCTGATAACTTCGTCTATCATCAAAGCGTTGGCAACGCCGTGCGGCAAGTGATGATAAGAGCCGAGTTTGTGAGCCATAGAGTGACATACGCCGAGGAAAGCGTTGGCGAAAGCCATACCTGCCATACAAGAAGCGTGAGCCATCTCTTCTCTAGCCTCCGCGTCGTGCGCACCGAGCTCGTACGCTCTTGGCAAATAGTCGAATATCAACTGAATTGCTTCTTTCGCAATGCCGTTGGTGAAGTCGGTCGCCATAATAGAAGCGATAGCCTCCAAAGCGTGGGTCAAAGCGTCGATACCGGACGCTGCCGTCAAGCCCTTAGGAATATTCATCATAAGGTCTGCGTCTATGATAGCCATATCAGGCAACAACTCATAGTCTGCAAGAGGATATTTCGTACCCGTCTTCTCGTCGGTGATAACCGCAAACGGAGTTACTTCAGAACCCGTACCTGCCGTCGTAGCGACTGCGATAAACGTAGCCTTGTCGCCCATGTGCGGGAAGGTATATACTCTCTTTCTTATATCCATAAATCTCATAGCGAGGTCTTGGAAGTCGATTTCGGGGTGCTCGTAAAGTACCCACATAATCTTACCTGCGTCCATAGCCGAACCGCCGCCGACTGCGATGATTACGTCTGGCTCGAATTCCTTCATAGCCTTTGCGCCTTCGAGCGCGCAACCGAGCGTTGGGTCTGGAGCGACGTTGAAGAAAGTCGTATGTCTGATATTCATTTCGTCAAGTCTGTCNGTNATAGCCTTTGTNAANCCGCTTTGATACAAGAATCCGTCNGTAACGATAAACGCCTTTTTCTTGCCCATAACGTCTTTGAGTTCTCTCAAAGCGACGCCCAAACAACCTTTCTTGAAATAAACCTTTTCAGGTGTTCTGAACCACAACATATTTTCTCTCCTTTCAGCNACNGTTTTGATATTGATAAGATGCTTTACGCCTACGTTTTCGCTTACGCTNTTACCGCCCCAGCTTCCGCAACCGAGCGTGAGCGACGGAGCGAGCTTGAAGTTGTACAANTCGCCGATACCGCCTTGCGAAGACGGAGTNTTGATAAGAATACGGCAAGTGCGCATTCTNTTGGCNAATTTCTCTATCTTTTCCTTACCTGTTTCCGTATTGATATANAGNGAAGAAGTATGACCGAGACCGCCGTCGTCAATCAACTTGCTTGCCTTGTCGAGAGCCTCGTCAAAGTTCTTAGCGCAGTACATTGCNAGTACCGGAGAGAGTTTCTCGTGAGCGAATTCCTCTTTGAGGTCTACGCTCTCTACTTCGCCGATGAGTACNTTTGCCTCTTCGGGAACGTCAAATCCCGCCAACTTAGCGATTACGTGAGCGGGCTGACCTACTATTTTAGCGTTGAGCGCGCCGTTGATAAGAATGGTCTTTCTTACCTTTTGGGTCTGCTCAGGATTGAGGAAGTACGCTCCTCTCTTCAACATTTCTTCTTTGAATTCTTTATATACCTTTTCGAGTACGATAGCCGATTGCTCGGAAGCGCAAATCATACCGTTGTCGAAAGTCTTGGAGTGAAGTATCGAAGANGCNGCCATTTTGATGTCTGCGGAATCNTCTACGATTGCAGGAGTATTNCCTGCGCCTACGCCGACTGCCGGTTTACCGGAAGAATACGCNGCCTTGACCATNCCNGGTCCGCCCGTTGCGAGGATNATATCAGCCTCTTTCATTATCATACCGGAAAGCGGTACGGACGGCTCGTCTATCCAGCCGATAATACCTTCGGGCGCGCCTGCCTTAACCGCAGCGTCCAAAACTACCTTTGCGGCAGCGATAGTGCTCTTCTTTGCTCTTGGGTGCGGCGAGAAGATAAGTCCGTTGCGCGTCTTCAAAGCAAGAAGCGACTTGAAGATTGCCGTCGAGGTCGGATTGGTCGTCGGGATAACCGCNGCGATTACGCCGATAGGCTCTGCTATCTTGGTNATACCGAANGCCTCGTCTCTTTCGATTACTCCGCAAGTCTTTACGTCTTTGTAAGTATTGTAAATGTACTCGGAAGCGTAATGNTTCTTGATGACTTTGTCTTCCACNATGCCCATNCCCGTTTCTTCAACAGCCATTTTAGCGAGCGGAACTCTCTGTTTGTTTGCAGCCATAGATGCGGCAAAAAAGATTTTGTCGACTTGCTCTTGGGTGTAAGTCGCAAATATTGCTTGCGCCTTTCTCACTTCGTCAAGTTTTGCCAAAAGCGTTTTCTCATCGTTTACGATTTGAACGTTTGCCATTTTATATTCCATCCTTTATAAAAAATTTTTACGATTGTGAAAAATTTAACAATTCCTTTACATAAATATATTCTATACGATATTACATACGTTGTCAACAAATTTAACGTACAATTTTTTATGCTAGTGAAATTTTTAACAATCANTTTGTTCTATCAATTATATTATGGCTCATAATGGCTATAAATTTACAAATAATCGTATATAATTTATTAAAATTTACTATAAAAATAAAAAGNCGGACGTTTTGTCNGCCTTTTTCTAATTATTCATATATGCGTACGCCTTATCCAAGTCGGATTTGCTNCCCTCTTCATACTTTTGATAAGGGAAAGGAAGATTNAGTCTTTCGTACTTGCTCTCGCAAAGTTTACGGAACGCNAGGAACTTNAATTCCTTTANGCACNNATATTTNTTCCTTATCTCTTTGAGNGTNTCNAGNCTATNGNNAGTGTCGTTGAGCGTAGGTACGAGGACGTTGGTCATAGTCACCCANTTGTCAAGNGATTGACANACGTCNAAGAATTTGTATACTCGACNNTCCACTTCCCTGTCTTGNTTTTTAATATCAAGACGTACNCCGTCGCAAAGNTCAATCAAGTCTTTGTCGCAAATNAGTCCGTTGGTCTCNATAATCACGCCGATATTCTCGNTNTGCAAAGCCTTTATCAACTCTTTGCAAAAGTCNGCTTGCAAAAACGGCTCGCCNCCCGATAAGGTGACGCCGCCGTTTTTAATATAGCTTTTGTATCTTCTGATTTTGTTTACGACTTCTTCGAGCGTGACTTCTCTNCCCTTTTCAGTCCAAGTCTCGGGGTTNTGACAAAATCCGCAACGCATATTGCATCCCGTAAAGAATACNACGCATCTAAGTCCCTTGCCGTCAACCGCCGAACCGTTNTAGATAGAATCTATTCTAGCCTTACATTTCTCCATGGTAAGTCCTTTTGAGAACTTCGAGTTGTTGCGGNTTGGAAAGNTTGTGGAAGTTGACCGCATAACCGGAAACACGGATAGTGATGTTTGGATACATATCGGGATGTTCCATAGCCGTGACGAGTTTTTCTCTGTCAAGCACGTTTACGTTGAGGTGGTGACCGCCGTTTTCAAAGTAGCCGTTGAGCATATCCGAAAGGTTGTCAACTCTCTTTTCCATATTCTCGCCGAGCGCGTTTGGCAATATCGAGAAGGTGTTGGAAATACCGTCTTGGCAACAGTTGTACGGAAGTTTGGATACCGAGTTGAGCGATGCCAACGCGCCGCTGACTTCTCTGTTGTGCATCGGGTTTGCGCCCGGAGCAAACGGCTCGCCCTTCTTTCTGCCATCGGGAGTAGTACCCGTCTTCTTACCGTAAACTACGTTGGAAGTAATTGTCAAAGCCGAAAGCGTATGCTTAGAACCGCGATAAGTTTCGTTCTTTTTAAGTTCGCTACTGAACTTGGTCAAGATTTCGACCGCGATGCAGTCTACTCTGTCGTCGTCGTTGCCGTATTTTGGGAAATCGCCCTTAATATCAAAGTCTACGATAAGACCGTTTTCGCCGTAAATCGGTGTAACGTCTGCGTACTTAATAGCCGACAAAGAGTCTGTTATAACCGAAAGACCCGCTACGCCGCACGCCATAAATCTCGTGACCTCGGTATCGTGCAAAGCCATTTGGATTTTCTCGTAAGCATACTTGTCGTGCATCCTGTGAATTACGTTGAGCGTGTTGATATAAAGACGGCTCATCCATGCGCAGTACTTATCGAATGCGCTCATTACTTCGTTGTAATCGAGTTTACCCTCGAATCTCTTGCCTTCGGGAGCAACTTGAAGTCCCATATTCTCGTCTCTACCGCCGTTGAGCGTCAAGAGCAAGAGTTTTGCAAGGTTGCATCTTGCGCCGAAGAATTGCATTTGCTTGCCCACTTGCATAGCGGATACGCAACAAGCAATCGCGTAGTCGTCGCCGTACATAGGACGCATTATATCGTCGTTTTCGTACTGAATTGAATCGGTGTCGATAGATACCTGAGCGCAGAACTTTTTGAAGTTGTCAGGCAATTTATCCGACCACAAAATAGTCAAGTTAGGCTCTGGCGCGCTACCCAAAGTGTAAAGGGTGTTGAGTACACGGAAGGAGTTTTTGGTGACAAGCGTTCTGCCGTCCATAGACATACCGCCCACGCTTTCCGTAGTCCAAGTCGGGTCTCCGCCGAACAAGTCGTTGTACTCGGGAGTACGCAACTGTCTGGAAAGTCTGAGTTTGATGACAAAGTCATCCATAAGTTCTTGCGCCTGCTCTTCCGTCAAAACACCGTTGTCTATATCTCTTTGGATATATATATCAAGGAAAGTCGAAGTTCTGCCAAGGCTCATTGCCGCGCCGTTTTGCTCTTTGATTGCGGCAAGATAGCCGAAGTACAACCATTGAATTGCTTCTTTAGCGTTGCCCGCCGGCTGAGATATATCGTAGCCGTATTTTTGCGCCATACCTTTAAGGTCGTTCAACGCTTGGATTTGCTGATGAAGTTCTTCAAGCGTACGGATATTGTCTTCGGTCATGACGTTTTTGCCATACTCGGTCTTATCTTTCATCTTTTGCTCGATAAGATAGTCCACGCCGTACAGCGCAACTCTTCTGTAATCGCCTATGATACGTCCTCTGCCGTAGCCGTCGGGAAGACCTGTGAGAATACCGACCTTTCTAGCCATTCTCATTTCGTCGGTGTATACGCTGAATACGCCGTCGTTGTGCGTGGTGGAATACTTGAAGTTTTCTTCAATCTTGTCGGACAACTTATAGCCGTATGCTTCGCACGCGCTTCTCGCCATACGGATACCGCCGAACGGATTTACTCCTCTCTTCAAAGGCTCGTCAGTCTGAAATCCAACGATAATGTCCAACTTTTTGTCGATATATCCGGCGTCGTATGCCAAAAGACCGGATACGTTTTCCGTATCAACGTCAAGCACACCGCCATTGTCCATTTCTTTTTTCAAGAGTTTGTTGACCTTTTCCATTACCTTTTTGGTACGCTCCGTAGGTCCTGCCAAAAAAGACTTGTCTCCTTCGTAAGGCGTGTAGTTGAGATTTATAAAACCTCTGACGTCAATCTTGTCTTGATACTCGCCTTCTTTGAAACCTTTCCATTGCTCGAATTTCATTTGATTTCTCCTTTGTCGATTACGCCGTTTTTAGGCAAATCAACTACATCTTGTATATTGCTCTTTAAGTATAGACAAAATATAGTATATTGTCAACCGCTTTTCTCAACAATTTAATATAATTATTTTCCGTATTAGTATACGGTAATTTTAAGAATTTAGTCGCATGAATTTTGCACAAAATATGGAAATAGACAATAAAAAAATGCCCCTATGCTAAGGGGCAATTTTAATTACAATACTTTTGATAAAAAGTCTTTAAGACGCTCGTTTTCAGGATTGCCGAACAACAAAAGCGGCGTGTTTTCTTCGACGATTTCTCCGCCGTCGAGGAATAGCACTCTATTGGCGACTTCTTTTGCGAAATTCATCTCGTGCGTGACGAAAACCATCGTCATACCCTCGTCTGCAAGTTCCTTTATCAAGGAAAGCACCTCGCCTACCATTTCGGGATCGAGCGCGGAGGTCGGTTCGTCAAACAACATTACTTCGGGGTCCATTACGAGCGCTCTTGCGATTGCTACCCTTTGCTTCTGACCGCCCGAAAGTTTTGACGGATATTCGTCTTTCTTGTCCAAAAGACCTATCCTTTCCAAGAGTTTCAACGCCTTTTCCGTTGCTTTCTTCCTGCTTTTGAGATTAAGTTCCACAGGCGCAAGAATCATATTCTCCAATATCGTAAGGTTGTTGAACAAATTGAAGTGCTGGAATACCATTCCCACGCGCTGTCTTGCCTTGTTGATATTGACGTTGTGAATCTTGTCGTAGGCGTCGATAATCTTTTTGGTATCTTTGCCTTCGTGCCTTTTGAGTTTGTCCTCTAATTTGATTTCTCTAATGACTTTTTCAGATATCTCTTGCAATTTTTCCGCAGGCACTTGCGCTTGCAAGTCATCGAGATTAGCCTTTTGCTTAGGAGGCAAATTGAGAGCTTCCTTCAAGGCAACCATTAAGAGTTTCTTATACGTTTTACTGCTCTTTATCAACTTTTTGTGAAGATATGGGTCGATGTTGGAGATAAGTTTGTCTTCAAGCCATACTTCGCCGAAAGTAGGCTCTTCGAGCAAATTCATACATCTGAGCAACGTACTTTTACCGCTGCCCGACGGTCCGATGATAGCCACTTTCTCGCCTCTTTTGATTTCGCAAGAAATTCCGCCGAGGACTTTCGTCTTGCCAAAATATTTATATATATTCTTGACGCCGATAATCGTATCTTGATTGTTTTCTATATCGCTGTCGTTAACGAAATAAAGAGGTTTGTTGACGTCGATAGTGACCGAGTCTTTTTTCTTTTTACGCTTTTTCTTGCTTTCGGTCTTTACTAAGTCTTTTTTGTCCGACTTCTTTTCAGCCTTTTTCTCGCTCTTCTTTTCCGCTTTGATTTCGCTT
Source organism: Clostridiales bacterium (assembly GCA_014799645.1). Classification (GTDB taxonomy): domain Bacteria; phylum Bacillota; class Clostridia; order Christensenellales; family UBA3700; genus RACS-045. The sequence continues at coordinate 4,386 of JAAVHQ010000028.1, read as the reverse complement.
TTGGCTTCGGTCTTTTTCTTGCTCACGTCTTTTTCTTCGAGATTGTCTATCTCTTGCTTATTTTCTTTCACTTGCGCGCAACCTCCTTTCCAAAAGTCTTATACATATCGTAATTAAAAATACTATTACCAAATAGCACAACGCAAGCGCCAAATACGTGATCAAGTATTCGTACGAACTTGCGGCAATATTTTGGAAAGCGCGAGTCAAATCTGTTATCGCAATAAACGACACTACCGAAGTTTCTTTGACAAGCGCGATAAATTCGTTGCCCAGCGTTGGGAAAATATTCTTGACCGCTTGCGGAAGCACTATATTCGTCATCGTCTTGCAATATCCCAAGCCAAGCGCTCTGCCCGCTTCCATTTGACCTTTATCCACCGAAAGTATACCGCTTCGCATTATCTCGCAAACGTACGCGCCGCTGTTCATACCGAAAGCGACGATAGCGACGACTATGTTCGGCACGCCGCTGAGTCCTATCAATGGGAATAGCACGTAAAACATTATCAAAAGTTGAACGACCATAGGCGTACCGCGGAATAGCGCGAGGTATATGTCCGTCAATTTTGAAAACATTTTGTTGTACCATCTCTTTTGCGGAACAACCTTCGTAACGGCAAGCAAGGTACCAATAATGATACCTATGACAAGACCGACTACGGCTATTATGGCAGTATCTCGTAAACCCGCTAACACTTTCAAATAGCCTTTATTGGTAATTAATTGCTCTACAAGTGAGTTCCACCCTGTTACAAGATCGAACTGTCCTTTTGTGTCCATAATTTATTTTTTCAGTGAGTTGAGTATAGCCTCAACGTCCTCCCTTGATTTACAATCATCAAAAGTCGTATCGTCCGCCATGCAAATGATTACTTGCGTAGCGTCATAATAACCTACAGTAAAATTAACGTTTTTTGCGCGTTCTTCGCTCCAAGTCAAAGCGGCTGCGCCTATATGAGCCGAGCCCAAGTTGACGTAGTTTATAATCGCGTCGAAATTCATATCTTTGATTACAAGTTGATATCCGTAAGCTTCGCAGAACATTTGCATTACTTCAAGGTCATAACCCGAATAGAAATTGCCCACTGCATATTCAAACGGCTCGAAATCCGCGCTAGTAGCGACTATCAAAGCGTTTTCAGCATTTTCATCACCGGAAACAATCATCTTAGGCTCAACCACGCCCGATATGTACGCGATTTGCAATTCTTTAAGTTTTTGCTCGTTGTTTGTCATAAACTCATTGAGTTGTAATCTCAAATCGTCGCGTCCTTTATTGACTGCAAAGCCGTAGAATTCGTCGGTGAGACCGATATCAATTACTTTTACTTTATCCTTATACTTATCCAACGACGCAATTGACTTCGCCGGAGCAATATCGGTAATTACGTACTCAATCCTTCCAGCAATCATATTCTCTACTGCCAAAGCGGCGTTGGTGTACCCCATCGGCTTAAGATTTATATGTTCTGCTGTATAAAACTGACCAGTCGTTCCTGATTGATAACCGACCTTAACTTTGTTGTCACAGCCTGCAAAAGCCATAACGCTGACACTGATTATTGCGACTACTAATAGCGCAATCAACACTTTTTTCTTCATAATGTACATCCTTTTTTCCTTTTATATTTATATTTTATCACTTATCTACGCGTATTGGCAACTACTTTTATGCATAAACTTTTATAAATTTTCATTTTTTACGTAAAATATTCATATTTTTGCATAAATATAAATAAATTCGCGAATATATTATATAAATATACATAATTGCGTATATTTTGGCAGATATTGTATTTATATATAAATATTTATACAATATATATAATAAGAGCAACCATATGAATTAGATACTAGACAAAGAATGATTCGATAAAAATTTCAAGTCCGATAATTATTAGAATAACGCCGCCGACGATGGACGCCTTGTTTTTGAGCAAAGAGCCGAATTTTCTACCGACAAAAAACGCGATAAAAGTCAACGCTACCGTAATCACACCGATAATTGAGAATGAAATCAAAGCGTAACTTATCCCCTCTTCAATATACAATACGCCCACGCTCAATGCGTCAATCGAAGTGGCAACCGCCTGAACAAGCACTTCCGTTACCTTGATTTTCTTTTCTTGAATTTCTTGTCCCTTTTTCTTTTCCTTTACAGTCTCGATTATCGTCTTGATACCTATTATACTTAACAATACCAACGCAATTATAGGAATAAACGCCGACAAAAAGCTTTCCATTAGCGTACCGATACCATAACCGATAAGCGGCATTGCAAACTGGAATATGCCAAACGTCAACGCTATGAGAAAAGCCTTGAGAATCTTCATTCTCTTCTCTACCATAGCGTTGGTCATAGATACGCAAGTCGCGTCCATTGCTAGACCAAATCCCAAAGCAACCGCGTGCAGCATTTACCCTCCAAATAAAAAAAGTATAGCCTCTTTCGCTATACCCACTTCGACAGACTCAACGTATAGCAAAAAGCCAACACGAGTCTCGTCATTTAATTCAAGCCAGATATCTCTATCAGTATGTTGACTTGCCACGCTATTGCGCCGACTACTCCCTCTGATAATTTAATTATATGCTAATTTTGAGAGTTTGTCAACAAATTTTGTTCCTATCAAGATTGACAATATTCGAAAACATGCTATAATTAAATTACCTACAAATGTGTTTGAAACAACTTAATTTGCATATAATACTATTGAAAGAAATTTTTATTTTTGACTTAAAAAGTATTGTATTTTAAAGAAAAGTGTGATACAATAAAGTCAAGGAAATATGGGCTGTTCGTAAGATCCGGGTCCACCTACGGCGGGGATGTTCCTCGCCATTTTTCATTTATGGAGACTAAAGATGAAGGAACTTAGTATATTTGTAGATGAGTCAGGTGATTTTGGCGCATATGAAGTTCACTCTCCATTTTATATTTTCACTATATTATTGCATAATCAATCAAATTCTATAAAAACACAAATAGATCATTTAGAAAAACACTTAAAAGAAATAGGCTTAGATTCTAAACACTGCTTCCATGCAGGACCTATAATTCGTAGAGAGCAAGACTACGCAAATATGGACATTCGCGAACGCAGAACTTGCCTCAACTCAATTCTTACTTTTGCAAAAAACGTAGATTTCAAATACGCTACGTTTTTTGTAGAGAAAAAACATATTACAGACCCTGTATCATTGACTGCCGCCCTATCAAAACAATTGTCAGCTTTTATTAGGGAAGAACTTTCTTTCTTCAATAATTTCGATAATGTTATTATATACTATGACAACGGTCAAGTTGAGCTTAGTAAAATGCTTTCCGCCGTGTTCGCAGCATTACTCCCTCATGCGGACTTCCGTAAAGTAGTACCTACAAACTATCGTCTTTTCCAAGTCGCCGATTTAATCTGCACAATGAAATTGATTGGTTTGAAAAAAGAATACAACATCCTTTCAAAATCAGAAGAATCATTCTTTGGCTCAAAAAGAGATTTGCACAAAAACTATATTAAACCACTTTCAAAAAAACAATATAAATAAAAGCGGGTTTTTATTACTTCCCAAAATCGACAAGTGAAAAGTGAAGAGGTAATAAGTAAAAAGTAAATCGACAAGTCTTTTTATAGACATGTCGATTTTGGTCGGAGTGGCGGGATTCGTAAGGAGCAAAGCGACGGTCTAGCGAGCATTTAGCGAGCGTCACTATTTCGGACTGTACCGCTCACGGAGATGAATAAAACAGCTTGCCTATATGCTGAGGAATAAAAAAAGCGGAGCTCAAACTCCGTTTTTTTTGTTGCTCGCCAACTGCAAGCTGTTGAAATGGTCGGAGTGGCGGGATTCGAACCCACGGCCTCTTGGTCCCGAACCAAGCGCGCTACCAAACTGCGCTACACCCCGAATTTAAGTTGTTACCGTCTATGGTGCTGCTGACCGGACTTGAACCGGTACGAAGTCGCCTTCGAGGGATTTTAAGTCCCTTGTGTCTGCCTATTCCACCACAGCAGCGAATATTATTAAAAATGCTCTTGCCGATTATGCAAGAGCGTTTCTGGAGGCACCACCCAGATTTGAACTGGGGATGAAGCTTTTGCAGAGCTCTGCCTTACCACTTGGCTATGGTGCCATCTCCATTTAATTATATGCCACAAATAGCAAAAGTGTGCTTGGAGCGGGAGACGAGATTCGAACTCGCGACGTTCACCTTGGCAAGGTGACGCTCTACCACTGAGCCACTCCCGCATATCTGGTGGAAGTTATAGGGCTCGAACCTATGACCCTCTGCTTGTAAGGCAGATGCTCTCCCAACTGAGCTAAACTTCCATATAAACTGCTTATATATAATATCAAAAAAAATATTGTTTGTAAAGAGTTTTT
>JAAVHQ010000027.1 GCA_014799645.1 Clostridiales bacterium | reverse complement strand
TCTTTTATACCTTAATATAAATATGCTAAACAGCAATAAGCCCTTATAGCTCAGTCGGTAGAGCATGCGGCTGTTAACCGCAGTGTCATAGGTTCGAGTCCTATTGAGGGCGCCAAAAAGCGACAAATTGTGAAAACAATTTGTCGCTTTTTACTTCTTCACTATTACTTTTTCACTTTTCACTTACCTTAATCGGTTACGCCCAAAATATAATCTGTTGTTTCATTAAAGTATTTTGCAATAGATGATTGGCTAATTTTCAAGTCTTATAATACTTATCTAACATTTTATATATTAATTGCTTTATAATATTATCATGAAATTGAAAGGACGGAAGATATAAATGATAACATACGCTCAAATACAAAACAAATTAACAAAAGCAGTAGAACAGAGTAGATTTACAAAAACGGGAATTTCAAAAGAAATAGGAATAAAAGAAACCACACTAGAAAAATATCTATATGGTAATACTAAGCCACCAGTTTATATATTTGCTAATCTTTGTAAAATTCTAAATCTTGACGCAAACGATATTCTTTGCGTAGCAGAATATTATGAAAATAAAAAATAGTGTAAATATAACTGCTACAATAGAATAACCCAAGTCCAAGGCGATAAGAGTGTTTGCAATTTAGTATATCATTTTTTTGGCAACGTCCAAAAAAGATGCCCGATACTAAATGCAAATTCTCTTATAAGCCCAAACACTCAAATAAATCTAATGCCTAAGGCTTAACCGTTCAACCTCTCATTAAGTTCTCGCATCTTTTCGCAATCTATTTTTACGACTTGTCTATCGTAGGTCACGATGCCGTTGGTTTCGTCTTGGACGTCGGAGAGTTGAGTATATATAGAGGCGCAAAGACCTTGCTCTTTGGCGGGTATGATTTCCTTTTGCCATAAGCCACTAATAGCGTTCATCAACTTATCTTTGCTCTTGTATATTGCATAGCCGAACGTCTTTTTGGAGTAGGTATGACCTTTTAGCGATAGACTGTAACCGCCGAACTCGGTAAGTATCACTGGACGCTTTTCTTTTTTGGGCATTTTGAAAGGTACGAAGTATTTGTGAATACTTCTGTATTCGCCCCCTTGGTCGCTCCAACCGCTTGCGTGGTCAATAAGTCTTGTGTTGTCAAGCGAGCGCAGATATTCGCAGGTTTTGAGACTGTCGAACTGCCCCCAGCCTTCGTTGAAAGGCGTCCAAAGCGCGATGCAAGGACAGTTGTAAAGCTGTGCGACAACTTCGTTCATTTCTTTGTAATATAATCGTCTGCCTTGCTCGTCTTTTCGCGCGTAAAATCCGTAATTGTCGTCCTTGACTTTAATACCGATATTGGGCAAGATAAGGATTGCCGATTTCTTGTATTTTCCGCCGCCGTTGACAAAGTCTTGCCATACGATCATACCAAGTCTGTCGCAGTGGTAATACCATCGCATAGGCTCGATTTTGATATGCTTTCTCAGCGTGTTGAAACCGCAATCTTTTGCAAGTTGAATATCGTATATGAGAGCCTCGTCGCTCGGGGCGGTGTAAAGTCCGTCCGCCCAATAGCCTTGATCGAGTAGACCCGTCATAAAGTAAGGTTGATTGTTGAGCATAAAACAAGGCTTGCCGTCCTCTCGTTTGCCGACAGAGAATTTGCGCATTGCAAAATAACTGTTAACGACGTCCTCGCCGCATACAACTTTGAAGTAATATAAATGCGGATTTTCGGGCGTCCACGCGATAGGATTGTCGAGAGTTATTTCCACCTCGCCGTCGGTTGATAAATATTGCTTGCCGTCTTCGGTAACTATCGTAAAGTCTTTACTATTATCGTTGATAACGGCGCAAATACATACTTTTGAATTGTCATAGTCGGGCGTGATTTTCAGCGATTTGATATATCTTTTGGGCAGGTATTCAATCCACACGCTTTGCCAAATTCCCGAGGTGGGAGTATACCAAATTCCGCCGTGCTTTGTCTTTTGCTTGCCGCGGCTTATAGGCTGAGTGTCCGTAGGGTCGACCGCGCATACTACAATCTCATTTTTCTCTTGCAAATAGGGGGTAATGTCTATCTCGAAAGAGGTATATCCGCCGATATGTCCGCCGACCTCTTGATTGTTGATAAAGACCTTGCATTCATAGTCTACCGCGCCGAAATGCAAAAGGGCGATTTTGTCCTCTTCAAGCCTTGTAAAAGTCTTCTTGTATATCAATACTTCATCTGGCAAAGTCGTACGTTTTACGCCCGACAAATCGCTTTCGGGGGAGTAGGGCACTCGTATTTTTAAGTCGCAATCAACGCCGTCGATTGTTGTAGATAAATTTCCTTTGATAAATGCGCAGTTCCATTCGCCGTCGAGAGATTGCCAGTTTTCTCTTTGCATTTGCGGACGGGGATATTCGCTTTTGATTTCACTCATAATTTCACCTCATTTCAATTATACCCGAAAAGGTGGGGTGATTGCAATAGCAATATTCCGTCATTAGCGCAAAAATAAGGTCATTACAAAAATCTCCGCTTGAAAAAGCGGAGATTTTTGTTGTGAAAAGGTTATTATAATAAATCAGGGTGTAAATCGTTATCCCTTTGACAATTATATTATACACACTTAATTACGAATTGTCAACACTTAATTTCGAAAATTGTATAAATTTGTCGATGGGGGTACAGATATGGATAGACAGGTCTTCAACAGCAATCTCAAAAGAATAATGAGAGAGAACAATCTCACGCAAAAACAACTTTCCGAATATACAGGCATTCCCGCGTCTTCGATAGCGTCGTGGTTTGGCAAGCAATCTTCGTCGCCGAGTATCGAGGCGGTGAACAAGATTGCCGATTATCTCAACGTGACTATCGATTATTTGATAGGCAGGGAGAGCGAGGACGGAAGGATAATAATAGACGAGAGAGAATACTTGACAAATTCTGAAAGAGAACTATTGGCAAAGTATCGCAAACTTTCTTTGAAAAAACAGTCTATGGTCTTGGGCTACGTCAGCGCGCTTAGCGACAATTAAAAGTAAAATTCGCCTTTTGTGTCAATTATCGAACTATATTTATATAATAAAACGAACACCTTAAAAATATTATATAGATAGAGGGAGGATTGATTATGAAATATTTGGGCTATTACAACGGCGAGTACGGCGAACTCGAAAATATGAAAATTCCTATGAACGACAGAGTATGCTTTTTCGGCGACGGCGTGTATGACGCGACCTATTCGAGAAAGTACAATATCTTTGCGCTTGACGAGCATATAGATAGATTTTTCAACAGCGCAAAAGCGCTTGACATCAATCTCGATTTCGATAAAAAATACCTTGCGAATTTGCTCAAAGATTTGGTCAAAAAATGCGACGACGGCAATCTTTTCGTATACTGGCAAGCGACGAGAGGTACGCAAATCAGAAATCACGCTTACGGCGAGAATATCAAGGCTAATTTGTGGGTAGTTCTCAAACCTTGCGATATAGTCGATATGAGCAAGAAAATTAGCGTAGTAACGCAAAAAGACACGAGATTTTTGCATTGCAACATAAAGACGCTTAATCTTATCCCTACGGTAATGGCTTCGCAAAGAGCGTTCAAAGAAGGCGTATACGAGACGGTATTTCACCGCGACGGCAGAGTGACCGAATGCGCGCACAGCAACGTACATATTCTCAAAGACGGAAGATTGATTACGCCACCCGCCGACAATCTCATTCTAGCAGGCGTGGCGAGAGCGCATTTGATGGCTATGTGCGAGAAGATGGGGATAATCGTCGAGGTAAGACCTTTCAACCTGAAAGAGATGTTGAAAGCCGACGAGATAATAGTCACAAGCGCGGGTTCGCTTTGTCTGCAAGTGGGCGAGGTCGACGGCAAAGAAGTGGGCGGTAAGGCTGAAGATTTGATAAAAAGACTTCAAGCGGCTTTGCTTGAAGAATTTATATCCGCGACGGACGGCGACAATGATTGATAGGACTATGCGCTCTTATTGCCTTATAGATTGCGACGCTTTGCGACACAACGTACAGACAATCAAATCCAAGTTGGCAAGCGGTGAAAAACTTATGTGCGTGGTAAAGGCGAACGCTTACGGACACGGCGCGGTAGAAGTGGCGAAAGTGTGCGAAGATGCTGCGGATTACTTCGGTGTTGCGACTGATGACGAGGGAGTGGAATTGAGAGAAAACGGCATTTTTCTCCCAATACTGATTTTGGGTAATACGCCCCCTTGCGATTATCAAAAACTCATTGATTACGATTTACAAGCGACGGTCTTTTCAATTCAAAGCGCAATGCTATTGAATAGTTTTTGCAAAGAGAAAAACGTCAAGGCAAAAGTCCATATTGCCGTCGATAGCGGTATGGGCAGGATAGGTTTTTTACCTGACGAGAAGGACTTGGCAAGACAAGTATTTTGTCTTAAAAACTTATCCGTCGAGGGTATATTTACGCACTTCGCTTGCGCCGACGAAGAGGGCAATAATTACAGCGAATTGCAAAAAGAAAGATTTGACGATTTTCTCGATTATTTGAAAAATTCTAACATTGATATTCCGCTTGTTCACGCTTGCAACAGCGCGGGCATTTTGTACGGCAAAGGACAGTATTCTATGTCGCGAGCGGGTATTGCGCTTTACGGACTAGACCCTTCGTCAAGTGTGGGCGGTTCGCTGCCCTTGAAACCTGCGCTAAGTTGGCATACGAGCGTAGCGCATATCAAGAAATTGAAAAAGGGCGAGGGCGTGAGTTACGGTCGGACGTACGTTGCAAAAGAAGAGAGAATAATCGCCACTTTGCCGATAGGATACGCTGACGGCTATCCGAGAGTACTCTCAAGCAAGTTTCACGTTCTTATCAAAGGCAAGCGCGCGCCTATCGTCGGTAGAATCTGTATGGACCAAATGATGGTCGACGTAAGCGATATTGACGGGGTAAGTCTATATGATGACGTAATACTTATCGGCGAGCAGGACGGCGAAAGAATATCGGCGGAGCAAATCGCAAAGCGCGCTGATACAATCAACTACGAAATAGTATGCTCGATATCTCAAAGGGTCAAGAGAATTTATTTGCGATAGCGTTGCATTTTTACCTGCGAAATGCTATAATTAAACGGACAAGCAATCTTATCAGGAAGAGCAATGGAAAGAGAAAACGGACAAAACATAATAGAGATAAGTCATCTTTACAAATCCTTTAAGGACGTGAAAGCGGTAGTTGATTTGAGTTTTTGCGTCAAGAAAGGAGAATTGTTTGCATTCCTAGGTATAAACGGCGCAGGTAAAAGTACCACGATTTCAATCATTTGCGATAGGCTCAAAAAGGATAGCGGAAGCGTGAAGATAAACGGCGAGGATTTGGAATCGCAAGGTCTTTCGGTAAAGAAAGATTTGGGAGTTGTGTTCCAAAACTGCGCGCTTGACAAAGCGTTGAGCGTAAAAGATAATTTGCAAAGCAGAGCCGCGCTTTACGGAATTACGGGAGAGAAGTTTGCAAAGCGAATTAAAGAGTTGGACGCGCTTTTGGATATACCGTCCTTACTCAAACGCCCGCTTGGAAAACTCTCGGGCGGGCAGCGCAGAAGAGTGGATATTGCGAGAGCGTTGTTGCATCATCCCAAGATACTTATTTTGGACGAGCCTACCACAGGACTTGACCCGCAGACGAGAAAGACGCTTTGGCAAGTCATATCAAGTCTTAGAGAAAAAGACGGCTTGACGGTATTTTTGACCACGCACTATATGGAAGAGGCGGCGGAAGCCGATTACGTCGTAATTATCGACAGCGGGCATATTGTCGCCGAAGGTACGCCCTTAGAACTTAAAAACAAATATACGGGCGATTTCGTTACGATTTACGGGACTGACGAAGAGAAAGTCAAGTCTTTGTGTCTTGAATACGAAAAGGTGGCGGACGGCTATCGCATAGGCTTACCCGACACGAAGAAAGCGACCGAGTTGATTGTGCGCTATCCCGATATATTCGAAGACTATGAAGTCGTCAAAGGCAAGATGGACGACGTATTCCTTTCCGTGACAGGTAAAAAATTGACGGGAGGAGAGCAAAATGAATAAGTTCTTGGCGTTGACAAAGAGAAATATCAAGTTGTTTTTCAAAGATAAAGGAATGTTTTTCGCATCGCTGATTACTCCAATAATCTTGCTAGTACTTTACGCGACCTTCCTTAGCAGAGTATACAAGGAAAGTTTTCTTTCAGGTTTCCCCGAAAGTATGCCGGTAGACGACAAACTTGTCAACGGCTTTGTCGGCGGAGAATTGTTGTCCGCGCTCTTGGCGGTATGCTGTATCACGGTTGCGTTCTCATCAAATATGATAATGGTGCAAGATAAGGCGAAGGGAAGTATTCACGACTTTTTGATTGCGCCTGTCGACAAGTCCACCTTAGCGCTTTCCTATTACGTCGCGACGCTCGTATCTACGCTCTTGATATGTTTTATCGCGTTGGTACTCGGTATGATTTATCTCGCTTGCGTAGGTTGGTACATGAGCGCGGGAGACGTATTCTTGGTAATACTCGACGTAATTTTACTCTCGCTTTTCGGCACGGCTTTGTCGTCGATAATCAATAATTTCTTATCCTCGCAAGGACAAATGTCCGCGGTAGGCACAATCGTCAGCGCAGGTTACGGATTTATTTGCGGAGCGTATATGCCTATTTCGCAGTATGGAAAAGGACTTCAAAATTTCCTTTCCTTCTTACCGGGGACTTACGGCACTTCGCTTATACGCAATCATTCGCTAAACGGCGTGTATAGAGAATTGACGGATATGGGCGTTCCGTCCGATATCTTAGATAAAATCAAAGATTCGCTCGATTGCAATATTTACTTTTTCGACAACAAAGTGTCGGTAGGCGGAATGTTTTGGATATTGATTATTTCCATCCTCGTTTTGGTAGCAATCTTTATCCTGCTCAATATTAAATTCAAAAAACGCAAAAAACAAACAAAATAAATTTACCCACGGAGGAAATTATGAATAGAAAAAGAATGTTTATATTTATTGCTATGGTGGTTGCGATATCGTGCGTATTTGCATTTTGCGCGTGTTCCGCGCCCAATTCCATTTCCGCAACAATATCCAAAGACAATATGGGCGTAGAAATTGCCGACACTATGTACGGACTTTTTCTTGAAGACATTTCCTTTGCGGGCGACGGCGGTTTGATTTCCAACCTCGTCAACAACGGAAGTTTCGAGTACGACGCAAAGCAGACTGCATATTGGAATTTGACGGGCAGCGATATTCAAGTAAGCGATGAAGGCGGAATGAACGATAACAATAAATCGTTTTTGAGAATTAACGCGGACGGCGAAGTCTTGCTCGAAAATTTAGGCTTTGTGGAATTCTACGACACGTTGACAAAGAATTACAACGAAGAGAAAATGAACACCGCGGATATGGGCTTCCATAAGGACGTAAATTACGACGTTTCGCTCTACGTTCGCAAGAACGGATTCGAGGGTAAAATATTCGCGCAGTTGAAGTCGGCTTCGAATACCGAGAAAGTCGAATTGGATTTATCGGGGGCAAACGTAGGCGAGTGGACGAAATTAGAAACGGTTTTGACGTCCAACGCTACCGAAGACGGAAGTCTTGTAATTGCGATTGAGGGCAACGGCGCGCTTGACGTGGACTTCGTGTCATTAATACCTCAAGATTCTTACGGTTACGACAAAGAGGAGTGGAAGTACGTAAGTCTAAGACAAGACCTCTACGACGCGCTTGACAATCTTTCGCCTGCGTTTATCAGATTCCCCGGCGGTTGTCTTGCCGAAGGCGATACTTTCGCGCATCTTTTCGATTGGAAAAAGACTATAGGACCGCTTGAAGAGCGCGAGCAATACCACAACATTTGGCGCGAGGACGAGAACGGAAGATATTACAACAACACGTTCGCTCTCGGCTATCACGAGTATTTCCAACTTTGCGAGGACTTGGGAGCAAAGCCGTTGCCTATTCTCAACGTTGGTATGATATGTCAATTCCAAATGAAAGACAATCAAAAGACTTACAACCAAACGTCAAAAGACTATAAAAACGGCAAGATAACCCAGCAGCAGTGGGAAGAATATCTTGACAAATTTGCTCTCAAACCCGGTACGCCAGAGTTTGAAGCGTATACGCAAGATATATTCGACCTTATCGAATACGCAAACGGAACAGACCTTTCCAACGAGTGGGTACAAAAGCGTATCGCAAACGGTCATCCCGAACCATTCAATATGGAATACATAGGACTTGGCAACGAGAACTGGGGAGAACTCTATTGGCGCAACTTCGACGCGCTTTACAACGCGGTCAAAGAGTACTGCAAAAATCACGGCTATGATAATATCCAAATCATCTCTTCAGCATCTTATCAATTCAGCGGAGAGCGTTACGAAGATTCGTGGCGAGTTATCAACGAAAAGTATACCGATACGCTCGTTGACGAGCACTATTATACTTCTCAAAACAAACTTTTCAAAAACAACGACAGATACGACAAATACGAGCGCACGGGCGCAACTGTCTTTGTCGGCGAGTATGCGGCAAGCGCGTGGGGTATCGGCAAGTATTGGACGCAAAACAATATGTGGTCGGCAATCGAAGAAGCGGGGTATTTGACTTCTTTGGAACGCAACGGCGACTTGGTCAAAATGGCGTCTTATGCGCCGACGTTCGCGAAGATAGACGCGCAGTGTTGGAATATCAATATGATATGGTTCGATTCTCAAAATATCGTACTCACGCCCAACTATTTCAATCAAATGCTTTTCGCAAACAATACTGGTAGCAGATATATCGATTCCGGTATCGACGCAAAGGGAATTTATACGTCCACTTCGGTAGACGAGGAAGAGCAAGTCATCTACGTAAAACTCGTCAACGTCAACAAGAAAGATATAAAGATTTCTCTTGATTTCGACGGCTTTGGAAGTCTCAACGCAAGTTCGATGCAATATATGAGCGGAGTTAGAGCGGCGTGCAACGACTTGGAGTCTACTACGGTAATTCCGTATCAAGTAGATTGCGAAATTTCGGGAAGTAACGTTAATACGACAATCAACGGCGAAAGTATCAACGTGATTAGAATTTACTACGGCGAAAACGACGGTTCGAACGCATACAATTTACCCGAACTTCCTGCAAATATGCATCAAGAAGTGACAGAGTATACTAAATTCTTCGTAGTGCCGGAACTTGCGGTAGTTTTGGGCGTAACGGCTGTTGTCGTACTTATTGCGGTAGCGATAACAGTACTCGTGGTATTGCTCAAAAAGAGAGCGAAGAGGTCGATTCGCTGATAGATTATTCCTTGCAATCTTCGATTACAAGCATATCGCAATCAAGCGTTTCGACAAAGTCGTCTTGACGGAATTTCGTGTTGTGAAAATTGACGAAGTTTTTGTAATGCTGATTTAGTAGCACGGGATTGGGCGCGTCAAGCTCGTGACAAATATCTCTCAGCCACAATTCGTAATTGCCTTCCGAGAGAGGGAGCGGAGATACGTAAATCATATCTTTCGCTATTTTGTCGTCTTTCATAAGTCTTGCCCAAATTTTCATATATAAAGCATATACCGCGCTCGCGTTTTGTGTCAAGTAAACTCCGCGCCTTGCGACAAATTGTCAATTTGTTGCCCAACAATAAGGTAAAACTATTGACAAGAGGGGAATAAATTTATTAAAATGTTAAAGTAAACGCAAAGGGGGAGCGTCAGATGATATCGGAAGCGGTTATAAAGAGATTGCCACGTTATTATAGGTTTATCAAGCAACTTGCCGACGGCGGTGTCGAACGCGTTTCTTCCACCAAAATCGCAAGCGCGCTGAGCATTACAGCATCGCAAGTAAGACAAGACCTTTGCAATTTCGGCGGTTTCGGTCAACAAGGCTACGGCTATGACGTGGGCAAGTTGAAGATTGAACTTGCCGCTATCTTGGGACTTGACAAAGTCTACGATATGATTATCGTCGGAGCGGGCAATATAGGCAGAGCGCTCGCAGGCTACAAGGGATTTAAGGACGACGGCTTTTACGTCAGAGCGTTGTTCGATATAGACCCGAGATGTTCGTCTATCAACGGTATCAAGGTCTACGATATGGATTTCTTGAAGACTTATCTTCAACAAAATCAAGTGGACATAGCGGTTATCGCGACGCAAAAGGATTCGGCAAAGAGCGTGGCAGACGCGCTTATCGCGGGCGGAGTGAAGAGCATTTGGAATTTTGCTCCCGTCGAGTTGGAAGTGCCAGAGGGTATTACGCTTGAAAATATATCTATGAGCGAAAGCCTTTACGTGCTGAGTTATAGAAGCAAAAACAGAAAAAATTAAATTTTACGACATAAATGCCCATTGAGGGTCAGGAGGATATATGGCAAAGAAAGAATACGTTTTGACAAAAGAAGGATATGACAATCTTGTTAAGAAACTTGATCATCTTATCAACGTAGAGAGAAAGGAAGCAAGCGAAAAGATTAAGCAAGCGAGAGAGTTCGGCGACTTGTCCGAAAATGCCGAATACGATGCCGCTAAGGACTATCAGGCTCACGTAGAGTCGGAAATCATCAGCGTTCAAGACCAAATCGACAACGCGGTTATTATCGAGGACGTTGACGGCAAGCAAAACGTCGTAATCGCAGGTTGCAAGGTCAAGATTTACGACTATTCTGATAAAGAAGAGTATGAATACACGATAGTTGGTACGACCGAAGCGTCTATTCTCGAAAACAAAATCAGCAACGAATCGCCTTTGGCAAAGGCTCTCCTCAATCAAAAGAAGGGCGCGGAAGTCACCGTAGATTTGGGCGACGACAGCTACAAGGTAAAGATACTTTCTATCAACTGATTTTAACAAGTCAAATCAAGAGGGCGACCTTAATGGGTCGCCTTTATAATATGAGGCGGTATGGATAGGATATTGTACGACACGATACGGNATATGAACGANAAGTGCAAAGCGAGGTTTTGTATGCCTGCTCACGCNGGNGTAGGGACGTCNGATTCTATCTATGCGAGCGCGAAATTCGACTGGACGGAAGTACCCGAACTNGACNATCTTTTGCANNNCGAAAANACGATTGCCTTTTGCGAAGAGGCTATCGCTCAAAGTATGGGGTACGCAAGCGCGCTTATGCTCACGCAAGGCAGNACTTGCGGTATGCATATTGCGGTATGCGTATGCAAAGANAANNGCAAGACGCTTNTCGCGGTGGGCGGTATGCACAAGTCNTTTTTCTCGGCGTGCAGACTTTACGGCGCNNAAGTNGTGCGAGTAGACAGTNCGTCNGAGTTGGACAAGCTTGATACGTCAATNCAAATAGGCGGCGTATTTATCACAAGCCCCGATTATTTNGGCAACTGTCAGGATTTGAAATCCGTACGCAAATTCGCCGACAAATNGNGCGCATATNTAGTNGTNGANGANGCGCACGCTTCGCATTTTGCATACAGCAAATTNCTTCCCGACAACGCCAACGCNTACGCGGATATTTCGCTTATGAGTATGCACAAGACTTTGCCCGTCTANGGCGGAGGGGCAATAGTTTGTCTAAAAGACAAANCCACGNGNANAGATTGCGAGNGATACAGAGCGATGATNCATTCGACNTCGCCCAACTACTTNGTAATGGCGAGTATGGACTANGCAAATTCGTATATGAGCGAAAANGGCGAAAAGGACTACGCGAAAGTAAAGGAAANNATAGAGGAATTTTCGCNAGTACTNAAAGTNGGAGAAGTCGTNAAGAACGACGATTTTTCAAGNNTNGTNATTAAGATTGACGGCAAGGACGCGTATACGGCATTGCTCGAANTGGCAAAGCGAGGAGTATACGTCGAAATGGCGCAAGACGATTTGTTGGTGTGTATAGTCACTCCGTTCAACTGCGATTTATTGCCTATCCTTGCNAAGGAATTGAATAATATNCAATTCAATGCNCTCGGCGAAGAAGAGAAAGNCCANCGTATTGCNCGTACAGTANACGCAAATNNGCAAGGANAGNTCGAGTACGTAGATATTGANGATTGCGCGGGAAGAATAAGCGCGGAAGACGTCGGAGTGTATCCGCCGGGAATACCTGCCGTGTTGAAAGGTGAAATAATTGACGAAAGCGTAGCCGAGTATCTAAAAAAATACCGCAACAGACTCTTTGGACTTGCTAGCGGACGTATAGGTGTGATAAAATAGAAAAGTAGGAGAATTTATGAAAGGCAAGTTTATCACTTTTGAAGGCGGAGAAGGAGTGGGCAAGACCACTCAACTCAGAATGATAAAAGANTACCTCACGCAAAGAGGCGTCGACGCGGTGTTTTTGAGAGAGCCGGGCGGCAACGCTATTTCTGAGAAAATACGCGGNATAATTCTCGACAGAGCNAATTCCGCTATGACGGGTACGTGCGAAGCGATGTTGTACAGCGCGGCGAGAGCGCAGTTGTGCGAAGAGGTGATACGACCTGCTCTTGAAGANGGCAAACTCGTCGTCTGCGATAGATTTATAGATTCCACTTTNGCATATCAAGGCGTAGCGAGAGGACTTGGCGTGGATAAAATCGATACGCTCAACAAACTTGCTTGCGGTGAAATAATNCCCGATTTGACAGTATTTCTCGACTTAGAGCCTACGCTCGCTTTCCAAAGAAAGGGCGGAGCGGACGTGGACGATAGATTGGAACAAGAGGGTATGGACTTTCACGTCAAAGTGTANGAAGGNTANAAANTNGCTTGCGAGAAATACAGCGATAGAATCGTCGATATAGACTGCTCGTCNTCCGCGCAANTTACTCACGAAANGATAGTAAAAGCGCTCGTTGAAAGAGGAATTTTNGATAGATGATAAAGTATGACGAGTTGCTNAGAAATACCAAGGTCTATAAAGCTTTGGAGAGTGATATACTCGAAGGAAGACTCAATCATTGNTATATGATTATGAGCGAGGACGCNTTGGCGGTGGACGGATTATGTACGCTGTTTGCGCAAAGGATTCTTTGCAAAGAGGGCGGATGCGGCAACTGTATATCCTGCAATAAAGTCGAAGACGGCAATCACGAAAGCGTATACGAGCCGAANAATCTCAAAGCCGAAGGCATAAGAGAGTTCGTCGATAAAGTATATATTACGGCGGACGGCGACGTCAAAGTCATGATTATCCGTCAACTTGACAAGGTCGACGTCAAGGTGCAGAACTTTTTACTAAAAAGTCTTGAAGAGCCTGTCGAGGGAGTGGTATTCGTGCTCGGCGTGCAAAGACAGACGGCGGTGCTCGAAACGATAAAGTCGCGTAGCAAGAAACTTGCCGTTGCGCCATTCTCAAAAGCNGAGTTGAACGGATATTTTTCAAGNACGTTCAGAGGNTATTCAAAGGCGGTCGTAAACGAAGCGGTGGATTGCTGTCTTGGAAGTCTATCGAGGTGCGACGAACTTCTTGAAGACGAAGACTTTTCGGGAGATATGAGCGACGTAATATTTTTGCTCAAAGGACTGACTTCGACCAAAGTCAATCTCAGAATGCAAAAGCGTATGGATATAANGGACGGCAAACTTGTCAAATATCTTGATATAATGCAGCTTATATGCGGAGTTTTGCTCAAAAAAAAGACGGGCGTGGAGATAGACGGATTTGAGAAAGTCAATACGCTGATAGATACTTTCAACGTNCCTATGCTTGTCAATTTCAACGAACTTATCGTGAATGCAAAACAAAAGGTCGAGAGTTATTGCAAAGACGAAAACGTNCTCGACAATTTATTTATCAAACTTTTGGAGGTAAAATACCTATGCCGATGATAGTAGGCGTAAAATTCGGGGGAACGGGTAAACAGTATTCTTTCGACCCGTTGAATATAGAATTCAAAGAAGGAGACGGCGTTATCGTAGAAACGGTGCGCGGACTTGAATTTGCTCGCATTACGCAAGCCAATACTTTCGTACCCGACGAGGAATTGAAAAATCCGCTTAAACCTGTTGTGAGAAAGGCGACGCAAGAGGACGAAGCGAGAGCNAAAGAAAACGAAGAGAAAAAGGAAGGCGCGTTGAAGTTGTGCCAAAAGTTTATCGATAAGCACGATTTGAAGATGAAACTCGTCGACGCCGAATACACTTTCGACAGATCCAAAATCGTATTTTCATTCACCGCCGACGGCAGAGTGGATTTCAGAGAACTCGTCAAGGATTTGGCGGGCAAAATGAGAATGCGTATAGAACTTCGTCAAATTTACGAAAGAGACGATATAAAGATNCGCGGCGCAATGGGTATGTGCGGAAGACAGTGTTGTTGTATCACNCACTTGGGCGATTANGAAAAGGCGACGGTAAAGATGGCGAAAAACCAAAATCTTTCTCTCAATCCGACTAAGGTAAGCGGNATGTGCGGAAAACTTATGTGCTGTCTTAAATACGAAAACGACTTCTACGTCGACGTCAACAAGCGACTTCCNAAAGTNGGCTCTACNGTAAGAGTNGCCGAAGGNGAGGGAAGAGTNGACGANACCGACGCGCTCAAAGAGAGAATAAANGTNACTATCGAAAAGGACGGCGGNGTGGAGCAAAAATATTACAACGTCGGAGAATTCGAAATNGTCTGCGGAGCAAANGGCTGTCCTAAAAACGGCTTTGCCCACGACGANGTCGACGAAAAGGAACTTGAAAAACTCGAAGATTGATTGNATTTNNGTTCTTTTTCTCATACTTGTCGCATAAAGAATAACGTAAGCGAAAATTTTGTCGCAAAATCAATAAAAAGNGGATATTTATTTTAATTTGCTCTTTACAAAACAAAGCGGGTATGTTAGAATAATTATAGCACTTAAAACAAAAAAGGAGATTTACGTTATGGCATATTGTATAGGTGACGATTGCATCAAATGTGGCGCTTGCGCAGAGGGTTGCCCCGTCAGCGCTATTTCCGAAGGCGACGACAAGTACGTTATCGATCCGGATATTTGCATCAGTTGCGGTTCTTGCGCGGCAGGATGTCCGGTAAGCACAATTTCGGAAGAGTAATAATCACTTGAAATGGCATCGCTTAAAATTTTCCGTTTACAGTACGTAAGCGGGAAATTTTTTTATTCAAATACTTCAANTTTCTATATCGTAATGTTTTATAGTTGACGAAAAATTTTTATGTTGTTATAATTATNAATAAGCATATACTACAAGAGGAAGTTTTGCGAGGTAAGNAATGACTAATNTNGCAGNTGAGAGAATACACGTTTGCTATTGCGGNAACGAAAAGGTTTTTCCGCTAATCTTACTCAGCGCGATTTCTATCGCAAAGTATACGACNGCGCCCGTGTCGCTNTATCTTGTGACGGCAAATCTCACNCGNATCAATGAAAAGTTTATCGCGGTAGATAANTCGANNGNNGANATNCTTACNGNNGCANTNCAAAAGGGCAATCCGCAAAGCGAGGCGAAAATCATCGACGCGACCGATATTTACGAGAGCGTGTTGGGCGGTGGTAAAAACGAGAAGTCGAAGTATACGCCCTATACGTTATTAAGACTTATATTGCCAAAACTTAAACTCAACGACAAAATTCTATATTTAGACGCGGATACGATGTGCTGTTCCGATTTATACGAGTTTTGGAAGATAGATATTTCAGGCTATGAATTTGCAGCNGTGCGNGACCATATGGGACAGTACTTTATNAGAAGAAATTATATAAACGCNGGCGTTATGTATCTCAATATNGACGAGATTGANAANACNGGACTTTTCGATAGAGGGATAGCAAAAGTAAAAAACAAGAGACTGTTTTTCTCCGATCAGACGGTCATCAATAAGTACGGTAAGAAAGTTTTGAGATTGCCTAGAAAGTTCAACGANCAACGCAAGGCTACCGAAGGCGAAACCGTGGTCAAACACTTTTGTCAAGGNATAAAGTGGGTGCCTTTCCACGTNTANAANATCAAGCAGTCGGAAAGACAAAAAGTGCGTGAAAAACTAGGCATTGANTTCTTTGAAGATATATATAGAGAATACGACGAATTGCAAGCAAAATACGAATTCTAAAGGGGAGTTAGTATGAACGATATAAATTACGCGGTAATTATTGAAAATCTTACTAAATCGTACGGCGAAGTCAAAGCCGTCAACGATATCTCTTTTCGCGTGGAGCGCGGTTCGTTGTTTGCATTCTTGGGTATCAACGGCGCGGGAAAAAGCACGACGATAAANATTATCTGTTCGATACTNAAAAAGGACGGCGGAAAGGTCTACGTCAACGGCTACGACCTTGACACTCAATCGTCNTTTATNCGCAACGAGATTGGCATAGTATTCCAGACGAGCGTNCTTGATATGGGACTTACCGTAAAGCAGAATTTGGATATAAGAGCGTCCTTCTATTCGATGTCCAANGAAGAGAAGAAAAAGACAGTCGATTCTATCGTCGAGTTGTTGGAATTAGAGCCTATTCTCAATAGACCCGTAAANAATTTGAGCGGCGGACAAATGCGTCGCGTGGATATTGCAAGAGCAATGGTACACCGTCCTAAATTGCTCATATTGGACGAGCCTACTACGGGACTTGACCCAAAGACCCGTCTAAACGTATGGTCGCTTATCGACAAGATAAGAATGGANACGGGAATGACCGTATTTTTGACTACGCATTATCTCGAAGAGGCGGAAAAGGCGACTGACGTCGTAATAATGGACAAGGGAAATATCATTGCGCGCGGTACGCCNAANGANCTTAAAAATCTATATTCGAGCGACAACGTAATTTGCTATCGTTCTCGCGANGANAANTTNGANGAGAANTTGAAANAAGACGGCGTAAGGTTTTCTTACGACGAGGANCATTTGGCGTATAAAATCGCNATTCGCAATACCGTCGAGGCGAAAAAAATACTCGCAAAATACGACGAGTATTTGCAAGATATNGAGATAATAAAAGGTACTATGGACGACGTATTCCTCAACGTCACCGGACAAAAGGAAATTATTCAAGAAGGGGGCAACGATGACGAAGAATAATGCGAAAAACGTCGATATATTTTTCCAGCTGACAAAGAGACATTTGTTGGTATTTTTCGGCAATAAAGTCAGGGTAATGTATACCTTGCTCGTTCCCGTAATAATTTTCGTCGTATATATATTTTTCCTTCGCGATTTGGAAATGCTTACGATTCAAAACGAGTTGATAAAAATAGGCATTGCCGACGACGCCAAAATGTGGCACTATTGTCAGACTTTGGTAGATTCGTGGATGATAAGCGGTATAATCGGTTTATCGACTATTACCGTCGCTTTGCAGGCGAATACGATAATCGTCGAGGACAAGCAGAACGGAGTGAATAGAGATTTCGCGTCCTCGCCGATACACAAAAACGTGCTCATATCGAGTTACTTTTTCTACAACTTTATAGTGACTGCGTTGGTATGTTTCGTATTCTTTTTGATATGTCTGATCTATTTGGCTGTAATGGGCGAATTTCTCATTACGTTTGCCAACGTGATGACGGTATTTGCGGTAATGCTTTATTCGACCGTATCGGCTACGCTTATGACGGTATTCGTATGTTCCTTCGTTAAGACGGAAGGCACAATGATGAGCATAGTCGCAGTATTTTCCACGGCGGTCGGATTTTTGATAGGCGCGTATATGCCACTCGGAATGTTGCCCGTTTGGGTGCAGGGCATTTGCGGTTTTATCCCCGGAACGTATTCGTGCGCGTTGCTCAGATACGGCTTTATGGCAACTCCGCTAAACGACCTTACCGCTTACGTCACCGGAGTATTGCAAATAGAGAACGCGGAAGAATTGATTGGCACTTTGACGAGCAACTTCGGATACAATCTCAATTTCTTCGGTACGACGGTTTCGGCGCAGTTCCAGTCTTTGGCGATTGCGATATTCATAATTGCATTTTTGGCGTTGAATATCGGCGTAGGCAACAATCTCGCCACCGTCTTGGGTATGGGCAAGAAAAGAAAGAAAAAGAAGAATACAAGCAAATAATAAAAATCAAAGTCCGCTAGATATGGCGGACTTATTTTTTTGAGCGTAAATTTCTTAGGCTTGGCAAAAAATATTTTCATTTCTCTTTTATTTTATAATATTTTATGTTAAGATATAAGAGTATAAGTATGCGGAGGTCAAATGAAAAGAGATTTTTTGGCAATGGCGGACGTGAGCAAAGAGCAACTCGAAGAATTGCTTAATCGCGCCGACTTTATGAAAAAGTGTATACTGGACGGCAAAAAGGATTTGGATTTGCTCAAAGGCAAAAACGTAATCACGCTGTTTTATGAAAATTCCACCCGTACAAGATGTTCGTTTGAATCGGCGGCGAAGTATCTCGGCGCAAGCGCGATTGGCATTACCACGAGCGGTTCTAGCGTACAAAAGGGCGAGAGCCTTATAGATACTGCCGTTACGCTCGACAAGATGATGGCGGACGTGATTATCATAAGACACTCTGTCGCAGGCGCGGCGAATATCATCGCAAAGCATACGAGGGCGAGCGTAATCAACGCGGGCGACGGAATGCACGCGCATCCTACGCAAGCGCTTTTGGATATGTACACGATGAGAGAAAAGTTCGGTTCTCTCAAAGGACTTGAAGTGGCAATCATAGGCGACGTCAAACATTCGAGAGTCGCGCAAAGCAATATCGTAGGACTTAGCAAAATGGGAGCGAAAGTCAAGGTATTCGCGCCAAATACGCTTATGCCTAAGGGAATAGAAAATCAGCCTTGCAAGGTGTGCAAGAACGTGGACGAGGCATTCAAAGGAAGCGACGTAATAATGGGTCTTAGAATTCAGTTGGAGCGTCAGCAAAAAGGACTTTTCCCGAGCATTGAAGAATACAATCGCTTCTACGGCGTGACGGCGGAGAGATTGAAGTTGTGCAACAAAGGCGTGATAGTCATGCACCCCGGACCTGCCAACAGAGGAATAGAGATTGATTGCGACGTACTCGACTCGCAAATATGTTACAAAGACGAGCAAGTCACCAACGGCGTGGCAACGAGAATGGCGCTACTCGAATGGGTGAGCGTAGAGCAAAAGAGAAAATAGAAAGGAGATATATATGGCTTTACTTATCAAAAACGCATTAGTAAACGGCAAAAAGACTGACGTAGCGATAGAGGGCAATAGAATCAGCAAAATCGGCAAGGACATCAAAGGCGACTTTGAAGAGATTATCAACGCCGACGGCTTGACTGCTTTGCCGGCATTTATAGATATGCATACGCATCTCAGAGAACCGGGATTCGAATACAAAGAGGACATTGCAAGCGGAAGCGCGGCGGCTGTCGCAGGCGGTTATTCCGTGGTATGCTGTATGCCCAACACGAAACCCGTTACGGACAATAAATACATCGTCAGCTATATCGTCAACAGAGCCAAAGAAGTTGATTTGGCAAAGGTATATCCGATTGGCGCGATTACCGTCGGACTTAAAGGCGAAACAATGGCGGAAATGGGCAGTATGAAAGAGGCGGGCGCAATCGCAATGAGCGACGACGGACAACCTGTCGCTACCGCTCAAATGATGCGACTTGCTTTGGAATACGCAAAAGACTACGACTTGCTCTTGTGCAGTCACTGCGAAGAAAAGTCGCTTATCAACGGCGGAGTAGTCAACGAAGGAGAGAACGCGACCAAAGCTGGATTGAAAGGCATACCGAGCAGCGCGGAAGATATTATGATAGCAAGAGATATTATCCTTGCCGAAATGCTCGACACCAAAGTGCATATTTGTCACGTAAGCACGGCAAGCGGAGTGCAGTTGATAAGAGAGGCAAAGGCAAGAGGCGTTAAAGTGTCTTGCGAAACATGTCCGCACTATATTGCAGGTACTGATGAACTTATCTTAGACTACAACACGGCAAGCAAAGTCAATCCGCCGCTTCGCACGGAAAAGGATAGACAGGCGATATTGAAGGGTATTGCCGACGGCACGATTGACGTAATCGCGACCGACCATGCGCCTCATCACTTCGAAGATAAGGTAGTCGACTTCTCGCTCGCCGCAAACGGAATAAGCGGACTTGAAAGCGCGTTCGCTTTGAGCTACACCTATCTCGTCGAGAGCGGAGTTATTACGCTCGATAAACTTATCGAACTTATGAGCAAGCGACCTGCTCAGCTTTTGGGTATCGAGAGCGGTAATCTCGTCGAAGGCGGACTTGCCGACGTTACTTTGGTAGACGTTGACAAGGAATACAAGATAGACGCTAAAAACTTTAAGTCAAAGGGAAAGAACACCCCGTTTGACGGTTGGAAAGTCAAAGGCAAAGTAGTAAAGACAATAGTCGAAGGCAAAGTAAAATATTCGGTATAAAGGAGATATAAAATGATAATCGACAGACTTATTGATAAAATTAAACTTACCGACAATCCGTCGGTCATAGGACTTGACACCTGCATAGATTATTTGCCCGACGATATGAAGGCAAAATGCGTTACTCTCGACGAGTGCGCAAAGCAAATTAAGAAATTCAACTTTGATTTGATTGACACGCTCAAAGACGTAATACCTGCCGTCAAAGTTCAGGTGGCGTACTACGAAATGTACGGCGTAGAGGGTATGACGGCTTTTAGAGATACGATAAAGTACGCGAGAGAAAACGGACTTTTCGTCATTGCCGACATCAAGCGCAACGACATTGGCTCGACCGCTAGCGCATACAGCAAGGCGTATATTGGAAAGACTACGCTTGCCGACGGCTCGAAGGTAACGCCGTTCGAGAGCGATTTTATCACAATCAACGGATATTTGGGCAGCGACGGCATACTTCCGTTCGTAGCCGATTGTAAGGAAAACGACAAGGGCGCGTTCGTGCTCGTCAAGACTTCCAACCCATCGGGCGGAGAATTGCAAGACAGGACTATGGAGGGCGGCAACACGCTTTACGACAATATGGCGACGCTCGTAGACGGTTGGGGCAAAGAACTCGTAGGCAAATACGGATACAGCAGTATAGGCGGCGTAGTAGGCGCAACTCACATGGAGCAAGCCAAGTTGATACGCAAGGCGCATCCTAATATGTTCTTCCTCATTCCGGGCTACGGCGCGCAAGGCGGTAAGGCGGAGGATTTGGCAGTATGCTTTGAGAACGGTATCGGCGGTATCGTAAATTCGTCGAGAGGTATTCTTTGCGCTTACAAGAAAGACGCGTACAGAGGACTTGACTACAAGCAAGCGGCATTGAAAGCAAGCATAGATATGCAAAAAGACATCACGAGATGTATTAAATAATTCGAGGTATAAGAATGAGCGAATTGAAAGACAGAGTCGGCGAAATATTGCTCAACGAGCGCGTGGCGAAAGACGTATACAAAATGGTAATCGCCTTTGAAGATTTACCGCAAAAGATAAAAGGCGGTCAGTTTGCGCACGTCAAACTCAACGACAAAAGCCATTTATTGCGCAGACCTTTCTGTATATGCAATTACGATAGAGAAAAGAATACGATTACAATTTGCTATGCGATTGTAGGCGAAGGCACTAAGGTTTTGTCAACCTACAAGACGGGCGAGAAGATAAAGGTAATATTGCCTCTCGGCAACGGTTTCGTTCCCGACAAATCGGCAAAGAAAATCGTACTTCTCGGCGGAGGTATGGGAAGCGCGGTTTTGCCCGCTATACCTACGAGCAATCCCGAGTACGAATACTATACCTATCTGGGCTTTGCCAACAAAGACAAGGTAGTCCTTGAAGAGGAAATGGCGAAAGTATCCAAGCAAATCGTAGTCGCGACGGACGACGGCAGTTACGGCAAAAAAGGTTTCGTCACGAATATACTCGCGGAAGATATGGAGAAAATCAAGCCCGACGTGGTATTTTGTTGCGGGCCTGAGGTGATGTATAAGGCTTTGAAAAAAGCGTTGCAAGGCTTCGACGTGCCAATTATCGTGTCGCTTGAAGCGAGAATGGGTTGCGGTATCGGCGCGTGTCTTGTGTGCAACTGCAAGGTCATGAGAAAGGGCGTTGAACAGTACGCGAGAGTATGCGTCGACGGTCCTGTATTCTCACTCGACGAGGTGGTATTATGAGTAATTTGAAAGTCAATATTGCAGGCGTGGAATTCAAAAATCCGATTATTACCGCGAGCGGCACGTTCGGCTTTGGAAGAGAATACGATAGATTTTACAACATTGAAGAGTTGGGCGGTATATGCACGAAAGGACTGACTATAAAGCCGAGACAGGGCAATCCCTATCCGAGAATTGCCGAGAGTTACGGCGGTATGCTCAACAGCGTCGGTCTGCAAAATCCTGGCGTAGATCATTATCTTCAAACGGACGATTTGCTCTTGGCAAAGCGCGACGTAGTGGTAATCGCCAACGTCGCAGGCAGTACGCTCGAAGACTATATAGCGATTGCCGAGAAGATGAACGACAGCAAAGCCGATATGATAGAACTCAATATTTCCTGCCCCAACGTCAAAGAGGGAGGAATGGCTTTCGGCGTATTGCCGGCAAACGTTGAGAAGGTGACTTCGGCTGTCAAGAAAGCGTGCAAGAATAAGCCTATTATCACAAAACTTTCTCCCAACGTGTCCTGTATCGCGGACAACGCGAGAGCGGCAGAGCAAGGCGGAGCGGACGCAATTTCGCTCATCAATACGCTGTCGGGTATGGCGATCAATTACAAGACGCGCAAGCCTATACTTTTCAACAACAACGGCGGTGTCAGCGGAGCGTGCGTAAAGCCCGTCGCGCTGAAAATGGTGTGGGATTGCTTCAATGCCGTCAAAGTTCCCATCATAGGACTAGGCGGTATTACGAGTTATACAGACGTGCTTGAATTTATGATTTGCGGAGCAGCAGCAGTGCAAATCGGCACGCACAACTTTACCGAGCCTTGCGGAGCGAGAGATATCGCGAGGGATTTGGCAAAGTACGTAGAAGAAAATAATATCGACGTAAACGATTTAGTCGGTACGCTTATTTTGAACAAATAATCTAAGATAAATTTTTGGAGGTATAAATATGTTGACACAAGAGCAAGCATTGAATTGCTACAAGCAGACGGGAGCGATTTTGAAAGGTCATTTCAAGCTCACTTCGGGCAGACATAGCGACACGTATATGCAAAGCGCAAAACTCTTTATAGACACAAAGCAAAGCGAAATCGTATGCAAGGCTTTGGCTGAAAAACTCGCGGGCGAAAAGATTGATTTGATAGTTTCTCCTGCGGTTGGCGGAATACTTATGGGCTACGAGGTCGCAAGACAACTCGGCGTACCAAATATCTTTGCCGAGAGAGAAAACGGCGAAATGACTTTGCGCAGAGGCTTTACCGTCGAAAAGGGCGCAAAAGTCGTAGTAGTCGAAGACGTTGTTACCACGGGCGGTTCGGTTAAAGAAGTGGTAAAACTCGTTCAAGGTTTGGGCGCGGAAGTAGTAGCCGTCGCATCGCTTGTCGATAGAAGCAACGGCGCGGTTGATTTCGGCGTGAAGTACGTCAAACTCATCAGTATGGAAGTCGTATCTTACGACCCCGAAGAGTGTCCTCTTTGCAAAGAGGGAAAGATTGAACTCGTTAAACCCGGTTCAAGACAAATTTTCAAGAAGTAATATGAGCGCGGAGTATATCCAAAGATTAGAAAGAGCGTACGCGTCTTTGACGGGAAAAGTGAATTTTTCGCCCGATATTTTGCTTGTGCTCGGAAGCGGACTCGGCGATATTGCAGACGAAATGCAAGTCGTCGCAAGCGTAGACTATAAGGACGTCGACGGCATGCCTATAAGCACCGTTGACGGNCACAAAGGTNGATTCGTCTTTGGATATATACGAGGCGCAAAGGTCGTGGTAATGCAAGGTAGATTGCACTACTACGAGGGATATGCTCCCGAAGAGTGCGTCATGCCTATACGCATNGCCGCTTTGATGGGCGCAAAGGTNATGTTTTTGACCAACGCGTCGGGTGGAATAACCTATNCCGAAATTGGCGATTTGATGAGAATTACCGACCATATTTCGCTAGTTCCNTCACCGCTTAGAGGGGAAAACTATCCAAGNCTTGGNAAGCGTTTTCCCGATATGACAAAGCCGTANGACGANNAGTTGGGNGNNATTGTNGANNNCGTCGCAAAGGACTTNAAAATAGACCTCAAAAAAGGCGTGTATATTCAGACGCAAGGACCTAATTTNGAGACGGCGAGCGAAATAAGAATGGCGAAAATGCTCGGCGCGGACGCNGTCGGTATGTCGAGCGCAATCGAGGTAATCGCCGCAAGACACGCGGGGATGAGAGTTGTCGGTTTGGCTTGCATAGTCAATCCCGCTTGCGGAATTACCGACGCCACTCTTGACAACGTGNACGAAGGCGAGGCGATTGCAAAATCGAGNGAAAAAATACGCGCTCTCGTATTTGATAGCATAGANCGAATAAAGGAAGTATTGTAGCNTATGTTGATAAGAATTTATAATGCGAAAATTCTTACGNCGGATGGAATTATCGACGGCGGCGAGTTGTGGATAGAGAATGGCAAAATCAANTTTGTCAGTCAGGTATCTCCGCTCATTTTGTTGCCGTGGGATAGGGAAATCAACGCGAACGGCAATTTGCTTATGCCGTCGTTTAAGAACGCGCACGCTCATTCGCCTATGGTGTTTTTGCGTTCNTACGCGGACGACACTACGCTCGACGAGTGGCTGTTCAANCANGTATTTCCNAGAGAGGCGAAACTCACNCCCGACGATTGCTATTATTTGACTAAACTCGCNATTTTGGAATACCTTTCGAGCGGTATTTCCGTCGCAAGCGATATGTACTTCCATTTGGAAAGTATTGCCGACGCGTGCNTTGACTGCGGATTTAGAAACGTAATATTGGAAGGCATCACCGAGAGCAACAAATCTGGGCTTTACGACAAGTTGCAATGGGGTATAAACAATCTCGACGGCAAAGGCGGACTTATCGAATACAGGCTCGGTCTACACGCAGAATACACCAACAGCGAAGAGTGTATCAAGATGCTTGCGGGCTTTGCCAAAGAAAATAAAATGCCCGTGTATACGCACTTGTGCGAGACGGCGAAAGAAGCCAAAGAGTGCGTGCAAAGACACGGCAAGAGCGCAGGCGAATATCTTTCCGACTTAGGCTTGTTCGACTACGGCGGCGTTGTCTATCACTTCGTACATCCAACGGATAAGGACATTAAATCGCTCAAAGAAAGGGGCGTCAGCATAGTCACTTGCCCTGCAAGCAATCTAAAACTTGCAAGCGGAATCGCTCCGCTCAAACGCTATATTGACGAAGGCTTCAACGTGGCGATAGGCACTGACGGAGCGGCGAGCAACAACGCATTGGATATGTTCAGAGAAATGTACCTCGCAACGGGCTTGCAAAAAGGGACTTTGGGCGACCCGACGGTGCTTTCTGGCGAACGCGTGCTCGATATGGCTACGACAAACGGCGCGAAGGCAATGGGACTTGACGGATTTGACGGATTGAAAGTAGGAGAGAATGCGGACATAATAATGATTGATTTGCATCAACCGAATATGCAACCGCTCAATAATATCGTCAAAAACGTGGTATTCGCAGGAAGTAAGTCCAACGTGCTTATGACAATCGTCGCAGGCAAAATACTCTACGAAAAGGGCGAGTATTTCGTAGGCGAGGACGTAGATAGAATTTACTCAAAATGTCAGCAAATTGCCGATAGAGTTTTGGAGAGATAGATGAAACTTACCTTTAAGGCGAAACGCAATATCGGACTTATCGTCTTGACTGTGGCGGTAATAGTCGCAATCATACTCACAATCGTTCTCGTACAAAAGTACGGCGGCGACGATAAACCTGTCAGGGGAGCGATTGGGCAGACAGTCTCTACATCTCAAGCAGACGTATGCGTCAATAGTATGAAAGTATCGCAATTCGTAGGAGAAGTTGAGGCAAAGGACGGCAAGTGTTTTTTGCTTGTGAAAGTTGATATAAAAGCCAACAAAAAGATAAAGGTATCGAGTAGCGACTTTGTCGTAGACGGAGGGGTCAACGTTACCGACGGTTACTCGGGCAGAAACGGACACGCTTTTTATGCCGAATTAGTAGCGTATTCTCTCAAAAAGGGCGAGACCGTGGACTATTCTCTCATATTTGAAGTGGAGAAAGATAGGATTGAAAGTTATTTTCTTTACGCTTTTGGGGCGAAGATTGACCTTGGCGGAACAGTAAAGCCAACCGCATATATCGCACCAATCTCTGCGGTTGCGACAGACTTATGAGTGAGCGTAGCGTGTCGAATGGACTCAACAAATATAAAGATTATATAATATAATAGAGAGGAATTGGAATGTTACAAGTAAACGACGTGTTTTTACAATTTGGCGGAAGAAAACTTTTCGAGGACGTAAATCTCAAATTTACGGACAACAACTGTTATGGCATTATTGGCGCAAACGGCGCGGGTAAGTCCACGTTTTTGAAAATTCTTTCGGGAGATTTAGAGCCGACGAGAGGCAGCGTCAGCGTAGGTAAAAATCAAAGAATCAGCGTGCTTAATCAGAACCAAAACGACTTCGACGANTGCACCGTTATGCGTACCGTNCTTATGGGTCACAAGAGATTGGTAGAGATTATGGATAAGAAAGACGCGCTCTACTCAAAACCCGATTTNAGCGAAGAGGACGGCAATCTTGCCGCGGAACTGGAAACNGAGTTTTCCGAACTCGGCGGNTGGGAAGCNGAAAGCGANGCGGCGGCGCTTCTCAACGAACTCAAATTCGGCGAGGAATATCACGACAAACTTATGGGCGAGTTGGACGGTAAGCAAAAGGTAAAAATACTTCTTGCGCAAGCGCTGTTCGGCAATCCCGATATACTNATACTNGACGAGCCTACCAACAACCTTGACGCAAAGTCNATAATGTGGCTTGAAAACTTCTTGCTCGATTTCAAGAANACNATTATTATCGTNTCGCACAACAGGCACTTCCTCAACAAGGTNTGTACGCACATTTGCGACGTAGACTACGGACANATCAATATGTACGTCGGCAACTACGACTTTTGGTATGANACCAACCAACTTCTCGCAAAGCAAGCGAGAGAGGCNAATAAGAAAGCCGAGGCGAGAGCGAAAGAACTTCAAGAGTTTATCGCAAGATTTTCCGCCAACGCAAGTAAGTCGCGTCAAGCTACTTCGAGAAAGAAAGAACTTGAAAAACTTACTCTCGAAGACATCAAGCCGTCTATGCGTAAATATCCGTATATCAACTTNGAGTTCGAGCAGGAACTCGGCAAGGATATTTTGACGGTCGAGGGATTGACGAAAAAAGGCTTTTTCGAGGACGTTACGTTTACNATTCAAAAGGGCGAAAAGGTGGCTTTCCTTTCCGACAAGTCTATCAATATATCNATGCTNTTCGATATACTTATGGGATTGGAGAAAGCCGACGGCGGTACGTTCAAGTGGGGNAAGACGGTCAAGACGTGTTACGTTCCGCANAACTTNGACNACTTCTTCGACGGCGTTCAGCTTTCNCTCGTCGAGTGGATNAATCAATANGCNGTCAAAGACCATACCGAAAGTTACCTTAGAGGTTGGCTGGGNAGAATGTTGTTCTCNGGCGAAGAGGCTAAGAAAAAAGCCTGCGTACTCAGCGGTGGCGANAANGTGCGTTGTATGATGGCGAGAGCAATGTTGCAAGGCGGTAATTTCGTNATTTTGGACGAACCTACCAACCACCTTGATTTGGAAGCGATNACCGCGCTCAATAAGGGAATGATAAACTTCAAAGGCGGACTCTTCTTCGCCTCGCACGATCAGGAACTTATGCAGACTGTCGCGGACAGAATAATTGAAATCAACGGAACTAAGACCTTTGATAAACTGACTACTTATGAAGAATATTTGGAGATGACGGAGTAAAGACTATGGATAATTTTGATGAAAAGATTTTGAAAGTTTTGCGCGACGACAGCAGATTTACGGCTGCGCAAATCGCGCGTATGGTAGGACTTGACGAAAGCGACGTTGCAAGTCGTATCAAGGCAATGGAAGCAAGCGGAGTTATCGCCAAATACACTGCGCTTTGCAATACCGAGAAACTCAACGAAGACGTGGTGACCGCGCTTATCGAAGTAAAGGTNACGCCGCAGATGAGCAGCGGTTTTGANGTAATCGCAAAGACNATTTATCAGTTTGACGAAGTAAAAGCCGTATACCTTATGAGCGGAGCGTACGACCTTTGCATCACGGTTGAAGGCAAAAATTTGAGAGAGGTGTCCCGATTCGTATCCGAAAAACTCTCGACTATGAGAGATATCGTATCGACCGCTACGCATTTCATACTCAAAAAGTATAAGACAGAGGGTGTGATTTTGGACGACGGCGACGGAGAAGAAAAGCGACAAGTGATACTATGAACTACGACAAATATTTGAGTAAAATCGTGACGGCAATTCCGCCGTCCGGAATAAGAAAGTTTTTCGACGTTGCCGACAAGTACAAAGACGTGATTTCGCTCGGCGTTGGCGAACCTGACTTTGACACGCCTTGGTGCGCTCGCGAGGCGGGTATCAAGAGCGTGCAAAAAGGTATCACGCAGTACACGAGCAACAGCGGTTTGCCAGCTTTGAGAGAGCAAGTCGCAAAGTACCTCAAAGAAAGATTTGGTGTCGAGTACGACCCGATGAGCGAGATTTTCATTACCGTTGGCGCAAGCGAGGCGATATACCTTGCGTTGAGAGCGATTATCAACGACGGCGACGAAGTTATCGTACCCGAGCCGAGTTACGTGTCTTATATGCCGAGCGTGGCGATTTGCGGGGGTAAGGCTGTGCCTGCGAAGTGCTACGTCGAGGATGAATTCCGCTTGACGGCAAAGAACTTGGAGAAAGTAATCACCGACAAGACCAAGGCGCTTATCTTGCCGTACCCCAACAATCCGACGGGCGCGATAATGACGAGAGAGAATTTGCAAGAGATTGCCAAGGTGGTGAAAAAACACGACTTGTTGGTGCTTAGCGACGAGATTTATTGTGAACTTACCTACGGCGGAGAAAGACACACTTGTTTTGCGGAAATCGACGGTATGAAAGAGCGTACAGTGCTTATCAACGGTTTCAGCAAAGCCTTTGCAATGACAGGTTGGAGAGTAGGCTACGCTTGCGCGCCAAACGCTATCTTTAAGCAAATGCTGAAAATACATCAGTACATAATAATGTGCGCGTCCACCAACGCTCAGTACGCCGCTATCGGCGCGCTCAAAGGCGGTTTTGAAGACGATTTCGCCGAGATGAGGAAAATGGTCGACGAGTACGACATAAGAAGAAGATTCTTGGTATCTAGGCTCAACGCTATGGGCTTGACTTGTTTTGAGCCAAAAGGCGCGTTCTACGTCTTCCCATGCGTTAAATCGACGGGCATGAACGGCGACGAATTTGCCAACAGACTTCTCGAAGAAGGCAAAGTGGCGGTCGTCCCCGGCGACGCGTTCGGCGAAAGCGGAAAAGACTTTATCCGAATTAGTTACGCATACTCGCTAAATAAGTTGCAAAAAGCTATGGATAGGATTGAAGAATTCGTAGCGAAGTACAAAAATTAGTGAAATAGAAAAAGCAAGCGTACCGCTTGCTTTTTTAATCTTCCAGTCCTATAACGTAATCCGCGCTTACCGAAAAATAAATGCAAATCTTTTTAAGAATATCGATTGACGGCTCGCGTCTGCCTTGCTCGTAGTGAGCGTACGCGCTTGTAGTCATTCCGAGCGCGGCGGCAACCTCTTTTATAGTTTTTCCCGAGTCCAATCTAATTTGTTTTAATCTAACGTTCATATTATAAATTTTAGTACAATTTGTACAATTTATTCTTGACAATGTACAAAGTGTACACTATAATAGAAATATATAAACGTTGTGTTATAATGTACGACGAAAATAATTTTATACAAAGGAGTAAAAACTATGCGTAACAAAAAACTTATTTTTGTTGCAACCTTGATTCTCACAATATCAGTATTGTTGTGCGCGTTCGTAGGTTGTAGTAAAGAAGTAACCCCCGCAGAGATTTTGACGTCGTTCTATAAGGACGAAGCAAAATCAACAGCCAAGACAGTTGAATTGACCAATTTGGAAGGCTACACAATCTCTCTATATGACTCAGAATTAGTAATTGCAAGAAAGTATGAAAACGACGAATATACTTATGCGCTTGTCAACGTTGCAGAAAACAAAGTTATCGCTACGTCCGAAAATAATTTCAGCAGGGCAATCAACGGAGTTTACTATACTTACAAAGACGTTGAGGAAGAAAGAATGTATTCTTTCTACTCTAAGGACGGCGTTGTTAAGCAATTAGTAAAGCAAGGAGAGTATTCAGCAAGCGGATCGCAAATAACTTTTAATGACGGTACAGTAGCTATATCTACAAAGTCTGGCGTAGTTGTTTTCGAAAAGACGCTTGAAAACTCAATGAATATGGTTAATTATATCAACGCTGACGTCTATGAAAACGACGATATGATTATCATCAATAATTACAGTGACAACTTCTTGGTTTACGATAAAGACGGCAATTTTAAGTATTCTGTAAAACTTTCAACGATTATCAACTCTTCGGAAGACGATGAAGTTATAGTAGCAAATCTTGGAAAGGGCAAAGTAGCAATTCAAGTAATGAGAGAATTGACGGAAGTCGAAGCGGAGAGCAGTTTTGATTTCATTATGGACGGCAAATATTACGATTTGTTTACCTATATTTACGATTTGAATACCAAAGAATTGAAAGAGAAAGATTTCAACAAGGTTTTATATGGCGATTACACAAGCGCGACAATGTCCAAGGATGACAATTATGCAATGCTTTACGTATACGATATATCCACTAAGCACGTTGCTACGGATATCAGTATGATTGTTACTGACGTTGAACTCAATGAAAAGGTCAATCTCAATGACTTTGTAAAAGGCGCTACTTACTTTGTTGCTATTGACGAATCGACTTTTGCAATCGTTGACCACATGATGGTATATCTCTTTAATGAAAAAGGAGAAATGATAAAGAGTTATTCGGAAATGACAACTGGAACTAAATCCGGCTTGATAAACGCAGGAAGATATTTCTACGATTTGAAGGGCAACCAAGTCTTCAAATTGGATATGGACACGCCTACGTGGATGAATATTGAGAGCGACGGCTTGATTTATTACGTTAAAGAAAAAGATGGTGAATTGAGCGAAATTTGCGTATTTGATTCCAAGACCAATACAACGGCATCCTATAATATCGAAAATTATGATCAGGTTGACGTAAACAACAAAGCGATTTGCTTCACGATAAGCGACGAAGATGGCAATAAGACTATTTACAGTTGTTATGACGGAAAAGCAATTTCCAGCAAAAAGTTTGCAAGCGTAAGCGCTAGAAATAGCGGAAACGGTTATTATATCATTACTGCTATCGACGCTGACGGCAATACCACTTATTTCTCTTATACAGTGTCCGAGAACTAAGTCATAATCTAAGATAAAAAGAGAAGAGCGCATGCTCTTCTTTTTTTATTTTATCGCTTCCAAACTCTAAATTTTAATACTAACAAGTGTATTTTTTGAAAAATTTACGAAAAAACGGTCAAATATAGTGATTTATTATAAATTTGTATGATATAAGATAGAAATTCGATTGACAAATATTAACTTATTAAAGTTTTTGAAAAATTTTTGAAAAATATTGTGAAAAACTGTTGACAAAGTTTTTTGTCGGTGCTATATTATGTGTGTAAATAAGATTTACACATCAATTAGCTCATAATTTTCCCCCTTATCATATAATAGAAGGTCGGTGTTCGCAAGGATATCGGCTTTCTATTTTTTTGTTCTCCTCAAAGTAAATCTAAACAAAAGTAAAGTGGCATCTTTTCCGCCGATTAAGCATTTTGCTCGCGCGCCAACGTACATAGAGTACGGGGCGGTTCGCTAAACGCTTACTGGGCGCAAAATCTACCGCTTTCTTTTTTGTCTATCTCACTTTTCGTCGAACAAGTTTGCTTCTAGTTCTAAGCGTTGTCAAAATATTTCATCTTTTACGCAGAGAATATCAGTGGCATTAAGATTTAATTCTTTGCAAAGATTAGCGAATAAAAATACTGACGGCTTAGATTTGCCTGTCAAATATTTTTCTAGCGTAGTTTCTTTTATGCCTACTTTTTGAGAGATTTCTGCCTTTGTATATTCGCTTTGTTCTATTGCTTTTGCTAGTTTGTTTTGTATATGTGCGTATGTTATCATTTTCACCTCTTATATTTTACGGATTCGTAAACATATTATAATTCACGAATTCGTAAAAGTCAACTATTATTTACGAATTCGTGATAAGATGTCAGTAGGCTCTTGAAAGGAGATAGGAATTATGCATAACAACAACGATATGCCTATAATGAAATTGACGGACGAAAACGGAGAAGAATTTATTGTATCGGAAGAGCAAGTAAAGATTGCTTTTGCTAATTGCTTGAAAGAATTGCGTCGTTATAAAGGATACACTTTAAAACAAGTTGCAGACGGAACGGGAATACCAATCGCGACAGTTCAGCGTTATGAAAGCGGTGAGAATATACCAAGTGTAGTGCAAGCGTTCAAATTTTCCAATTTCTATAAAATAGATATAAACGATATGTTTTTGGCTGGTCATTTGGACGAATATGGTCGTGAAAAAATACTTGAAGAAAGAATAGGAAAATAATCAAAAACCGACGAATTTCTTCGTCGGCTTTTTTGATTGAGGAGAAATATGATTACATTGAAGAATAATGATATTTCTCCGCGTTAATTGCGTTATCGCGTGGAGCAGGGGTAATTAGTTATTTTTACTACCGCAACCGCAACAGTTTCCGCAACCTTTCGTTTGAGACTTAGAGGTGCTAGACGTCTTGCTTCTTTGTGAAGTAGACGAGGCGCTACCTTGTGACTTACTGTTTCTTGTCATAATCTCCTCCTGTATTTTGTAACCTGGTGGTTACATTGGTAGTATGTGACGAGGAAATTATTTTATACATAAAAATTTAATTAAGTTACAGCCTTTGGACTTGGTTATTCTATTGTGGCTGAAAGTTGAATCTACTTATTTATGTTTAATATTTTTATATGTATCGATTACTTCGTCGGGTATATTATCATATCCTAAAAGTTCGTTTGGTGTTTCGTCTAAAATCATACAGATTTCCAAAAGAACAGAGAGTTCAGGCTCACATATTTTGTTAAGCCAACGACTAACAGTTTGTTGTGTCGTGCCTAAACGATGTGCAAGTTCTTGTTGAGTCATTTCTTTGTGTTTTAATGCTTCTCGTAAATTTTCGGGAAATTTTAATAATTCCATAATTTTTACCTACCTGTATAAATAATACACAATTATTGTGTAAAAAACTTGACTCACACGTTTTTCGTGTGTTATTATAATATAAAAAGAAACATAAAAATGATAACATACGCTCAAATACAAAACAAATTAACAAAAGCAGTAGAGCAAAGCGAATTGACGAAAGCGGAAATAGCAGAAGAAATCGGCATTAAAGAAACCGCCTTAGATAAATATCTATATGGTAATACTAAGCCACCGGTTTATATATTTGCTAATCTTTGTAAAATTCTAAATCTTGACGCAAACGATATTCTATGCGTAGCAACATATAATGAAAATAAAAAGCACCGTCAAATTTGACAGTCCCAATAGAATAACCCAAGTCCAAGGCGGTAAGTGTGTTTGCAATTTAGTGTATCATTTTTTGGGCAACGTCCCAAAAAGATGCCCGACACTAAATGCAAATTCACTTACAAGCCATGCCCCTTATACCAATAAAATTAAGACCATACGTCTTATTCATTTTGCGCGCACTCAGTCGCAATATTCAATACATTTGCATTCTGTTCATAGATTTGCGGTAGATAGTCGATAAGTTGCGCGTACGCGACGTTCTCGTCGCCGACTTCGATTGTAAGTCCGAGTTTTTGGAAAGTGGCGACGTACCAATCTTTATATCCGCCTACGCTATTGTAGGAATTGAGAAGGGGATAGCCCGTCGAATCGGAAATTCTTTGTGCGCATTCTACGCCGTTGTCTATACAGCCGAAGCCTTTGTAAATCACGTTGCCTTTGGCGTGGTAACTCAACGTAACCGACGGCTTAACTCTTTCGGTAAGGCTTCTTAGAGCCATAATTTCATATTCGGAAAAAGGATGCTCGCCAATATAGTTGGCAGGAGCGGGGTACGTGACGTTTTGCGCGCCTTCGCCCCAACGCGCGTTGAAATTGACGTTCAAGTCTACCGCCCTTGCGTTGGCTTTCCACAAAGAGAAATCTTCGCTACCGCCGTTGACTTCTTTTAAGAAGTCTTTTAGGCTTTGTTCGGGTATACTGCTAAGTCCTTGCTGTACGAGTAGTACGCCGTCTATATTGACCATAGGCACGCACCATACGCCGTAAGAGCCGTTGTAGTTTTTCATCATCTCAATGACGAGCGGAGTAGTCACCCATTCCCTTGCGTGAATTGACGCGTGAAGTAGCGTCTGTCCGCCGATTTTCGAGCCTTTGAATATACACGGTATAGGTCTTCCCAACAGAGTATTTCCTATATCGAAAATTTCCGCGCCTTGCGCCTGCAATATTTCCAAATCGCTTTGAAGTTCGTTTAATCCATACATATTGCAAGATATTCGCAAAAAAATCAAATTGTTACTTTTGCTATTGTTGGCAAATCTTTGACTGTATGATAAAATATATCTATGGAAGAGAGAGATAAGGTCAAGTTTATGCGACTTGCTTTGCGCGAGGCGGAAAAGGCGAGAGCCGAGGACGAAGTTCCCGTCGGCGCGGTAATCGTCAAGGACGGCAAGGTAATCGCTAAGGCTTACAATCGCAAGGAAAAGAAGAATTGCAGCAACTATCACGCGGAGATTGTCGCGATAGAAAAGGCTTGCAAAAAGATAGGTGATTGGCGACTCAACGAGTGCGATATTTTCGTGACCTTAGAGCCTTGCGCAATGTGCTCGGGCGCGTTGATAAACGCAAGAATAGGCAATATTTATTTTGGAGCGTACGACGCGAAAGCAGGTTGTTGCTCCACGCTCTACAATCTTCCGACGGACGTTAGATTCAATCATAGACCTAAGGTTGTCGAGGGCGGCGTACTGCAAGAGGAGTGCGCGAATATCCTAAGCGAATATTTTAAGACAAAAAGACAACAAAAGAAATAAAACAGCGAGGTAGATTATGCTTATAGTGGGGTTGGGTAATCCCGGAAAAAAGTACGAAGACACAATCCACAATATGGGATTTATGACAGTGGACAAGTTGCTAGACAAGATAGGCGGCGCTCTTGACAAAAAGGGTGGCGATGCTTTGTATTGCGTGCAGTATATCGGCGGACAAAAGCATATTATCGCAAAACCTCAAACTTATATGAACCTATCCGGCGTAAGCGTAAAACAACTCGCTAATTCCAACAAAATCGACTACTCGCAAACCTTGATTATTTACGACGATATCGACTTGCCACTCGGCAACGTCAGAGTGCGCAAAGAAGGCTCGGGCGGAAGTCACAACGGTATGAAAAATATCGTCGCGGAATGCGGTACAACTGCGATTGCGAGAGTGCGTATCGGCGTGGGCGACGAGCGCGGTAACAGAGAACTCAAAGACTACGTGCTTTCCAAAGTTGGCAAGGAAAAACACGCGGTGCTTGACAAAGTTTTCGATAAAGTCGCAGACGGCATTTGGCAGTATATGATAGACGGCGATATTGATTCGCTTATGCGAAAACTCAACGGAAAACTAGTGTAATATCATATCATAAAAATTGACTATGAACGTAAAGGAGTTGCTAAAACTCAATACTTTGGGAGGTGAATTTGCCAACCTATACCGCGCGGTAGAGGAGGGGCGCGACTGCGCTGTCTTTTCAGTCGGCGAGGGCGAGAAAATTCATATCGCATCGCAACTCAATAAGTTCGTATTATTCGTAGCAAAAGACTCGTTTAGAGCAAACACGCTTTTCAATAGATTAAAAGATTTTTACGGCGACAGGGTGGGATTTTTGCCCGCCAACGAAGAGTTGCTATTGCATCGCAAGACTTACCATAAAAGCATTATTGCGCAAAGAATTGATACTCTTTACGAATTGGCGAACGGAAGATTGCAATGTCTAGTCGTTTCGCCTCAGACGCTTACGCAGTTTTTACCTAGAAAAGAGGCGTTGAACGGCAGCGTAATCAATATCAAAAAAGACGATACGCTCGATATGTATTCTCTTATCGACAGACTTGCGACTATGGGATATATTCGCGAAGACGCAGTCGAGGAAAAGAATACTTTTTCCGTCGCGGGCGACATAGTCAGTATTTTCCCATCGCAGTTGGATATGCCTTTGCGAATATCCTTTTTCGACGACGTGGTCGAGAGCATAAAGGAATTCAGTCCCGATACGCTTATGACGGTGCGAGAGGTGGACAGCATACAGATTATGCCCGACAACGACTTGCTCTTTTCTCAAAAGCTTATCGAAGGCGGTATGGACAGGGCGAGAAAAGCCGTCGACAGACTTCCGAGCAATATTGCGGAAGCGAGTGAGAATACCTATTCCGCGCTTGCGATTTCGTCGGTATGTTCTCAACAAATGCAATGGCTAATACCTTTCGTAAGAGAGAGTATGTATACCGTATTCGATTATTTGGACGAAAACGCGGTCGTAGTATTCGACGAGCCCGCGTCTGTTGCAGAGCAAATTGACTTGTATATCAAAGAACATATCGGCAGAGTAAAGCAACTTTCCGAGACGGGCGAAGCGCTCAAAGAGCATACGAAATCGTTGCTATCTTACGACGAAGTAATGACAAGGCTGAGCAAGTTGCAAAAAGTAGCATTTTCCTATTTGGCTTCGACGAACCCTATATTCTCGCCGAACGCCGTGTTCAACATCAACTGCGTTACGCTGAGCAACTATACTATCCACTACGACGCGCTTATCAACGACCTCAAAGCCTTTGACAAATCGGGCTATACGACGTTGATATGTATGGGCGACGAGCAGTCGGGGCGCAGTCTTAGAAGCAACCTTATTAGCGAAGAAGTAGGTTGCTCATACGTCGAGGATATTCAAGAAAGGAAAGCGGGTATATTCATACTTCCGATAGAAATATCCAAAGGCTTTGCCTATCCCAAAGCCAAAATCGCGGTGCTTGGCAGAGAGGACGTCACA
Organism: Clostridiales bacterium; assembly: GCA_014799645.1. GTDB lineage: Bacteria > Bacillota > Clostridia > Christensenellales > UBA3700 > RACS-045. The sequence goes on along the minus strand of JAAVHQ010000027.1, from coordinate 9,971 downwards.
AGGACGGGTACGAGAAAAAATTCTCATATCGAGAGCAAAAAGACGAGAGTATTCACAATGCCCAAAGTGGGCGATTATGTCGTACACGAAGTGCACGGCATAGGCAAGTGTTTGGGCACTAAGTATATCCAAATGGGTAGCGTCAATTCCGAATACGTCGTCGTTGAATACAAGAATTCCGAGTTGCTTTACGTCCCTACCGACAAACTCGATAGATTGAGCAGATACAACGGAAGCGACAAAGAGCCTCGCTTATCGGCGATTGGCGGAAAGGAATTCGACAAGGTAAAGCAAAGCGTCAAAGCCTCGATAAAGGCAATGGCGGTCGATTTGCTAGAACTCTATTCCCAAAGACAAAACAAGCAAGGCTACAAGTATTCGGAAGACGACTACTTACAAAAGGAATTCGAAGACGCATTCCCTTACGAGCCGACCGACGACCAAAATACGGCGGTTGCGGATATTAAATCGGATATGCAAAGAGGTATGATAATGGACAGGCTTCTTTGCGGAGACGTAGGCTACGGAAAGACGGAAGTCGCCTTGCGAGCGATATTCAAGACGATTTGCCACAACAAGCAAGCGGTAATCCTGTGTCCGACCACGATTTTGGCAAGACAGCACTACAACACGGCGAAAGAGCGGTTTAAGGAATTCGGAATACAAATTGAATTGATAAGCAGATTGCAGACCCAAAAGCAGATTGACGAATCAATCAACAGACTTGCGACGGGAACGTCCTTGTTTGCGGTAGGTACGCATAGATTGCTATCGTCCGACGTACAGTTCCATGATTTGGGACTTATAGTACTCGACGAGGAACAGCGCTTTGGCGTTGAGCATAAGGAAAAACTCAAAGTCATCAAGAAAAACGTCAACGTCTTGACTATGTCGGCTACACCTATTCCAAGGACGTTGAATATGGCTATGACGGGCATAAGGGATATAAGCGTGTTGGAAACGCCACCGAGCAACAGACTGCCCGTGCAGACTTACGTTTGCGAACTCAGCGACGGACTTATCATTGACGCTGTGACGAGAGAACTCGCAAGAGGCGGTCAAGTGTATATCCTCTATAACAGGGTCAACGGCATAGAGAATTTTGCCGAGAAGGTCAAGGCTCTCGTGCCCGACGCAAAAGTGGACTTCGCTCACGGAAGAATGAGCGCGGAAACTCTTGAAGACAAGATAGGCAGATTTTACGACAAAGAATACGACGTGCTTGTCAGCACGACGATAATAGAGAACGGCATTGACATACCCGACGCGAATACGCTCATTATTTGCGAGGCAAACAGGCTTGGACTTTCTCAGATGTATCAGTTGAGAGGAAGAGTGGGCAGAAGCAATAGAATTGCGTATACTTACTTTACCGTCAATCCCGACTGTATGCTCACCGGCGACGCGACCAAGCGACTTGCGGCGATTTTGGATTATACGGAATTGGGTAGCGGATTTAAGATAGCCATGCGCGACTTGGAGATAAGAGGCGCGGGAAATATTTTGGGTAAGGAACAGCACGGGCATATCGAAAAAGTAGGTTACGATATGTACTGCAAGTTGCTCAAAGAGACCGTCGACGAATTGCAGGGCATAACCGAAAAACAGGCGAGCGAGGTCAAACTCGTCCTCAACTTCGGCGCGTATATCGACAAAGAATATATCCCCGACGAAGATATGCGTATGAGGCTGTATCGCAACGCGCTCGATTTGGACACGCAAGAGGAGTTGGACAAACTTACGCGAAGCGTGGTCGAGGCTTACGGCAAAATGCCGAGCGAAACGCAAAACCTCTTTGAGTTGGGATTGATACGCAACCTTGCGAGCAAGATAGGCGTCAAGCAAATCGATATAAATCCAAAAATGACTTATCTCACTTTTGCCGACGGCGATTGCTTTAAGAACAAGGCGGTGATGTACGCGGTGAGCGAGGCGGGAGAAGAAGTCAATTTGACGTGCGAAGAGTGTCCAAAACTTCATTTTGCTTGCAAATTCCGTCCTGTGAGGGAAAAATTGGCGGCGGTAAAGGGCTTTTTACTCAAATGCGAAAAAACTTTTGGCTAAAAGTGTTTACAACCCAACGCTGATTGTGTATAATAGATTATGCATAATATTATTTATTATTATAATTATAATATATCGCTTTTAAGGAGTAGTATATGAAAAAGAAAGTTATTGCCCTCGTATTGTTGGTAGCGTTGGTAGCCGCTTTGTTGACGGGATGCTCGCTTTTCGAGACGGATACAAACAGAGATTATCATCAAGTGCTTGCGACGGTGAGTTACGACACGGGCAACGGTGTTATTAGCAACGTAATTTATAAGGGAGAAGTAGTGACTTACGTCAATAGATACGGAGCGACTTATATGAATTCGTTCGGTTGGTCTGCTGAGCAAGTCGTAGAGTATTTCTACAACTCGCTTTCAAGACAAAAGTTGTTGGCGCTTTACGCTCAAGACTATTTGTATAAGAACAAACTCGTAGCGTCCGACTTCGACAGTAGATTTGCATCTCTCGACGCGTGGAACTCTTATAAGTCGGAAAATCCGATTGACGCTTACAGAGCGTTTATGTCGGCTGACGAATTTAGATATTGCGTTGAAGAGACCAACGAGCAATTCCACGACGCATGGCAAGACTACGTTGACGAAGAGATAGCCAGCAACGACAAAAACAGCGGAACAACGGAAGAAGACGATGAAGATGCCGACGATGAAGACGATATCGATTACCTTACGGCTCGTTCCAAAATTTCCGCTAGCGAAGATGAAGAGAGCGACGAGTACGTTAAGAACGACGCTATAAATACCGACGCTGACATAATTAAATATTTCGCTGACAAGTATGAGGTAGAGATTAGCGACTCGAGCGTATCCAACGCATATTTCTTCAACTACATCAATAACGTAATTAAAAAAGATATTGCGGACAAGGCTACTTACGACGCTGAGAGAACGGCTCTCAAATCCGTAAGAGACAACAGCCTCGGCGATATTCTCGACTACGATTATTTCTTGCTTCAACAGATGACAAGCTATATCGTAGAAAAGTACACCGACCACGTCGGCACAACGATCAACGATACCGAAATTAGAGAAAACGCAACGGTAAGATACAACAAGCAAGTTGAAATCGACCTTAAAGCGTACGTAAAGAGCGAAGATTTTTCTACGGCAGTAAGCGGAGGTACTTTCACTTACGCAGCGCCGAGCGAAAATGATATCCAAGTAAAGAGCATTTTGCTTTCCTTTACCGACGAGCAAAGCGACGCGCTTACACTTTTGAATACCTTGTATCCTGACAATGAAGATTTGGTTAAGGCTTACAGAGCGGCTATTGCAACGGGCGTAGTAGACGATAACGATAAAGAGATGCTTGAACTTTATACCAAGTTGGGTATCAACGTCAACGTATCCAATCCTGATTACGACGCCGATGAGGACGAACTCAAAGACGCTTATACCGACGCGACTATCGAAGACGTTGAAAATGCTTACGCTAATCCTGCAGTAAGTTATTTGACAGTGCTTTACGCAATGGCGGAAGATATTCAAGCAAAGGTGAATAGAGCAACTCAAGCGGCGAAAGATATGACCGATCTTGAACAACATCTCGTAAAAGAATACGCTTCTAAGCAAGCGTTCAACGATTGGATAAATCTTGTAAACGACGACGGCGGTATGTTCAGCAATGATTACTACGCCGTAACTCCGGAAGGCGAATCGACAAGTTACGTTGCGGAGTACACCGTTTTGGCAAGAGAGTTGGGAAAAGTAGGCATTGGCGCAATGGCTATCGAAGAGTACGACGCGGTTAGCGAAGATCCCACTACCGATAGCGTAGCGTACGAAGGCGATACGGCTATTCTCAAATCGGCAAACGGCTCATACACAATCTACAAGAAACCCGCTACTTCTTCCGTAGGCGAAGACAAGGACGAACTTGCTACCGATATTTATACTATGGAAACGGCAAGCGGCGCGGCAATATCTTTCATTATCAACGATTACGGCATTCACATCGTTATGGTTACCGAGCTTCCTATCGATTACGAGAAGGGTAATATAACCGAGAAAAAAGTACCGACCGAAGATGAAGACGGAAACGAAATTGAGCAAACTATGTACGTCAAAGGTAGCGATTACGTTTACGACTATACGGTAGAAATCACCTACGCTAAGGACGAAGAGGGCAACGAGGATAAGACGAAGATTGAATCAATCAAAGTTGAAGTTACCACTATCGAAGACAATTATATCGAAACCGTTAAGGACGAACTTAGCCTTGACGTAACGTCCGTACAACAGTCCAATTTGTTCGCTGACGAGGATTTCGCAAAGAAAGCGGATAAGGTCTTCAAACAAATTATGAAGAGCATACAATAATCAGACTAAGCATTAAAAGGACGGACAGAAATGCCCGTCCTTTTATTATACTAATTAGGGAGTGAAAGCGTTATGGATTGCAAAGAAACTACAAAGAAAGAAAACTTGATTTATAAAGGCAGAATTCTGAGCCTATACAACGACGAAGTCGTCCTCGCCGACGGTAGCGAAAGCATGAGGGAATACGTTCACCACAACGGCGGTAGCAGCGTCCTTGCCGTCGATAAAGAGGGTTATGTGTATCTAGTCGAACAATTCAGATATCCATACCGCGAAATGATACTTGAAATACCGGCAGGCAAAGTAGAAAATGGCGAGAGCGCGTACGATTGCGCGATAAGAGAACTCAAAGAGGAAGTTGGAGTTATCGCTTGCAGTCTTACCGATTTGGGCGTGATTTATCCTACGCCCGCGTATACCGACGAGCCGTTGCACATCTTCCTTGCCACCGACTTTGAGGTAGGCGAGAATAAACTTGACGAGCACGAATTGCTCAACGTCAAAAGAATCAAGTTGGACGACGCTCTTAAAATGATAGAGCGTAATGAAATCAAAGATTCAAAGACGGTAATCGCAATCTTGCGTTACGCCGTGCAATTCAAATAAAAAAAGGAAGTTCAATTCGAACTTCCTTTTTTTATTACTTCATAAATTTTTTAATCAACTTTTGATATGATTCCTTGAACGGCTGATAGCGCATAGGCAAATCTATCTTCGTGCTTTTGTCCACGATGCTTTTGTAATGAGAGAACGTATCAAAGCCTGCTTTGCCGTGATATACGCCGATACCGCTGTCCTTAAATCCGCCGAAAGGCAGATAATGAGAAGCGATGTGAATTACGACGTCGTTTACGCAGCCGCCGCCGTAGCTGACTTCACTCGTAAATCTTTTAATACGCTTTTTATCGTTTGAGAATATGTACATCGCAAGGGGAACGGAATGACTGGAAATATGCGAAAGCACCTCTTCGTCCTTNTCGTACGTCATTATAGGCAATACNGGNCCGAAAATTTCCTCTTGCATTACNGCGTCTTCGCAGGTGACGTTGTCGAGTACGGTCGGCTCGATTTTTANTCTCTNAGCGTCGACGTTTCCGCCGTGAACTACTTTGTCCTTATCTATAAGACCGACAACTCTATTGAAATGCTTTTCATTTATTATCTTGCCGTATTTTGGATTCTCAAGGGGNGAAGTCGAGAACTGCGCGTCGATTTGCTTTTTGATTTCCGCGATAAGTCTNTCGTGTACCGACTTATGGCAGAAGATATAGTCGGGAGCAACGCACGTTTGACCNTGATTGAGGAATTTGCCCCAGACGATACGTTTTGCGGCAAGCGGGATATTCGCCGTCTCGTCGACGATACATGGGGATTTTCCGCCGAGTTCAAGCGAAACGGGCGTAAAGTTTCTAGCCGCGCAATTATAGACGATTTTGCCTACTTTCTTACTTCCNGTAAAGAAGATATAATCGAATTTTTGGTCGAGTAATTCCGTAATTACCGCCGAGTGACCGCATATCACGTCGATATATCCTTTCTCGAATACNCTTTCAAGCACTTTTATAATTGCCGTATTGACGTTGGGCGAATACGCGCTTAATTTCAAAATTACCGTGTTGCCCGCGGCTATNGCCTCAATGAGCGGATTCATCGAGAGCAAGAACGGATAGTTCCANGGATTCATTATCAATACCGTGCCGTAAGGGCAGGGCATGCGATAACTCTTCGANGGATACTGCGTAATCGGAGTCTTTATTNTTTCNGGCTTGACGTACTTTTTCAAATTCTTTATCAAATGTGAAAGTTCGCTTAATACAAGCCCCGTTTCGGTCATATAACTTTCTTCTTCGGACTTTCCAAGGTCAAGTCTCAATCCNTCGTGCAATTCGCTCAAATTGCTCTTNATTGNCGAGTGGAGAGCCTTCAGGTGTTGAAGTCTAAAATTTANATCCAAAGTTTTATTAGTTTTGAAAAAATCGTTATGNTTTTCTATTATATTAGTAATCTCACTCATTTTACCACCCAGTTNTTGTCATTTATTACAACAATTATATAATAAANGTTGATTTTCGGTCAAGTGTAATTTTGGGATAATTAAAAAAGGCTTCCGAATTGTAGTNCGAAAGCCTTGATTTTATCGTAATTTAANTATTACTTTTTCTTGNTTTTGTTTACGAAAACGTTGTTTTCAGCGGTTTCTGCCTTAACAGGGTTNACGCCTTNCCANTTCTCGATGAGNTTGCCGTTCTCGTCAAATCTGTGCGGATANCAAGCCTTAGCGGTCATNNNGATACCNTCTTCGATTGTGCCGCCGCCGTCATAGCCGAGTTCGTCATAGTGCAAGTATTCTTGTACNTTCTCAACGTCGTCTTCGTAGTAGAGGTCTTTGGATTGAATATCTTNCATCAAGTAGTTGTANTTCAAACCGCTATCTTGANNNGNCTTCTTCAAGTTCTTAANAACGGTCATCTTTACGCCNANAGNNGCAATTCCTGCGCCTACGCCGNANTATCTCTTCTTGCAACCGATGGTTTCCATGATGAGGTTGATCATATCCTTAAACTTCCAGTCNTTGTTACCGATAGGAAGTCTGTCGCCNTGTTGAGCGTANTANGCNGCTGCNACTACCGATTCAGCAATACCGTTTACGTGAATCATATTNGTACCGCCCTTCGGGAAGAAGATAGCNGGCATACCTGCAAATCTGTCAAGGAATACTTCTTTCCANAGNGGGGTACGACCNGGCATGCTACCGAAGATGTAAGGCAATTCGAGAACNACTACGTCCATACCGCCGTTTTCTTGACCGCCGCCGACTTTNATAAGAGCTTCGCCTTGNTCAACTCTTACTNTNATNTACGGATGTCTTTCAGCNAGGTGGCTTTCAGGCCATCTTCTGTCGAAGTAAGCNAAGTAGGAGTTGAGAAGAATAGCCTTCTTTANGCCTGCTTCCTTAGCAGCTTCGAATACAGGGATAACTTTGTCTACAAGATANGTGTGGAAGAAGTCATAACCNNNTACGCCCTTAGGAGTNTGCATTCTGTCGTCAGGACCNACTGCGTATACGAGAGTNTCGTATCCGTCGAACATCTNTACGAGTTCTTCNTTCGTAACTGTCGGAGAATCGTCNCCGGGTCTGAGATTGAAGAGTCTGCCGTAGTTTACGTCNATTTCCTTCGGCCACCAATCAGCGGAAAGGGTAAGTTCGCCTTGAAGAGCGAGCACGCCTACCTTAGCGCCTTGTCTGANAAATTCNTTTGCGGAGTAGNATCCGAGAAAACCCGTACCGCCGCAAATGAATACGTTTTTGAATTCATGCTTTTGTTGGGATGCACCCTGTTGATATCTTTCCATTATATATACACCTCTTAAATTATTACTGAATTATTATTNCTTTTTCAATTCTTTTTNTTTCNCGATTATATCCATATAGCAATCGGCAGGGAAGAAGTTGTTTTCTTCTTTGTCGTGCGTGTCGTACCATACTTGCGCGAAGAAAGGAATATGCTTGGACAATTCGTCAAAGTTCCAAGGNGCAGGNGTACAGCATTCAGGACACCAGTGACCTGCTTTGATNATTGTGAACGGNGAAGACTCGAATACGTGACCGTTGTGGCATTGCCATTTNATCTTCTTGTAAAGGTTGCCCTTTTCCATCGTTTCGCTGACAACTTTACCGCCTCTGNATTCTGCAGCCTGNTTCATATCTTCGATATCGAGTTCGCTCGTCGGCTTGCTTTCGTCATAACCGTGGCTGAGCAAATATTTCTTAGCGTTGTTGATATCTCTTCTTTCTTGATAATCNACNACTTGACCGTTTTCGTCAACGATTTGATTCTTGCAGAAGAGNGGATATTTNGACCANTCNGTACCGATTTCTTGGAATCTTTCTCTTGAACCGTAGAATGCNTTNATACGTCCNTCTATNNNGTTGTTGTACCAGNACATAGGCGAGTTGNNATTTTTGAAAAGTTTTTGAATAGTAACTTTGCTAAGGAAGCTCTTTGGCAAAATTGCGCCGAACTTAAAGTACCAGTTGAGTTTTGCCATATTCTTCCAGAAGTCNNNCCANGTTTCCGTACGGAAGTGGAGNTAATCTTCAAGTACGTCGGAATCATAGTACCAGAAGCAGTGGAAGTTTCTNTCNGCGCACCAGTTNGGTTTGAAGAACTGTTCNGGNTTAGCGCCCATNAGTTGGAAACCTNCNNCGAGAGTTTCGTATCCGGTTACACGGCAGGTTTCGCCGTTNCCGATATTGTAAATATTNTGCCAGAACTCTGCNGGGAGAGTNCCNTCNGNGTCGTATTCAACCAAGTGTTGAAGNGCAAGTCCGCTGTCTCTTGCGGTAGCCCACTCGATAGGTACGTTCCAACANGTGTGGAACATNAGACCGTCCGCCATATTATTCTTAAAGAGATTGTCGTGCAATACGCCCGATTGTCTCAATACTACCCAGTTGGGGAGTTCNGCTTCAAGCAANTANCTTTCNGCTCTAAGTTTNGTGATNGCNTAGAAGTCGTANACGCTNGGAACNAGCGGATCGCCTACGCGTCCCCAAGGATGCTTCCAAGTACGGTTNCCGTATTCNGCNACCGTGCCGATNTGAACGTATTTGATTTCGTTCGCTCTCGGACTTGCNTTAATAGCGTCNATGAGGTTCTTAGCNCCGTAGTAGTTTGTTCTTTCAGCGCCCTGNTGGATTGTGGTCGGAGATAGGCGGAATNATAGCCGCGCAGTGCAATACGTAATCGCTCATNGCAATTACCTTATCGCAATCTTCTCTNTTGGAGATATCNCCGAANATAACTTCCAACTTGCCNCCNGTTTTCTTTTTNGCGTAGAATTTCAAGAGTTTTTCTCTCAATTNNTCGTTNGNNCTCTTTTTTCTCAATAGAATTACACAATTAAATTTACCNGTGCCCATTACGCACTTCAAAACTTGGCTNCCCATAGAGCCGGAAGCGCCTGTAATGAGAACAGTTTTCTTATCTGACATTTNNNAATCCTCCAAAATCATTGTTAGTGATTNNCACACCATAACAAGTATAGCATAGAGTTTTCTTATTTGTAAATATAAAAAATCAAATTTTTTCGTTTATTTTGCATTAAATTTATATACATATTACACAAATTTGTCGAGTTTAGCGCAGAAGGAAGGNTNATAGTATNNNTTGAACATTGTTCAAATAANTAAAACGNTGTTTTTNGANTTTGACGAANTNNAAACCTCGTGTCGAAAGANGTCTTTTTATATAATATATTGATAAAATAATATATAAAATAATTGAGAAGATTATCGTCTAAAAATCATGAAAAATTTGCGTAAAAAATTTTTGTAAAAAAATCAAAAAAACAGTTGACACTATTATTTTAGTGTGGTAAGATGTATAGGCTTTCAAAAATATATTGGAAGCGACAGCACCTTAAAAACTAAACAGAAGGTTGAGATGGTAATAAGCGAATAAACAAAATTTGTAAAAAACTATTTCAAACTTGAAGCAAAGTGTACAAATTAAAACACAAAAAGCAAGAAAGTCAATTGTTTGAAAGAGTTAGAGATTGAACTTGAGAGTTTGATCCTGGCTC
>JAAVHQ010000026.1 GCA_014799645.1 Clostridiales bacterium | reverse complement strand
CACTCACATCGAACTTTCTGCCAAAGAATACGGACTCCAAAAGGATTCTGTCGTTTTGCTGGAACAAATTCGCACTTTGGATAAGAAGCGATTAAAAGACAAGATAGGCGAAGTGCCTATCGACACTATGCAAAAGATAAATCAAGCGCTTATGATAAGCCTTGGATTCTATTAAAAAATTCAAGAGGGTCGTCGCAAGACTTCCCTCTTCTCGTTAGTTTTACCTGATAAAATTCGTACGCGTACCGCTTTCGTTTTGAGGAATATCGATACCGTTTTGCTTGCCCAATTCAATACATTTCATAAGCCAAGCGAGGTTTCTTGCGCCGTTGCGCATAGTCTGCAATCCTTCCAAGTCCTGCTCTACTTGCTCGGCTGCATTACCGTGAACCATAGTCCAATAACTCGACGATGCGATAGGCATTTGCGCTATCGTGAAGTATTTGTTGAGTACGTCCAAAGACGCGGTAGTGCCCGCTCTTCTTGCGCTTGCCACTGCAAAGGCAGGTTTGTGCTTGAACACGCGCGAGCCTGCGTAGAATACTCTGTCCAAAAGCGAAAGCACTCTTCCGCTCGGATGAGCGTAATATACCGGCGTGCCGAATACAAATCCGTCGCACTCTTTGGCTTTGGCGATAACTTCGTTGACTACGTCGTCATTGAAAATGCAAGTGTTGTTTTTGAGCGTCTTTGCGCACTGCATACAACCTATGCAGTCCTTTATCGGCTTTGCGCCCACTTGGAAAATTTCAGTTTCAATCCCCTCTTCGTTCAAAGTCTTCGCTACTTCTTCCAACGCTCTGTTGGTGCATCCGTTTTTGTTGGCGCTTCCGTTGATAAGTAATACTTTCATATATATTCTCCTTTTTTTGAATTATTTATCGAAAATGACGCTTAGTTGCGAGTGCGGAGATTAGTTGTATTTTTGCCCGTGCTAGTGCGAAATGAAGTCGTCAAGTGTACTTGCTGTACACGTCGACTTCTTGAGTCACGACGTTAGGGTGAAAAGACGGCTGATATACGCAATCGGTTGCTTACTTTGTTATCAATCGAATTGCCTTAGATACGTCGCTAGGCAATACCCCGTATTCGCTATACTCTTCGCACAGTCCTTTGGCTACCTTTGCGGTAAGATACGCGGATGAGTATGCGCTTTCAAGCGTTCTGTTTCCTTGCGATAGCATCCCGAGCATTACTCCGCTCAAAGTATCTCCGCTTCCGCCCTTTGACAACTCCGCTCCGCCGTTTACTACCAAAAAAAACTCTTCTCCGTCGGTGATTACGCTGCTCGTACCTTTGAGAAGTACCGTCACTTTGTACTCTTTGGCAAAGGCTTTGGCTACGCCTATCGGGTCGCTTGCAATCTCATTGACGTCAAGTAAGCAAAGCCTTGACATCTCTTTGATATGCGGGGTAAGAATTATTTCCGCTTTTGCGTTTTTGAGTATACTTGTGTCGAGTGAAAGCGAGTTCAATCCGTCGGCGTCAATGATTACTTTAATCGGGTAATTCTTGATTATATGCGATATGATTTTCAAGTTCTCGTCATAGCGATTGCCTATGCCCATACCTATCGCGACGCAGTCTACACCTTTCAACGATTTGTCCAACTCGTCTTTGTCAAAGAGCATATATCCGTCTTTGTCGCTGATAGAAAAGACCGTGCTTTCCCATACCGCTTTTGCGATATTGTCGGCGTGCGATTTGGGTACGACAACTGTATTCAATCCCCCTCCGCACCTCAATGCGCACAANCCTGCGTTGGCGAGTTTTACCGCGCCCAGATAGTTGCCGCANCCGCCGATAATCGCGCTNTTNCCGTAACTGCCCTTGTGCGTNTTTTGCNTACGCTTNGGGAAAAGCAANGAAATATCNTCTTCNTCTACGACNTTANATCCGTCTACGTAAAGNCCGATTCCCACNTCGATTATANTCAACTTGCCCGTCATATCCTTGCCGTCATTCAAATATAATCCCGTCTTTGCGTACTGCACNGTTATCGNTTCGTCGGCTTTGACGCATACNGCGTATTTACCGCTATCNCCGTCAAGTCCGCTNGGTATNTCNACGCTGATTTTATAGGCNTTGCTTGCGTTGATANTNTNAATNACNTNCGCNTATNTNTNCTTTGGCTCGCCNTTGAATCCCGTGCCGAANATGCAATCGACTATTACGTCGCANTCGTAATCGCACTCGTCTATGCTCAAAATATTCGNGTAANCTTTGCTTTTGAGTTCGCNCAAATAATATCTGCCGTCANCGGTAGNCGGCTCTTCNATAAGATAGACGTACGGCTTGATATTGCTGTCTAGCATAATNTTTGCAAGCGCTAAGCCGTCTCCGCCGTTGTTNCCCTTNCCGCAGACNATATANATTCTNCCCTGCCATNTGCGAGAGGAAAAGACCTTANNTGCCACTCTATACATAAGTTCNGTNGACGGNACGCCGCTTTCTATCGTACGCTTGTCGCAATACGCCATATCTTTTGTCGTCAACGCAGTCTTCATTTTCCCCTCCTTCTNATCTATGCTCATATATTCATNCGTTCATTCGAAATCGTCGTCGACTAATTTGAGCGTAGCCAACGCTTGCGAGATGTCTTCCCACTCATAGCCTCTNTACTGCAAAAANCTTATCAACTTNGCTCTGTTCTTTGGNTCGGATATATCCATGCCCGCGCTCTTCTTTTTGGCAAGTTGNTTGCANGAATCGTTTTTCGGNANNTTGGCNAGTTCCTCGTCAATGATATTCTCGTCTATNCCTTTGANTTTCAATTCNTTCTTNATACGCGTCTTNCCCTTGATATTGGAATTGAACGCGATATACGANCGCGCGTACTCNCTGTCGTTGATATATCCGTACTTCTTGCACTTCTCGACGGTATAGTCGACNATTATCTTGCCNTAGCCNTTTTCGTANAANTTNNNNGCNAGCCCCTTTGCCGTCGGCGTGTACTTGCTGATATANGTCAACGCATAGTCGAAAGCCTTGTCNTTGTCGCTGTCAAAGATGAGTTTGTCAAGTTCCGTTTGGCTTATCTCTCTGCCTACTTCCAACTTGTGATTGTATATCGCAATACGGCTTACGCCCGCGTAAAACTTGCCGTCAAGAAAGAGGTTGGCTCTGTCGATATTCTTTGATTGAAGAGTGATTGCCGTAATCTTCATTATCTACTGCCTCTCCTTTGCCGTCCGCTCGGCTTATTATTGCGTTTATATTGCTTTGTCTTTTCCGCCTGCGCTCTCGCTATCGCCTGCTCTTTGGTAGGCTTTATCAAGCATTCTTCGCCAAAGCCTATCAAATCCTCTCGACCTGCTTCAATGAGCGCTTGCGAGATAATTTCGTAATTGCTCTTCTTGCGGTATTGCATAAGNGCGCGTTGGAAGGTCTTTTCTCTCTTGGTCTTCGCAACGTAGACGGGTTTCATCGTGTCGGGGTTTATNCCCGTGTAGTACATACACGTCGATTTGGTAGACGGCGTGGGATAGAAGTCTTGCACTTGCTCGGGCATATACCCTATTGATTTGAGGTATTGCGCAAGCCTAATNGCGTCTTTGAGCGTACAACCNGGGTGCGAAGAAATCAAGTACGGCACAAGGTATTGTTTCTTNCCCAACTTCTTATTTATCTCGTCGTACTTCTCTTTGAACTTCAAATACACGTCGAAAGAAGGCTTGTTCATCGCCTCTAATACCTTGTCGGAAATATGCTCGGGCGCAACCTTCAACTGACCGCTGACGTGGTGCTTTATCAATTCGTGTAAAAATTCGGGATTCTTATCGTAGAGCACGTAGTCGAATCTTATGCCCGAACGCACGAAAACCTTTTTCACTCCTTCGATTTGTCTTAGCGTCCTAAGCAAGTCGAGATACTCGCTGTGGTCGACTTGCATTGCNGGACACGGCTTGTAACCTATGCACGATTTGTCCTTGCACACTCCCTGTGTGTTTTGCTTTTTGCAAGCGGGGTCGCGGAAATTCGCCGTAGGTCCGCCCACGTCGTGGATATAGCCTTTGAAGTCCTTGTCTTCGACAAGAGTCTTGGCTTCCTTGACGATATTGTCTTTACTTCTCTTTTGTACTATTCTGCCCTGATGGAACGCGATTGCGCAATAATTGCACGCGCCGAAACATCCTCTTACGGACGTGAGCGAATACTTGACTTCTTCAATCGCAGGAACTCCTCTCGTATATGAGGGGTGATAATTTCTCTCGTACGGCAAGTCGTAGACTTCGTCCATTTCCTTGACGGACAACGGGTACTGCATAGGATTTTGGACAAGATATTTATCTCCGTGCTTTTGCAAAAGCGTCTTGCCCGAGTAAGGGTCGTTGTTGGCGTACTGCGCCTTAAANGCCTCGACGTACTTCATCTTATCGCTTATGACTTGCTCGTATGACGGAGAAAAATCGACGGTATGCTCGGCTATCGCCTTTTTGAGTTTTGCCGAAAGATTGTCGTACTCTTCAAGATAGCAAGTGCCGCGTACGTCGCGAATTTTATCGAGAGGTATTCCCTTTTTGACCATTTCAAAGATTTCTTTGATAGGTCGCTCGCCCATGCCGTAAATAAGCAAATCGGCTTTTGAAGATACCAAAATGCTCGGCAATACGCAGTCTTTCCAATAATCGTAATGCGCAAATCTGCGCAAGGAAGCTTCTATACCGCCTATGACGATAGGCTTGTCGGGATAAAGCCTTTTGAGATTGTTGCAGTATACGTCAACGCATCTATCGGGGCGTTTGCCCACGTCGCCGCCTTCGCTGTATACGTCGCGCGTACGGCGAATCTTTGCCACCGTATAGTTGTTGACCATACTGTCGACGACACCGCTTGACACCATAAATCCGTATTTGGGCGCGCCAAAGCGAGTGTAGTCGCTATCATTTTGCGGTTGCGGGATAATTGCTACGTCAATGCCCAGCGATTGCAAAAGTCTGGACACGATAGCGTGTCCAAACGACGGATGGTCGACGTAAGCCTCGCCGATAACGTATACTATATCGACTTGGCGTCCGCCTACCTCTTCTTTTGTAATCGGTAAAAAGGACATTTATTTGAAATACTCCACTCCGCTTTCGAATATCTTCATATCGTAGTTGCCTTCGACGTTCTTGTAAAGATTGTCGTCAATACGCTCGCTGTGTCCCATCTTGCCGAGTACTCTTCCGTCAGGCGAAATGATACCCTCGATTGCGTACATACTGCCGTTGGGGTTGAAAGGCGAAAGCATTGTCGCGCTATTTGTCATATCTACGTACTGCGTAGCCACTTGACCGCCTTTGATAATCTTGTCNAGTTCCGCCGCGCTTGCGACAAATCTACCCTCGCCGTGACTTACGGGTACGGAGAATACGTCGTCTACGTGNACTTTNTTGAGCCATGGCGATTTGTTGGTCGCTACTCTGACTTTGACGATAGTCGATACGTGTCTNGATATATTGTTGAAAGTCAAGGTCGGCGCTTCNGGCTTTTGCTCTCTGATGTCGCCGTAAGGCACTAATCCNAGTTTTATCAACGCTTGGAAGCCGTTGCATATACCCAAAGCAAGACCGTCTCTTTCGTAAAGAAGTTTCATNACTTGCTCNGCTATGCGAGGATTTTTGAAGGTCGTCGCGATAAACTTACCGCTTCCGTCNGGCTCGTCGCCNCCGCTNAATCCGCCNGGGAATGCAATGATTTGNCTCTCTTGCAANGCCTTGACGATTTCCTTAGCCGANTGCTCTATNTCCTCNGAAGATTGGTTNTTNATAATAAGNACGTTCGCCTTTGCGCCCGCTCTNTCNAACGCCCTNGCTGTATCGTACTCGCAGTTCGTGCCCGGGAATACAGGTATGAATACTCTCGGCTTGACTATGTTTCTAGGCGCTTTGTCTACCTTTCTTGCGCAACAAATAAGGTTCTTTACCTCGCCTTGCGCAGGAGCGGTCGTTGGGAATACTCCGTCAAGCGTTCTCTCAAACGCTTTGGCTGCATCGTCCATTTTGAGCGATACTCCGCACAAATCCGCAGTGTACGTGCCGTTGAGCGTAGCGACCATTTCCACGTCAAAGCCGTCAAGTCCGCTTACGTCGTCGGCAAGAATTACGAAGTCGCCGAACTGCGCGGAAAGCATATCCGCTGACAAGTCGTTCCAACTCGTACCGAGTTTGTTGCCCATACAAGCCTTGAATACGCTGGCGATTACACCGCCCTCTTCGACTACGTTGCAAGCCTTAATCTTGCCGTCTGCAATGGATTTAACCATAGCCTCGTAGAGTTTGAGCGTCTTTGCAAAGTCAGGGATATTCTCGTTATCTCTTGGTATAGCGACGTGATAAATATCCTTTGCGCCCATATTCTCGGCAAACGTATTCGTAATTATTTTGCTTGCCTTTCCTATACCCATAGCGAAAGATATGAGCGTAGGCGGAACGTCGATATTCTCAAACGTACCGCTCATACTGTCCTTACCGCCGATTGCGCCCACGCCAAAACCTATTTGAGCGTACAACGCGCCGAGCAACGCCGAAAGAGGTTGTCCCCATCTATCCGCGTCTTGATTGAGTCTCTTGAAGAACTCTTGCAAGGACAGTCTAATCGTGTCTACCGAAATACCGCAAGCGACTTGCTTGGAAAGCGAAAGCAATATCGAATATATTGCGCCCGTAAACGGCGACGCGCTCATAAGTTGAGGCGAACAGCCGTAAGTAGATACCGTGACAGTATCGGTACGACCCGATACAGGCGGTTTGCAAGCCATTGCGATTGCAGGGGTAAGTTGATACTTACCGCCGAAAGGCATTAGTACGCTTGACGCGCCGATCGTGCCGTCGAACATCTCTCCAAGTCCCTTCGTCGAGCAGACGTTGAGTCTTGCAAGTTCGTTGAGCACTGCCTTGTCGAATTCGCCTTTGTCAAAATACTTTTGCGTATCTTCGTTGATACGGTTCATATAATTCGTGACGTTGTCATGAATATTCGCTTCTTGCATTTGCTTTACGCCGTTTGTGTCGAGGAATTTTCTCTTCAAATCGACAATACAATTTCCCGCGTAAAACATTCTCATTCTGCCGTTGTCCGTCACTTCTGCGACAGCGGTAGCCATAAGATTTTCTTGCTTTGCATATTCAATAAATTTATCTACGTCGTTCTTATCAAGCACGACCGCCATTCTCTCTTGCGATTCGGAAATAGCAAGTTCCGTACCGCTCAATCCCTCGTACTTCTTTGGTACTTTGTCGAGATAGATGTCGAGGCTGTCGGCAAGTTCGCCGATTGCGACGCTTACGCCGCCTGCGCCGAAGTCGTTACACTTGACGATAAGCGTGGACACGTCTTTATTTCTAAAAAGTCTTTGTATCTTTCTTTCGGTAGGCGGATTACCCTTTTGCACTTCCGCTCCGCATACTTCGACTGATTTTTCAGTATGCGCTTTNGACGAACCCGTCGCTCCTCCGCAACCGTCTCTGCCCGTTTCACCGCCGAGAAGTACGATAATATCGCCTTTGACAGGCTTTCTTCTGACGACGTTTTCTTTTGGCGCGCCNGCGATAACGTAACCTGTCTCCAATCTCTTAGCCTTGTAATTCTCGTGATACATNTCTGCTACAAGACCCGTNGAAAGACCGATTTGGTTGCCGTANCTCGAATAGCCCGCAGCCGCCGTCTTTGTGATAACTCTTTGCGGCAACTTACCTTTGAGCGTAGTGGATATATCANCCGTNGGNTCTGCCGCGCCNGTAACTCTCATTGCCTGATAGACGTACGTTCTTCCCGAAAGCGGGTCTCTTATCGCTCCGCCAAGACAGGTCGCCGCTCCGCCGAAAGGTTCGATTTCCGTCGGGTGGTTGTGCGTCTCGTTCTTGAACATTATCAACCACTTCTCNATCTTNCCGTCATTGTCTACGTCAACTTCGACGGAACAAGCGTTGATTTCGTCGCTTACGTCGAGGTTGTCGAGTTTGCCGAGTTTTTTGAGTTTCTTTACCGCAATGGTTGCGATATCCATAAGACATGGATATTTATCTTCTCTTTTNGCGTTGAATTCTTGATAGAGTTCTCTATACAACGAAAGAGCCTTGTCGACGTGCGAGTTGTTGCTGTCCACGTTGATTTTTGTCAACTCGGTGGCAAAAGTCGTATGTCTGCAATGGTCAGACCAATAGGTGTCTATTACTTTGATTTCGCTTTCCGTCGGATTTCTGTCTTCGCTCTTGAAATAGTCGCGTACGAAAATCAAATCCTTTTCGCTCATTGCAAATCCCGTCTTTTTGTGATATGCGCATACTTCNTCGTCGCTCATACCGATAAAACCTTCGAGTACGGGTACTTTGAGATTTTGCACTACGTCTTGAACGAGCGTATCGGGAATTTCCATAGAGCCTTCTCTACTCTCAACGGGGTTGATAACGTACTTCTTTATTCTTGCGAATTCCTCGTCGCTTACGCCCTTGAACGCATAGAGTTTCGCGCACTTTATCAAAGGTCTTTCCGACATCGACAAAAGTTGAACGCACTGCATTGCGCTGTCCGCTCTTTGGTCGTACTGTCCCGGAAGGTACTCGACCGCCAACAATCTATACCCGTCAAGTTTGGGCAACTCCTCATAAAGATTATCAACGGGTTGTTCGCTGAAAATCGTCGTCTTTGCGCTTGCAAAAACTCCCTCTTCAATGTTCTCCACGTCGTATCTGATAAACTCTCTCACGTCCTCGACCGATATTGCGAGCACGTTCTTGATATCAGAGGCAAGTTTCTTTGCCGATACGTTGTAGCCTTCTTTTTTCTCTACGAAAATTCTCTTTACCATAAGTCTGTTCCTTATTATATTTATCTATATTTATATTGTAGTTTCATTTCTTTGCTTTTTCTTTAAACGCTGACGACTGCTGTAAAACACAATTTTATTTATTTTTTTATACCTATATCGCTTCTGCAAAACGCGCCGTCAAACTTGATTTTCTTGACGTTTGCGTACGCCTTTTGTCTTGCCTCGTGAATATCCTTGCCGAGCGCGGTAACGCCCAACACTCTTCCGCCGTTGGTCAAAAGACGGTCGCCGTCTTTCTTCGTACCTGCGTGGAAAAGCAATATATCCTTATCGATATCGCCGATTGTGATTTCCTTGCCCTTCTCGTACTTTTCGGGATAACCTGCGCTTGCCATTACTACGCATACGCAAGCCTCGTCTGACCATTCGATATTTATCTTATCCAAAGTTCCGTCGACCACAGCGTTGAAAATATCCAACAAATCCGTCTTCAATCTAGGCAATACGACTTGCGTCTCGGGGTCGCCGAAGCGAGCGTTGTATTCCACGACCTTTGCTCCCTCGTCAGTCAACATAAGACCGAAGTACAGCACGCCTTTGAACGTTCTGCCCTCTTTGTTCATAGCGTCTACGGTAGGAAGAATGATATTGTCCAATACCTCTTTCTCTATCTCGGGCGTATAGATTGCCGACGGCGAGAAAGTACCCATACCGCCGGTATTAAGTCCTTCGTCGTTGTCATAAGCGCGCTTGTGGTCTCTTGCGTTGACCATAGGCACAATCGTCTTGCCGTCGCAGAAAGAAAGTATTGACACTTCCTGCCCCGTCATAAACTCTTCGACAATGACCGTCTTGCCCGCGTCTTTGAACTTGCTGTCAATCATCATATCTTTGATTGCTTGCAATCCCTCTTTGACGTTGTTGCAAATAATAACGCCCTTGCCCAAAGCAAGTCCGTCAGCCTTTACTACCAAAGGATATTTTGCATTAGAAAGATACTCGACCGCCTTATCGTAGTCGTTGAATTCCTCATAATTTGCGGTAGGGATACCGTACTTTTTCATAAGGTATTTGGAAAAAGCCTTGCTTGCCTCGATAATCGCCGCGTTGGCTTTCGGTCCGAATGCGCGATGTCCCTTTGCCTCTAACCTATCGACCAAACCGCCTGCCAATGGGTCGTCAGGCGCAACCACAGTCAANTCAATATCTTTGTGACTGTCTACAAAGTCCACGATAGCGTCAAAGTCCATTACGCCAATCGGNACGCACTCCGCNATTTCGCTAATTCCGCCGTTGCCCGGCAAACAGTAGATTTTGTCTACTTTTGGGCTTTTGGAAAGCGCCCAACANATGGTGTGCTCTCTTCCGCCGCTTCCTATAACTAANACGTTCATANAAACTCCTTANTGNTTNAAATGNCNGTCGCCACTAAATACCATAGCAATNCCNTACTTATCGCACGCGTCAATCGAGAGTTGATCTCTTACGCTACCGCCNGGTTGCAAAATTGCGCTGATNCCGCCTGCATTTGCAGCTTCTACGCAGTCGTCGAACGGGAAGAACGCGTCGGACGCCAAAATTGCGCCTTTCGTATCCGTCAANGAATGTTCGATTGCTTGCTTGGTCGCTCTGATTCTNTTGACCTGTCCTCCGCCTATTCCGAGAATAGTCTTGTCCTTTGCGACAACGATTGCGTTGGACTTNGTGTGCTTGACGACTTTCATTGCGAAAATCATATCGTCCATTTGCTCTTGGGNAGGTTGCTTTTTNGTNACTACCTGACACTTGTCAAGGTCNACGACCTTTCTGTCGAATTCTTGAACGAGCAATCCNCCNAGGACTTTCTTCATATCATAGCANTCNGCAGGTACNGTNTTCATAATGNTTGGCAACTTCAAAAGTCTGATATTTGCCTTTTGTTTNAGAATATCCAAAGCCTCTTGAGTAAAGTCGGGAGCNACTACNATTTCNATGAAAATCTGATGAATTTGCTCTGCCGTCTCTTTNTCNATCGTNCTATTNGANGCNACGATACCGCCGAATATGGAAGTCGGGTCTGCNGCNTTNGCTTTACGGAAAGCNTCGCTTATNGTNCTAGCCGTCGCTACTCCGCACGGATTTGCGTGCTTGACNGCGACTATNGTCGGCTCGGAGAATTCTCTGAGCAAGTCGAGAGCGCCGTTGGTGTCGTTGATATTGTTGTAAGAAAGTTCCTTNCCGTGCAACTGCTCCGCTACCGCAAGAGANCCTTGNACGTCAAACGCTTCNTTGTAGAATACNGCGTTTTGATGAGGATTCTCGCCGTATCTCATATCCTGAGCNTTATCGAAAGCCATAGTAAACTGATCNGGGAANTCAATGCCGAGTTTCTTTCTCAAATAGTTGGCGATAAGAGTATCGTAATAAGAAGTATGTTGATATACCTTATACATAAGATAGAANTTCGTCTCTTTGGTGATACCGCCGTTTTTGAGTTCTTCAAGNACCTTAGCGTAGTCGGCAGGGTCTACCATAACNGCNACGTCTTGGTAATTCTTTGCCGCGCTTCTNAGCATCGTCGGTCCGCCGATNTCGATATTTTCGATAGCCGTCTGCAAATCTATNTTAGGTTTCTTTACCGTTTCTTTGAAAGGATAAAGGTTGACAACCACAATATCTATCGGGTCGATATTCATACTTTTGAGNAAATCCATGTGTTCGGCGTTATCTCTCATAGCCAAAAGTCCTGCGTGTACCTTTGGATGCAATGTCTTTACTCTGCCGTCAAGACANTCNGGNAAACCCGTAACTGACGAAATATCAACCGCCTTTACNCCCGATTGATTNAGGACTTTCAAAGTTCCGCCGGTCGAGATAATCTCATAACCGAATTCGATTAAATTCTTTGCCAACTCAACGATACCCGTCTTATCGGATACGCTGATAAGCGCTTTCTTTGCCATTGTATATACTCCTATCTTAAAAATTATTTACTGTTTATTTTTTACACAACGTTGCCACTACGCTAGGCAACAATACGTGCTCTACTTCGAGGATTCTCGCTTGCAANGTCTCGGGNGTGTCNTCCTCTTTTACGGGGACNTGNCTTTGCTCNATAATCTTNCCNGTGTCCGCGCCNTAGTCGACGTAATGCACCGTGCANCCGCTCAACTTATCTCCGCTCNCTATNACGGACTTNTGCACGTTGAGACCGTACATACCCTTGCCGCAGTGATTGGGAATNAGCGANGGATGTATATTGATAATCCTATCTTTATACTCGTCGACNAGCGTAGGCGTGACTATCGCCAAATAACCCGCNAGNACTATCAAATCGATATTATAAGGTCTNAGNTATTCGACTATCGCCCTATCNCTTTCGCTATTGTCTTTGTAATNGCCGAGCAAAAANGTCTTGCAATCTATACCGTGCTTTTTNGCGCGCTCTATTGCGAAGATACCTTCNTTGTTGGNAACCNCCGCNACTACTTTGCCGTCGATACGNCCNTTCAACGTCGCGTCNATTACCGACTGCATATCGCTTCCGCTACCNGATGCAAAAATCGCTATNTTNTTCATTCNTTCCCCTATAAATAAAAACCGATACGCCCCACTTTCGTAGGACGTATNNAATTGATTATAATTCCACTTCGCCCGCTTTGTCGGTCACTTCNCCGATTACGTAAGCGGTTTCGCCCAAAGCGGTTAGTTCGTCNACTACCGACTTAGCGATAGACTTGTCAACTGCAAGTACCATACCGATACCCATATTGAAGGTATTGCACATCTTGCGGTCGTCGATACCTGCGATTTCTTGCAACGCCTTGAATATCTTGGGAAGAGGATAACTTGCTCTGTCGATTTTTACGCCCATACCCTCGGGGATAATTCTCGGCACGTTCTCGATAAAGCCGCCGCCCGTGATGTGAGCGATACCCTTGATCGGGAACTTCTCTATCAAAGCCAATATAGTCTTTACGTAAATCTTCGTCGGCGTAAGAACGAGTTCAGCGGGAGTGCAACCCAAAGTCGGATTGAACTTGTTGAGGCTCTCCTTGTCCTCGCCGAAAAGTTTTCTTACGAGCGAATATCCGTTGCTGTGAATACCGCTTGACGCGATACCGATAAGGCTGTCGCCCACTTTGATATTCTTTCCGTTGATAATCTTATTCTTCTTTACGATACCCACAGAAAAGCCTGCGATGTCGTATTCGTCCTTAGCGTAAAAGCCGGGCATTTCCGCAGTCTCGCCGCCGATAAGCGCGCAACCTGCCTGACGGCAGCCTTCGCTCACGCCCTTGACTATCTCGGCTACTTTCTCGGGAACGAGTTTCGAAAGCGCGATATAGTCCAAAAAGAGCAACGGCTTTGCGCCTTGACAAACGATATCGTTTACGCACATTGCTACCGCGTCGATACCTATCGTGTCGTGCTTGTCCAATACGAAAGCGTATTTGAGTTTCGTACCCACGCCGTCCGTACCCGCAACGAGACAGTCGCTGTCTTCTTTATCGCCCAAAGCGTAAAAACCGCCAAAACTGCCCAAATCTCCCAAAACGCTGTCGTTGTAAGTCGTCTTAACGTACTCTTTCATCAACTTGACCGCTTTGTAACCTGCCTCTACGTCTACTCCGGCAGACTTGTAATCTATTGCCATTATTATTTCTCCTTAATTCTTTTGTGGGATATTACTTGGAAAGTCCCATTCTCTTCATCATTTCTCTGTAACCCTTGTCGACGTCGTCCATATCTCTTCTGAATCTGTCTTTGTCGAGTTTCTCGCCCGTCTTAGCGTCCCAGAAACGGCAAGTATCGGGAGAAATTTCGTCCGCGAGGATTATATCGCCCTTGAATCTGCCGAATTCGAGTTTGAAGTCAATGAGTTCTACCCCGATTTCCAAGAAGTACTCTTTCATAAAGTCGTTTACCTTGAAAGCCAAAGTCTTGATTTTCTCAATCTCTTCCTTGGTCGCGAGGTTGAGCGCCAAAGCGTGATAGTCGTTGATAAGCGGATCGCCGAGGTCGTCGTTTTTATAACTGAACTCGATTACCGTCGTGGAAAGAGCCGTACCTTCGGCAACGCCGTATCTCTTTGAGAAAGAACCTGCCGCTCTGTTTCTGATAATTACTTCAAGCGGAACGATTTCCACTTTCTTCACGTAAGTCTCTCTTTCGTTGATTTCTTCAACGTAGTGAGTAGGAATACCCTTCTTTTCCAAAAGTCTGAACATGTGGTTGCTACATACGTTGTTGACAACGCCCTTGCCCATAATCGTACCCTTTTTGAGTCCGTTGAACGCGGTTGCGTCGTCTTTGTAAGATACCAAAACGATGTCGGCGTCTGTCGTTGCGAAAACTTTTTTTGCCTTGCCTTCATAAAGTTGAACGGTCTTTTCCATAATAATCAATTTAACTCCTTTTGTAATTTTTCGTCGTCGCTTTTAATTTTTTCTGCCATATTATTTTTATAATCTTGCATTTTTTTCATAAGGTTTGGATACTTGATAGAAAGTATTTGTATTGCCAAAAGTCCTGCGTTGAGACCGCCGTTGATGGCTACGCAAGCCACGGGTATGCCCGACGGCATTTGCACCATTGACAAGAGTGAATCAAGTCCGTCCATTGTCGAACTCTTTACCGGAAGTCCGATGACGGGCAACGGCGTGTAAGCCGCGATTACTCCGCCCAANTGAGCGGCCTTTCCTGCCGCGCAAATGATNACTTCGATGTTGTTCTCAATAGCGTTGTTGGCAAAATCGTGAGCCATTTGAGGCGTACGGTGAGCGGATATTACTCTCGCCTCGACTTCTACGTCNAATTTTTTCAANATNTCGATTGCAGGTTTTACTACGTCAAGGTCGCTTACGCTTCCCATAATAATTGCTACTTTTGGCATATTCGCAAATCTCCTTAACTTAAAGATAATAAATATATAAAATTACACTAACATATTAACACAATTAAATTGTCAAATGCAAGAGTTTTTNCGAGAATAATTTCACATANTCTGAGCGNTTGCATTTTTCGTATGAAATAATTTGTTTATTTNTGTCGATAAAAAATATGGACAAGACGGTTTTGACNGTCAAAATNCTNTCCACACCCCCAAAAACGGCNACATATCGACANTTCGNCGAGTTATCCACATAGTTATCCACATTNATCCACAGTTATCCACAAGCGNNAAACGGCACTTTTTGTCGATTTATGTCGGTTAAAATCTAGCCAATTTACTTCTAAATTNAAAATTCTATGGACAAAACGGTAGAAAATAAAAAGACGACGCTTGCCTTTNCGCCGTCTTAACTATCNTTATTTTTTCGTGATTTTACGCGAGTTTNTCNGCAATCTTTTTGAGGAAATCNACGGTNTTCAACTTNACTACNTTNGCNTNGCCTTTNTAAATNGAAGCAAGGTCGCCNGTCATATATCCGCCNTCGATTGTGTCTATCGTCGCTTTTTCGAGTTTATCGGCAAAGTCTTGCAAAGCCTTTATNCCGTCCAACTGACCTCTCTTGCGAAGTCCGCCCGACCACGCGTAGATTGTCGCAACNGGATTCGTCGAAGTCTCTTCGCCTTTAAGGAANTTNTANTANTGTCTTGTTACCGTACCGTGAGCNGCTTCGTACTCGTAATTGCCGTCNGGCGAAACAAGCACGGAAGTCATCATNGCAAGCGANCCGAANGCCGTCGCNACCATATCGCTCATTACGTCGCCGTCGTAGTTCTTACAAGCCCAAATCATACCGCCGTTTGAGCGCACTACCCTAGCGACAGCGTCGTCGATAAGCGTGTAGAANTATTCAATACCTGCTTTTTCGAACTTAGATTTGTATTCTTCCTCNAAGATTTGAGCGAAAATATCCTTGAATCTATGGTCGTACGTCTTTGAAATAGTGTCTTTGGTCGCGAACCATANCGATTGACGTGTGTCNAGAGCGTAGTTGAAACAACTTCTTGCAAAAGACGTAATNCTCTTGTCNGTATTGTGCATACCCATGACTACTCCGCCNGACTTCGAATAATCGAAAATCTCTATTTCNCTNTGNCCGTCGGCGTCGTCTATGACCAATTTTGCCTTGCCGTCTTTCTTGACNTAGCCNTCGACGTCTTTNTATATATCNCCGTAGGCGTGACGNGCAATGGTGATAGGNTGAGTCCANGTAGGNATATACGGAGTGATACCGTTTACCATAATCGGAGCTCTGAANACNGTGCCGTCNAGTATCGCCCTAACCGTACCGTTGGGGCTNTTCCACATTTGAGTGAGNTTGTATTCNTTNACTCTNTGCGCGTTGGGAGTAATAGTCGCGCACTTTACGCCNACNCCGTATTTCTTAATCGCGTTTGCCGAGTCAACGGTGACTTGGTCAGCCGTCTTTTCTCTATTGACAAGAGAAAGGTCGTAATATTCGCTCTTCAAATCGACGTACGGACAAATAAGAATATCNTTTATCCATTGCCAAATGTGTCTNGTCATCTCATCGCCGTCAAGTTCGACGATAGGCGTTGTCATCTTGATTTTTTCCATTATANGTACTCCAAAAAGATTTNATNATCTTTTTAGATTATACATTTTTAATGGAAGTTTTGCAAGCGTTTGCNTTNTTTTTAGCGTAATATTGCAGGACTTTGGACGAGTAATGATAACTCCTTTGCGATTTTGCGTCCTTNATCGCTTCTTCGACGATAATCTCTATCACNTCTTTNAGNCTGAAATCNCTGTCTTCNTACAAATANCCCGCAAGCGAGCCNGGNATCGTGTTGATTTCNTTGAGATAAATCTCTCCNNTNGNCTTATCNATAAGGAAATCACAACGAATTATTCCCTTNCATTCCAATGCNNTATAGAGTTTAACCGTCATNTTTTGCACTTTTTTGCTCTCTACNTCACCAATTTCGGCNGGGAAAATTCTCTTTGCGGANTTCTTCATAATCTTGCCNGCGCTCGACATATACTTATCCTCNAAAGTCAAAAACTCTTGCCAACCGACAGGNTCTTCAAGCGTCGANGGATAGATTTTNTCNTTGCTCTTTATGCAAGCGCAATTTATCTCCTTGAAGTCCGTCAAAGCCTTCTCNATCACNACTTTTTTGTCATAGACAAAAGCCACTTTNAGATTTTCCTCTAATTCCTCTCTCGTCTTGCATATCGATATGCCTATCGACGAGCCTTGCTTTGCNGGCTTGACNATCATAGGAAANCCNATTCTTGCGATTATCTTNTCAAGATTNTCNTTGCCNTCNNNCTCNAAAANCGTNCCNTAAGGAAGAGTCGGCAACGAAAGCCTCTTGCATATCATTTTGCATACGGCTTTATCCATTCCGATTGCGCTNGCCAANACGCCCGGCGAAGTNTATGNAATNCCGTTGACTTCAAGANAGCCTTGCAANGCTCCGTTTTCGCCCATTCCNCCGTGAGTGCAAAGCAANGCGCAATCTATATCCGCCAACTTNTTAATNNTATTCTTTTTGAGGACGCAAAGAGTATTNNNGTTGAATATCGCTTGCTTGCCCACTANCTTTGTCGCTTTCGCGTANGTATCTATTTTATCGTAGTCTTCNAGTATGTAAAAGCCGTCCGACCAATATAATGGATATACCTTGTATTTCGTCTTGTCAACCGCGCTTATNGCNTGNAGCGCAGTNATTATNGATATATCCTTNTCGCAAGAATTNCCGCCGTAAATGACAACTAGATTTTTCAATTTATACCTCCAAAATAATATGATAAATCACACTGAACATTGTTCAATAATTATCAGGCAANTCGTTTTGNAGCAACAACACNTCGCCCTTTTTCAGCATCGCNGAAAATATCTCTTTGGCGTCNTCGAGATGTGTGACCAAATANATATTCTTATCGCAATACCCTTCNGAAATCATCCCCAATCTGATATTTTCTCTATTTATNCCTATCAAAATNGCGATATCCGCAACTTTTGCAATNCTTTCTCCCAACTCGAAATTGACTCTTTCCTGCCCNGNTCCCATCTCNACAAGACCTTGAGTTGCGACAATTTTTCTNCCTTTGAANAGATTTAGCGTTTCTAGCGCAAGNTTNGCGCCCTCTTCATTACTGTTGTANCTATCGTCNATTATCGTAATNCCCGTATTNAGTTCTATNGTCTGCAATCTATGCTCNACGGGCGTTATGTTNGCGATTCCTTTNGATATTTGAACAATGTTCAANCCTAATTTNACCGCNACNGCAACGCACAANAGTATGTTGTTCAAATTATGCTTACCAATCAATTTACATACGCAAGGCATTTGCTCTTNNCCTATCTTCAAAGTGAACTTCAANCCCGCGCTNTCGCACTCGATATTGTCCGCGCTTATAGAATTTTCAGAAGATTCTACAAGATATTTATCTACGTATTTATTGCCGGACACCGCAATCTTATCACTCGCCTTACTCTCGTCGTACATTCTCATAGTAAAGTCGTTGTCTGCGTTGTATACCATAAATCCGCCGTCGACGCTTTCGACGTAGTCGGACAACTCTTTTTTTGTCAAATATATATTTTCCTGACTTTTGAAAGTAGCCAAGTGCTGAGACCCTACTCCAGTGACAATTCCAATCGTAGGTTTGACGATTTCACAAAGTTCTTCGATATCCCCTTGCTTTCTCGCGCCCATTTCCGCAACGAAAATTTCGCAATCATCGGGAAGTTCGTTGACAGAGCGACATATCCCAAGAGGCGTATTGTAATTGCTCGGCGTGCAATAGGTCTTGTACTCTTGATTTAGAATTGTCGTCAAGATATTTTTCGTCGTAGTTTTGGCGAAACTTCCCGTAATTCCTATCTTTATCATTGAGCGACGATTTTCCAACTCATTTTTGCATTTTTGGATAAATTTATTAGCTATGTGTCGTTCTATCGGCGAATTTAACTTTATTGATAACGCCACTAAGTACGGTAGAAGAGCAAATACGACAGGCAAAAAGATAAAACAAAGCCTTACGCCTTTGACTTTTATCAAATACCCGCCTACCGTCGCGAGAGCCAACAGTACAAACGTAACCAACGTATACGTTGCGATAAGTCTTTTTGCCCTAGCAGTATATACGAGAGGTTGATGCGCGCATTTATCTCTCTCGTCGGCAAGACTTACCAATAGCGCGACCAAGTAAAGACCTTGAACGATAAGTTGTATATAAAAACTACCGATTGATACTGAAATAAAGGAAAAAATAGCGTTGCAAAGCGTAATACATATCGCTGAGCCCCATAGTTTACACTTAATGCTCTTCATTTTGCGAGAATTTACTACCTTATACCCTTCCAACTGCGCTAAATTTACTATTCTAAGCGACAAAACAATGGCAATTATCCAAAATACCAAAGTTGTCGCAATAATTACGCCTATTTGCATATATCGTTAAAATAACTATCTAAAATTGCCAAAAACTGCTGATAGCAATCGAGATAGCTATAATGTCCTCCTTCTAAAAAAATCAGCCCACTATTATATATGCCTCGATGCAATCTCCTTGCCATATACGGCGGAGTATCTTTATCCTTTTTGCCCCAGATAATCAAAGTATCGCATTTGATTTGCTCTAAATATCCGTCCAAATAGAAGTTGACGACGTTCTTAAACGTCTCTTTCATATCTCCGCTAAGCGCGCGATAGTCTGCCGAACCGCACTTTGACGTATCCATTTTTAAGCATTTTTTCAACTTATAGGTCAGTTTTCGAATACTTTTCTTCATAGAAGCGCGAGGTTTGAGTCCTGCGCTGTCGACCAAAACTATGCTCTTAATTTTATCCAAACGCGACGCTAACAGTATTGCGACTCTACCGCCAAACGAGTGTCCGACAAGTATGACGTCTTTCATATCGTACTTATTGATAATCTCTTCGACGCCCTTAGCGTAATCGTCCAAAGTCAACACGGCAGGCAATTTACTGTCCCCAAAACCGTAAAAATCAAGGATCGTACAGCGGTATTTCTTAGAAAATACCTCAAATACGCCCCTAAAACTGTCTACGCTACCGCCCCAGCCATGCAAAAAAATGATATCCGAGCCTTCGCCCTTAATAATATGATTAAGAATAACGCACCCCCAGCCGACTTTTTACGACAAAAGGTAAAAAAATCAGCGCATATACTACTAGATATGCGCCAAATAAATTAAAAATACCAAATTAAATCAAATTTCGTCAAATTTTACAGTTTCTCTTCCACATCACAAGAGCCGCGTCCTTGCCATGGTAAAATTTCGGACGTTTGCCCTCTACTTTGAATCCGTATTTATTATAAAGATTTATTGCAACAACATTGTTTTCATTGACTTCCAACGTAATATTTTGCAAATTCTTGGATTTTGCAGACAAAATCATATCTTCAATCAATAGATTACCGATTCCTTTGCCTCGCCAAGATTTGTCTACGCTGAGATTGTTGACGTCGCCTTCGTCGATTATGATATTAAAGCTATACGAGCAGACCACTTCGCCGTCAAGCAATCCAACTCTTGCAACTACGTCGGGATTTCCGATAAGTCCAATTAGTTGCTCTTTCGTCCAAGCAACGTCAATACTGTCTTTTTCTATCTCATATATTTTATCAATATACTCTTGTCTAAAATCGTCAAACGTTATTTTCATTTATACTATTTTGTCCATATTTTTGTTTTCATATTCACGCTCGGCTTGAGACTTCTTGAGATACAAAGGCGAGAGAGTTTCGAACTTACCAACACCGATTTTATACTTCGCAATCTCAATCAAAGCATTTGGATCAGACGGCTTGTCCTTATAAATTACCTTATCTTTCTTTTCAAGGTCTTGCAAAGTTATCTCGCCAAGTTCTTTCATATTCTTATAATCATTGTTGAATCTTGCGTAATAGTAATTATCGTGTCTGCAATCAATCGCGCAGTAAAAATCATTCTCGCTTACGCCAAAGGCAAGTTCTTCAAGCGCGGTAATAGACACGCATTTTTTGGATAGCGCGAATGCCAACGCATTGACGCTTGATACCCCAATTCTAATTCCCGTGAACGATCCCGGACCTACAACGCAAGCAAGATAATCAATCTCGCCCAAAGTGATTTTCGCTTCTTCAAGCAACTCGTCAATCATCGGCAAAATTTGAGAATTATGTTTTTTACTTTCCGACATTCCGATACGGGAAAAGATTACGTCGTTTTTGCTAATGGCAATTACCATATTCTCGCTTGTCGTGTCTACAGCTAAAATATTCATCATTTCACCTAAAAGTTATATTTTCTTTATTTTTTGTTCTATTTTACCGAATTTTATAGAATTATTCTAAAAATCGCGATAATTGAGAAGTAAGTTGTTCTAATTGAGAAGTCTTTTTAATTAAAATCACCAATGCTTATTCTAGTGATTTTCTACTTCTCTCTTAGATTTTGTTTTCTCGCAAAATTCACTTGCAAATGCCGTGACTTATTCTATATATTGCAAAGCGTAAATTGAGAGATTCTCGCTTTATTAACCTAGAACTTTTTTGCATATTATAGACTTATTGCAACGCGCGTATTCTCTACCCTTACAATACGTATTTACGCCAAGTCAATTCCGCTTATTTCAAACTTTCTTTTATCGTCGTCCAAATTCGTTATCTCAATCTTTATCGGATTCTCTATAACTTCGAACTTATTCCACTCTATTACGCATACTCCGCCTTGATATAGATAGTCATTGAGTCCAAGTTCATAGAGTTCGTCCTCGTCAGTCGCTCTATACATATCGAAGTGATAGAGTCTCAATCTTCCGCCGTATTCTTTCATAAAAGTAAAAGTCGGACTGGTGACAACGTCTTCAATGCCAAGCGATTTTGCCAAGCCTTTCGTAAAAGTAGTCTTACCTGCGCCGAGATTGCCCGAGAGAAGAATAACTTCTCCCCCGTTCAATTTGTCCGCAATACTCTTCGCTAAAGCAAAGGTATCTTCGACGCTATTTGATATAAATTCGTATTTACCGTTTTCTTTTACTTCCATTTTGTCCATATTTATTTTATCAAGAAAATTATCTGATTTTGTCAACATTTTTATTATATTACACTTGACAGCAATTTGCAATTGATTTATAATCTAACTAATCAAATAATTCTTTGAGGGTAGGTGAAATTCCTCACCGGTGGTATAGCCCACTAACGTCGTAAATCTTTATGCGACGCCGAGCAAGCGAAATTCTTGCGCCGACAGTAAAGTCTGGATAGGAAAAGGATATTTATATGAATACTAAAATTTCAAGAAGCAAGTGGCTTGCCACTTCCGCCGTATTGTCTGCAATGGCAGGCTTACTGATGCTCTGGGGACTCCCCGTTCCATTTATGCCATCATTCATCAAATTCGATTTTTCGTTGCTACCTTGTATTATCGGCTCTATTGTTTTAGGTCCGAGCGGCGGAATTGTCGTCACTACGATTAAAATATTGATTCATTTGATGTTGAAAGGTATGGGTTCAACAGGCGGAGTCGGAGATTTAGCCGATTTTGTCACCTGTCTTTGCGTAGTTATCCCCGTCGGATTTATCTACAAATACCGCCCGAATATAAAAGGACTGATTGTAGGACTGACTGTCGGCTCGATTTGCTCGGCTGTGCTGTCCGGACTTGTGTTCAACGCAATAGTCGTCTACCCGTTGTACGACAAATTTATGATCCCAATGACGCAAATAATCGCAATGTATCAAAAAATCCGTCCAAACGTGAACGGATTATGGGAAGTGCTTGCAATATTCAATATGCCGTTTACCTTCCTAAAATGCTTAATTTTGAGCGTAATGGCGGTATTGATATCAAAACCGCTCGATAGATACGTCCTAAGACGAAGATAAATCGTTGTAAACGCTTTATTTGCGGACTTTTACGCTATAAAAGAGCGTCTCGACTTCTTTATCGTCGACGGCGGTTTTCTTGTTTAATTTGCTTATTTCGTGGATAATATCCATATCAAATGAGACCAAGACCTCTTCAAAGCCGTAAACTTCGCTTATAGAGCGCTTTATTTGCTCTTCAAGCTCAATACGCTCGGATCTGCTATACAACGGTTTGGGAATAATTCCGACAAGCGCGCGGTTTTTCCATACGTACGCCACACTGTAATCAACGCTCGTATTTTGCGAAACTATACTCTCAACGGCTTGTCTTCCTGAATTTTCGTCAACCGTACTTAAATAATTTGTATAATCTAAACTTATATTTACATCCATATTTACAATATTTCCTCCAAACGTACTATTTATAGTTTGGCAAATATTGTAAAATTTATACCTATTCTTCTACGCCGTAATGAGTGATATTTGCGCCGTCAGACCAAAGATTCTCCAAAGAATACAATCTTCTCGTCTCTTCATAAAAAACGTGCACGATTACGTCGCCGTAGTCAAGCACCGCCCATCTGCCTTCTTGCTTGCCCTCAACTCGCAAAGGCTCGCAACCTGCTTTTGACATTCCCTCGTCGACAGCGTCTACCAAGGCTTTTACTTGCGTATTCGACCTTGCCGAGCAAATGACGAAATGGTCGGCAATGACAGTCAATTTGCCGATGTCAACGATTACGATATCCCTTGCTTTTTTATCGTCAAGCAACTTACATATCAATTCAACTTTTTCCATATATACTCCTATATTCCTTTGTATATTATCAAATTTAATGATTTTTGTCAATATCTTCGACCGCTTCAAGCGTCAGCGGATAGATATCTCCGCCTTTTTGCAGCAGGAATTCATACTGCGCAAGCGCGCAAGCCTCATATCCTAAGTCAAGCGATTTTCTCATAGCATCGCGAAGTTCGTCCACGCCGTCGTACGCTCGTCCGATTTCCAACATATCGCTCGAAAAAATAAGTTTTTGCAAGTCGCTCATATCCTTTTTGCCGGTGGTATGATACTTGATTGCGCCGAGTATTTCCTCATCTTCTATGCCGTACTCCTTGCGAGCGACTACCGCGCCCAAAAACTGATGTTCGATAGGCGTACCGATACAATCAGCAGGTATTTTGCTCGTATCGTGAGGCGCGTGACACAACGCTTTTGCGCAATCGTGCAAGACCCCTGCAATCAAAACTTTGTCGTAATCAAGACCTAAATTGAGCGAATAATTGAGATGTATCGCATACGACGCAGTACGCAGACAATGCTCAAAAGTCTTTGTCGGAATATTAGATTTGAGTTTCGCTATCAAATCCTTATATTTAGCGTATAGATTGTTTGCCTTGATATATTCAACGACTTTGCCGTCAAGATTGTCGTAAATGCCCAATTCGGCGTTGTAGCGAATCACAGTGGACGAAACGTCTAGCGGCGAATAATCGCACACGCGAATATCTCCGCCTTGATTACGCCAATACGAAAGCGCAGTCGCAAATTTCTCGCTCTCGCCTCTTGTGAATACCAACAACGGACAAATCTTTATCACGTCGCTTGGGTTCTTCCATTTATCAAGGTCGACAAGACTGTCGCCGCCAATGACGAACGCTACGTCGCCGTAAATTTCCTTTAATTTAGGCAACACTTCGCAAGTATAGCGTTTGCCCTCGCCGTAGCGTTCAAAATCGGAAATTTCCACGTTATTCAAGCCCTCGCACGCAAGCCTAAGCATATCCAATCTTTGCTCAAAAGACGTAGGACAGTACTTGTGAGGCGGATTTACGGACGGCAACAAAATCACGCTCTCGACGTCATCTCTCGTCAAGAGGTGTTTGACCATATTTATATGTTCAGCGTGAGGCGGATTGAACGCGCCGCCGAAAATAACTTTCATAATCTTATTGTACACAAAATCGCCGAATTTAGCAACAATATACTTGACGATACGCGTATATTCTCGCAAAATCAGTCAATAATCAGCGTATGTCTATAATACTCGATTTAATACTCACGACGTTTATAATATTTATCGCATCGTATATATGCCTGTCGTTTCTTCCAATCGGACTGGGCATTAAACTGCTTTGCAGCGCGCTAATCAGTATAGTGATTTCGTCGCTTGTCAAAAGACTGCTTTTCAAAGGCAAATCCAGCGAGATAAATTACAGAAAATTCGTTACATACCTAATATGGCAAGGCGAGGATAAGGCAAAGGAACTTTTGCAAGAAATTTGCGTAGACAAAGCGTTTGAGGACAAAGGCGATTACGTGATAGCGGACGGCAAAGCGATTTTTCTTTGGACGAAATACGGCTCTATATCCGCCGATACCATAGTCAAATTCTACCGCACTTGCAAAAAGAACTCGATAGAAGAAGCCTACGTCTTGACCACAAACAGCGATAAAAAGATGATGGCTTTAATAAAGAGTTTAGGTGACGTGACGATAAGTTTTTATACATTTAAGCCGATATATCGCCACCTTAAAAAGCAAAACAAACTTCCCAATGATATTCGCGAAAAAATCCCCGCCGCGCAACTTGTCAAATTGATTTTCCATACCGCTTTTACTCGCAAAAACGGATTTAGATTTGTCGGCGTAAGTCTGCTTTTGCTTGCGATAAGCTTCTTTACGCCGTTCGGAAAATACTATCTTACGCTTGCGGCTATCAATCTTGTTTTGGCGGTTGTTTGTCTTGTAAAGACCTTAAAAGATAAATAAAATTAAGACCTTACTATCACTGCTAGCAAGGTCTTATTCCGTCGTATTTTTTCGCCAACTTGACGAGCGGATTGACGGTGGACAGTCTTACTTATCCGCCGAACGTCATAGAACGTGCTTTACTCCGTCTTTCTTGGACACGCGGTAAAGCGTAATTTTACTGCCAAGGACTTGAACGACTTGCGCCTTACATTGCTCTGCGAGTTCCTCGGCCACTTCTTTTGCCGAAAAGTCCGCGTTGCGAAGTACGGCAACCTTTATCAATTCTCTTGTCTCTAATTGCTCGTCAAGTTGTTTGAGAAGAGCGTCGCCTATTCCGTTTTTGCCGATATGCGTGGTCGGCTCGATATTCATTGCCAAGGATCTTAACTTGGCGCGTTCTGCGCTTGTCATAATATCACCTTTTCTCCTTAATCTACAAAGTCAAATTCTATGTCGCCTATGCGGACGGTGTCGCCTTCTTTACAGCCGTTGTTGTAAAGCGCTTTTATTACTCCCCTATCTTTGAGAGTCTTTTGGAAGTATCTAAACGACTCGTAGTCGTCAAGTACGACGTTCCTAATCAACATATTGATAAGTCCGCCGTGGACTTCATATACGCCGTCTTCGTCAACGGTGATGACGTAGGACGTGCTGTCGTTGCGGTTTTCGTCAAATGCGACGACTTCCATAGGTTCTATCTCAGGCAAATCGTCTAGGTCGCCGCTGATACGCTCCAACATCTCTTTCGTACCGCTATTAGATATAGCCGATATGCGAATGACCTTGCTGCCGAGTTTCTTTTCAAATTCCTCTATGACGCTTTCGTCTTGCACTAAGTCGCATTTGTTCGCCACCACTATTTGCGGAAGCGAAGCGAGTTTTGCCGAATAACTTTCAAGTTCGTTGTTAATCGTCAAGTAATCTTCATAAGGGCCGCGTCCCTCGATACCCGAAATATCCACGACGTGGACTATAAGTCTTACCCTTTCGATATGTCGCAAGAAGTTGTGTCCAAGTCCTGCGCCGTCGCTTGCGCCCTCAATAAGTCCGGGTATATCCGCCACTACGAAATCTTTGTCATAGTACTTGACTACGCCCAAATTTGGGGTCAACGTCGTGAAGTGGTAATTTGCGATTTTCGGCTTTGCCGAGGAAATTACGGAAAGTATCGTAGACTTGCCTACGTTGGGAAAACCCACAAGTCCTACGTCCGCGATAGTCTTTAATTCCAACGTCAACTCTATCTCTTGAGTCTTTTCGCCTTTTTGGGAAAATCTAGGCGCTTTGCGTTGCGCGGTCGCAAATCTTGCGTTGCCCTTTCCGCCCAATCCGCCTTTTTGCAACAAAAATTCGCTGTCGTCATAGAACATATCGGCAAGGACGTTGCCCGACTTCTTTTCCTTGATTACAGTGCCTTTGGGAACTTTGATATAGAGAGGCTTTCCGCTCTTGCCTTTGCAAGTCTTTGCTCCGCCGTTCTCGCCGTCCTCGGCGCGGAAGTGCTTTGCGAACTTGAAGTCAATCAAAGTCGAGGCGCTTTTGTCGACGGTGAAGATAATATCTCCGCCGTTTCCGCCGTCGCCCCCGTCAGGTCCGCCTTGCGCAACGTACTTCTCGGTGTGGAAGGAAACCACTCCGTCACCGCCATTGCCCGCTTTTACAAATATTGTCGCAATGTCTAAAAACATATTTTATCCGTCACTTCTTCACTATTCACTATTACTTCTTCACTAATAATTGAAAAATTATGATAATTTTTCAATTATTGCCTTTGCGGCTTTTCTACCTGCTCCCATAGCCAAAATAACCGTAGCCGCGCCCGTAACTGCGTCGCCGCCCGAATAGATACCCTCGATATTCGTAGCCATTGTCTCTTCGTTGACGACAATCGTACCGCGCTTGCTGAATTCCATATTCGCGCAAGATTTTCTTATCAACGGATTTGGACTTGTGCCGAGCGCAACGATAACTTGGTCTACGTCGATTACAAATTCGCTGCCCTCGATAGGCTCTGGACGTCTACGACCCGAAGCGTCAGGCTCGCCGAGTTGCATTTTCACGCACTTTATACCGCATACCTTGCCGTCCTCGCCCAAAATCTCAACGGGGTTGGTAAGCAAGACGAGTTTAATACCCTCTTCGACAGCGTGCTCAATCTCTTCCGCTCTCGCAGGCATTTCTTCTCTGCCTCTGCGATATATTATGTACACTTCTCCGCCGCCTATTCTCTTAGCGGTACGAGCCGCGTCCATTGCGACGTTGCCCGCGCCGATGACTGCTACCGACTTTCCGCAATATACGGGAGTGATAGCGTCTTCTTTATAGGCTTGCATTAAGTTGACCCTAGTCAAAAGTTCGTTGGCGGAAGAAACGCCGTTGAGGTTCTCGCCCTTGATATTCATAAACATAGGAAGTCCTGCGCCCGTGCCGATAAATATTGCGTCATATTCCGCTTGCAACTCCTCAAAGGTAATGGCTTTGCCGACTACCGTATTAAGTCTTATTTCCACGCCCAAGGCTTTGAGCTTTGCAATTTCCTTTTCAACGACTTCTTCTTTGGGAAGTCTGAATTCGGGAATGCCATATACGAGCACGCCGCCCGCTTTGTGGAATGCCTCGAATATCGTGACCTTAAATCCTGCCAAAGCGCAGTCAGCCGCGCAAGCAAGACCTGCCGGACCGCTACCGATTACCGCAACTTTTTTGCCGTTCCACTCAGGCGCTTTGAGGTCAGCCGTACCCTTTTTCAAGCCGTAGTCGCCGACGTATCTTTCCAACGCGCCGATTGCTACGCTACCGCCCAACTTCGCTCTTCTGATACATTTGCCCTCGCATTGATTCTCTTGCGGACATACTCTTCCGCAAATTGCGGGCAAAAGCGACGATTGACTGATTACGTCAAGCGCGCCGTCTTTATCGTTCTCCGTCAAGCATTTGATAAACGCGGGGATATTGATACCGACGGGACAACCCGTACGGCAAGGAGCATTCTTGCAGTTGATACATCTGCTTGCCTCTTCCGCCATTAAAGCGTCGTCAAAGCCTAAGTTTACTTCCTCAAAATTCTTTATTCTCTCTTGCGCCGATTGGTGCTTGGTCTTATTTCTCGGTGAATTGTTCATAGTATCAACCTCTCAAATTACATTTTTGCTCGTGCTCGCGATAGAATTTACTTCTCGTCATAGCCTCGTCAAAGTTGACTGCGTGTCCGTCAAATTCAGGTCCGTCTACGCAAGCGTACTTGGTTTCTCCGCCTACGGTAAGTCTGCAACCTCCGCACATTCCCGTGCCGTCGACCATTATCGTGTTCATAGATACGACAGTGGGAATATTGTACTTGCGAGTAAGTTCGCTGACGTTTTTCATCATAATCATAGGACCTACGACGAGTACGCAATCAATCTTGTCGCCTGCGTCAATTCTCTCTTGAAGTACGGTCGTGACAAAGCCTTTCGTACCCAAAGAGCCGTCGTCGGTGGATATATAAACGTGCTCGCTATTCGCCTTGAATTCTTCAATGTCAAAGAGCAAATCTTTGGTTCTTGCGCCCATAATGACGTCGCTCTTCAAGCCTTTTTGTTTACGCAACTTGGCTTGCGGATAGATGACCGCGCAACCGATACCGCCGCCTACCAAAACGAGATTTTCGTATTCGTCCAAATCTGTCGGATTGCCCAAAGGACCTACCAACGCGAAAAGACTGTCGCCCTCTTTGAGCAAAGCCATTTTGTGAGTGGAATAGCCTACTTCTTGCACGAGAAGAGTTATCGTCTCCGCCTCTCTGTCGTAATCGCAAATCGTGAACGGAACTCTCTCTCCGCCCTCTTCTACGATAACGATGACGAACTGTCCCGGAAGACAGTGCTTTGATACCGTAGGCGTATGTACGACGTATTTTTTTACTTTTGGAGCAACTTCGTAAATCTTCAAAAGCGTGTTCATATATTTATCTCCTATACTGTTATTTACCGTTAAAATGTCTACAATGCTCGCTGATAAGACAGTCGGCGCATTGCGGATTTCTTGCCGAGCAAGTGTATCTGCCGTGATGTATCAATAGATGATGAGCGTGCGCCCACACATCTTTGGGAAGAATTTGCATAAGCGCTTTTTCCACTTTGAGAGGGTCGTCGCTGTCGCAAAAACCTATCCTATTGCTAAGTCGCAAGACGTGAGTATCGACGGCAATGGCCTGTCCGCCGAAAGCGACCGAATATACGACGTTGGCGGTCTTTTTGCCTACTCCTGCCAATGTCATAAGACTTTCTATATCGCTCGGAACTTCTCCGCCGAATTTGGTCACAATATCTTGACTTGCGGAAATGATATTCTTGGCTTTGTTGCGATAAAATCCGCAGGTGTAGATATACCCTGACAATTCCTCTTCGGACAACTGCGCGAATTGCAACGGCGTGTTGTATACCTTGAAAAGTTTTTCAGTCACTTGATTGACGCGCTTATCCGTGCATTGAGCGGACAAGATTACCGCGACAAGCAACTCGAAAGGCGACGAATAGACGAGTTCGCACTCGGCATTCGGGTGCATAACTTCCAACTTCGCGAGTATATCCGCGATTTGCTTTTCGTCGAATTTCTTTGCCATACTCTATTATTTATTAGGAAAGAGCGATAATTCTCTTTACTGCCTCGATTGTCTTTTCTCTATCGCCGAAAGCCGTCAATCTGAAATATCCCTCGCCCATATTGCCAAAACCTGCGCCCGGAGTGCCGACTACGTTTGCCTTTGTGAGCAAATGGTCAAAGTATTCCCACGACGTCATTCCGTTCGGACATTTGAGCCAAATATACGGGGAATTGATTCCGCCGATATGCCATATTCCTTTCTTCTCCAAACCTTCGTGGATAATGCGCGCGTTCTCTTTGTAGTACGCGATATTTTCCATTATCTGCTTGAAGCCCTCTTCAGAGAATACCGCTTGCGCGCCCTTTTGGATTATGTAAGGTACGCCGTTGAACTTTGTACATTGACGTCTATTCCAAAGCGAATTCAACTTCGTATTATCGAAAACCAACTCCTTAGGAACAACCGTGTATCCGCATCTCGTACCCGTGAAACCAGCCGTCTTTGAGAATGAACAGAATTCTATTGCGCAAGTTCTCGCGCCCTCAATCTCAAAAATACTTCTCGGCAAAGTCGGGTCGCCGACAAACGCTTCGTACGCCGAATCGAAGATTATCAAAGCCTTGCACTCGTTGGCATAGTCGACCCACGCTTTGAGTTCCGCATGCGTGTATACCGCGCCCGTCGGGTTGTTCGGCGAGCAAAGATAGATAATATCAGCCTTATAATTCTTGTCGGGCATAGGCTTGAACGAATTGGATTGATTGCCTTCTGCGGTGTCAATTTTTCTTCCCGCCATTACGTTGGTGTCAACGTACGCAGGATATACCGGATCGGGTATCAAAACTTTGTTGCTCGGGTCAAGGATGTCGAGGATATTACCCAAATCGCTCTTTGCTCCGTCGCTGATAAAAATCTCGTCCATATCGAGCGTTACTTTTTTTGTACGCTGATAATACTTCGCTATCTCCTCTCTCAAAAAGTCGTAACCTTGCTCAGGACCGTAGCCTCTGAAAGTAGACTTTTGAGCCATCTCGTCGGTAGCGTCGTGAATAGCCTTGATTACCGCAGGAACGAGCGGCATAGTAACGTCGCCTATACCGAGTCTGTAAATCTCAACGCCCGGGTTTTGCTCTTGATAAGCCTTGATTTTCTTGGCTACCGTGGAAAACAAATAGCTGTCTTTCAAATCTAAAAAGTTTTTATTGATTTTCATTTTATATTTCCTTATTTATATTTACTTATATTTATATCAATATTATTTTATCTTGCTTTCCTTCATTACGACGTACTCTTCTCTCTCCGCGCCGACAGAAACGTAGGTAATCGGACAGCCGACTGCCTTTTCGAGATACTGTATGTAATCCAACGCTTGCTTTGGCAAATCGCTCGGCTTTCTGCAAGAAGATATATCGCAATTCCAACCGTCCATATATTCAAATATCGGGGTCGCAATTCTCAAATCCTCTCCGCTTGGGAAACTCGTCGTGGTCTTGTCGCCTACCTTGTACGCTACGCATACAGGGATCTTTTTCATATAGGAAAGTACGTCAAGTTTTGTCAACGCAAGTTCGGATGCGCCTTGCATTTCAACGCCGTACTTGGAAGCGACTACGTCGAATGCGCCTACTCTTCTCGGTCTGCCCGTAGCCGCGCCGTATTCTCCGCCCGCTTGTCTTAATTCTTCAGCTTCCGCGCCGAACATCTCGACGGTGAAAGGTCCTTCGCCTACGCAAGAACTATACGCTTTCATGATGCCGAATACGTTGTCAAGTCTGTATTTGGGAATACCTGCGCCGATTGGTGCGTAAGCGGCGATTGTGTTGGAAGACGAAGTATAAGGATTGATACCGAAGTCGATATCTCTCAATGCGCCCAACTGAGCCTCGAAAACAACTTTCTTGCCCGCTTTGAGGCTCTCGTCCAAGAACTCGCCCGTGTTGCAAACAAACGGTTTGAGTTTGTTGCCATACTCTTCAAGCCAATTCATTATCTCGTCCACTTCGATTTTATTCGAGCCGTAAGCCTTCTCGATAAACAAATTCTTCCACTCTACGATACCTTCGATTCTCTTTCTCAAAGCCTCCGGATGGAAAAGGTCGCCCATCATTATTATCTTTTTGAGGTACTTATCGCCATAGACAGGCGCGATACCTCTTCTTGTCGAGCCGTACTTCGCGTCGCCTAATCTGTCCTCTTCCAAACAGTCTTGTCTAACGTGGTAAGGCATACAAATAACCGCTCTCGAACTGATTTTGAGATTGTCGGGGGTAATCTTTACTCCCTTCTCCATAAGTCTGCCCATTTCGCCGACAAGGTGTTGCATATCAATTACCATACCGTTGCCCATTACGTTGACGACTTCGGGACGCAAA
Organism: Clostridiales bacterium; assembly: GCA_014799645.1. Classification (GTDB taxonomy): domain Bacteria; phylum Bacillota; class Clostridia; order Christensenellales; family UBA3700; genus RACS-045. The sequence continues at coordinate 34,019 of JAAVHQ010000026.1, read as the reverse complement.
ATACCCGACGGTATGAGGTTGAGAATAAACTTGCCAAGATGATTTATTACCGTGTGACCTGCGTTGTTACCGCCTTGATACCTTACGACAACGTCGTAATCGCTCGACACAAGGTCTACCATTCTGCCTTTGCCTTCGTCACCCCAGTTGATACCTACTATTGCTGTTAACATTATATACTCCTTCCGCTTTCGCGAATATACTTTATATTATTGATATTATATTTACTTTCTTTTTTTTGATTTTATTTATATTACCTAAGTTCGGCGAGAAAGTAGATAGGCAAAAAATAAAATGTTAGATTTTTTGTCGAATTGCATTTTTTGAACCGCCCCGTACTGGATGTACGATGGCGCGCGAAAAAAATGTTTTTTCGGCGGAAAAGATACGTTTTAGATTTGCCTAGATTACTTTCGAGTCGAACATCATTCCCACTCGATCGTTGCCGGCGGCTTTGACGTGATGTCGTAAACCACTCTGTTGATATGCGAAACTTCGTTGACTATTCTCGTAGAAATCTTTTCGAGTACGTCGGACGGAATTCTTGCCCAATCGGCTGTCATTGCGTCGACCGAAGTAACCGCTCTCAATACCAAAGTGTAATCGTATGTGCGGCAATCGCCCATTACGCCTACGCTACGCATATTGGTAAGTACGGCAAAATACTGCCAAATCTCTTCGGAAAGTCCGTTAAGTTTGACCTCTTCTCTGAAAATGTAGTCCGCATCTCTCAATATTTCCAACTTCTTTTTGGTGATATTGCCGATAATTCTTATTGCAAGTCCAGGTCCTGGGAACGGCTGACGCATTACGACGTCGTGAGGAAGTCCGAGTTCGAAACCTACCTTTCTTACTTCGTCTTTGAACAAATCTCTCAATGGCTCGACAATCTCTTTGAAGTTGACTACGCTAGGCAATCCGCCCACGTTGTGGTGCGACTTTATTACCGCGCTGCTGCCAAGACCCGATTCGATAACGTCGGGATAAATCGTACCTTGCACGAGATAGTCGACCGCGCCGATTTTCTTTGCCTCAACTTCGAATACGTCAATGAATTCTTTGCCGATAATCTTTCTCTTCTTTTCAGGCTCTTTCACGCCCTGCAACTTTTTGAGGAATCTCTCCGACGCGTCAGCGAGTATGACGTTCATACCCATATCTTCTTTGAAGACTTTCATTACCTCTTTGGCCTCGTTCTTTCTCAAAAGACCGTGGTCAACGAAGATACAAGTAAGTTGGTCGCCGACTGCCTTGTGGATAAGAGTTGCCGCAACCGCAGAGTCTACGCCGCCGCTGAATGCGCAAAGTACTTTCTTGTCGCCGATTTTGGCTTTGAGCTCCGCGACCGACTTTGTGACAAAGTTGGACATCGTCCAATCGCCCTTTGCGTTTACTACGTTGTAAAGGAAGTTTTTGAGCATATCCAAGCCTTGAATCGTGTGCTGAACTTCGGGGTGATATTGCATACCGTAAATTCTCTTCTCCACGTTCTCAAAAGCCGTGACCTTGCAAGTGTCGGTATAAGCAATGGACTTGAAGCCTTGCGGCAATTCCGTTATTTGGTCGGTGTGGCTCATCCAACATACGTTTTTCTTTTTCAAATCTTTGAAAAGCAAACTGTTCGTATCGTAAGTCGCTTCCTTTTTACCGTACTCTCTCGTACTTGCTTTCTCTACTTTTCCGCCGAGAGTATAGGCGATGAGTTGAGCGCCATAGCAGATACCGAGTACGGGAATACCCAACTCGAATATACCTTTGTCAATACGGGGAGCGCCGTCGTCGTACACGCTATTCGGTCCGCCCGTGAATATGATACCGATAGGATTAAGACTTTTAATCTTCTCTAAACTTATCGTATAGGGATACATTTCGCAGTAAACGTTGAGTTCTCTGACGCGTCTTGCGATAAGCTGATTGTATTGTCCGCCGAAATCGATTACCAACACTTTTTCATTAGTCATTGAAAGTTACTCCTTTATATATTCAAAATTTGTTTTTATTTGTTGTCAAAACGGTTGAAGAAGTTCTTCGCCTTGTCTTTTTCTTTCTTGATAAAGCCGCCCGTTTCCTTGAACAGCGCTTTGAACGCTTCTATCTCCACACGCATGAACGCCATTATCGGGATAATACATACGATAATTATCACAAGTTTTACCATCATATCTTGATGGAGCGTAACGAGCGAGAATTTTTCGCGTAAGAAACCGTTGAATACCACGAACAAGAACGCTACCAACAAAAGCGCCAACATAAAGATTTTGTCTTTGGTGTATGGCATACATACTTGTACGAGGACTATGAAGGATACCGCCGCCGTGATAAATACGCTCATTGTGGATATTTGTAGCGAGAAGTCGAATCCCTCGTCTTTATACATTACGCACACTAGGATTATAGCGAATGCAACCGTAAGTCCTGCCGGTAAGGCTCGCTGGAAGACTTTGCTCAGGAACTTGCCCTTGACTCTTCTATCGTTCGGCTCTAACGCCAAGATGAAGGACGGTATACCTACGAACAACGTATTGATAAGCGTAAGCTGAATTGGCTCGAACGGATATGCCGATAATTGGAAAATTATCAACAATAGCGAGAGTACCGCGCTGAACGTCGTCTTTACCAAGAAGAGCGAAGACGCTCTTTCGATGTTGTTGATAACTCTTCTACCCTCGCTCACTACGCTAGGTAATGACGAGAAGTCGCTGTCGAGCAATACGAGTTGCGCCACGTTTCTGCTTGCGTCAGAACCGCTCGCCATTGCAATCGAGCAATCGGCTTCTTTGAGCGCCATAACGTCGTTTACGCCGTCGCCAGTCATACCGACCGTATGTCCGCGCGATTTGAGCGCAGCGACGAGTTCCTTTTTCTGAGAAGGCGTAACTCTGCCGAATACCGTATATTTGTCTACCGCTTCGTATATCTTTTCGGGAGTATCCAAATCGACCGACGCGTCGACGTATTTCTCAGCATTTTTCATGCCCGCTCTTTCGGCAACTTTTGATACCGTAAGCGGATTATCGCCCGAGATTACTTTGAGCTCTACGCCTTGCTGTTCGAAATACTCGAACGTAGCTTGCGCCGTACTTCTTATCTTGTCGCTCAATACTATGAGCGCAACAAGTTCCATATTTTGAACGTCCATTGCTCCGTCTTGAAGCACTTCGGGCGTGCATACAAGCACAAGTACTCTGTATCCTTCCATTGCGTACTCGTTGACGTTACGCTCTACTGCCGAATATCTTTCTTTGAGTACGAACTCGGGAGCGCCTACGATAAACGTGCCTTGTTCGTCAAACGTAACTCCGCTCCACTTTCTTGCCGAAGAGAACGGCATAAGTTTTGATACTTTATAATTTTCATTGGATGAGAAATATTCTGCGCACGCCTCGAAAGTAGCGTTGTTTGTGCCGAGCGCCTTTACTATATTCGCCATTATGTCATCCGGAGAACCGAACTTTGACGAATAAACGTGCACGCTTTCTACTTGCATCGTGCCTTCGGTTATCGTACCCGTCTTGTCAAGACAAAGCACGTCAACTCTCGCCAACGCCTCGATTGAATAAAGATCTTGCACAAGAGTACGTTTTTTGGCAAGTCTTACGATACCGAGCGCCAACGCTACGGAAGTGAGCATCAACAAGCCTTCCGGTATCATACCGATGACCGAAGATACGGTGCTCGTGACTGCGCTTGAAGTGCTTGTAGCAAGTTTCATATTCGTAAAGAAAAGCAAAGTTCCGAGCGGGAAGATAATAATCGTCGCTATTCTGATAATCCAGTTTATCGAACGCATCAGTTCGGATTTGGACTTCTTGAACTTCTTTGCTTCGCTCATAAGTTTGGATGCGTAAGTATCTTCGCCTACGGCGATTACTCTTGCTCTGCACTTACCCGACTGAACGAAACTACCCGACATAAGCTGATCGCCGTATCCTTTGTGTATATCATCCTGTTCGCCGGTGAGCAAAGATTCGTTTGCTTCGCACTCTCCGCCTACGACTATACAGTCGGTAGGAATTTGGCTGCCTTGTTTGAGAATGATTATATCGTCGATTACTATTTTATCGGTGGATATTTCTATTACCTGCCCGTTGCGGACGACTTCGATAGACGGCGCGGACACCAAAGAAAGTTTATCCAACGCCCTTTTGGATCTGATTTCTTGGATAATACCGATGACAAGGTTGACCATCGCTATTCCTGCGAAAAGCATATTTTTGATTTGTCCGTTGAAGATAATCATCAGACACGCCAAAAAGATATTTACGAGGTTGAACAATGTGAATATATTCGACACGAAAATTTGCAAATAAGACTTGGAAATTGAATTGTCCGTCTTGTTTACCATTCCGCGCAACTCTCTTTCCTCGATTTGGGAATCGTTTAGTCCGTCCTCAGCGGTTGCCTCAAAGTTGACGAAAGGCGTGCTTCTCAAAACTTTCAACTTCTCTTTGATAGCCGACTTTTGCTCCTTAGCTTCTTGTTTCTTGCGTTGAGCCTCCAACTTCTTGGATTCCTTCTCCTCGTCTTCATTCTTGTCTGCGGCGATATTTTCCTTTTCAGCCTTTTTCGCCTCTTTCTTAGACTTCTTCTCTTCCGACTTCTTTTTCTTGTCCTTAGATTTGTCTTCGGACTTTTCTTTCTTGTCTTCTTTGACCTCTTCNTTNACGTCGGCNTTCTTCTCGTCTACCGGCTTTTCTTCTACCGCTTTCTCTTCCGTCGNTNTTGNTTCAACGGGGNTTTCTTCCTTGACTTCTTCTTTTTCGACCTTCTCGACAGGTTGCGAAACCTCTTCGGCAGGTTTTACNTCCNAAACAGGTTGAGCGGGCTTTTCNTCAATNTGAGGNTTNNCCTCTTTGACTTGNTCTTGNTTAACNTCGACTTGAATTTGCTTTGGCTCGTCTTTCGCGACTTGCTCAATAGACTTATCTTCTTGCGTTGCAACAGTCGGCTCAGCCGGCTTAGTCGTTCCGTCGGCTGCCTTGACGACNTTCTTGACAATCGTCTTTTTGATAAGCACTTTTCCGTCTTCAGTCGTGACTTTTTCTATATGTACTGTAGCGTTGGACAAATCGTCCATTTTATTGTTTTCAGCCATTTCACTTATCCTTTAATTTGTTTGCGCCNATTCTTAATATAAATAAGCACATAAATAATAACATACATAAAAATANTATGTCAAACTTTTTATCTTATTCTATCAANTTTTAGGTAAATTTAAGTGTGAATTTTTNTATTGAACATTGTTCAATTANNNATAAATCAACACTGAATAATAAAAATACCGCGATTACTTTCGCGGTATAAATTTTAATTAAAATTATTGAACAATGTTCAAGNNCTATTTTTTCTTTTCTAAGTTTATTCTTCTCTTNGTAGACTTGACAAAAAGTCCTTTAAGCGNNTCTTCGTCGTCATTCTCTATCGCATTCTTCAACGTCGANAATTGCTCTTCAAAAGCGGATATTGTGGAAATNAAATTTTGTTTATTACCCAAGAATAGTTCCGACCACAAATCCTCGTTGATATTTGCTATTCTAGTGAGGTCGCGATANGANTCTCCNATNAAACTTGCCGTTTCGCTATTCTCNTCGTCGCTGTTTATCAAAGANACGGCGATTGCGTGCGGAAGTTGAGANGTGTACGCTATNACTTTATCGTGCGTCGCCACGTCTATCGCTTTGACTTCGCCAAAGCCNATTGTCTTGACAAGTTTCGTCATTCTCTCAATTGCGTCTTAGNGTGGTATTNTCNGTCTTCACAATCAAGAAATTNGCNCCCTGCAAGACTTTATCGTCNGCGTACTTAAANCCNCGCTTTTCTCTNCCNGCCATNGGATGNCAGAANAAAAACTCGCTTCCCTTTNGCATNACGGCNTTTATATCGTCNACAAAATGNCTCTTNATGCCNGCAACGTCGCTGACAAGACANCCNTCTTTNATATATTTGCCGTACTTTTTAAGATANTCNACAATNTGGTTGGGATAAAGCGCGATAATTATTATATCGCTTTTTTCAAAGAACTTTTCAGGCGTATGCGCGCCNTCTTTNATNGCTCCGCAAGANAGCGCNAATTCCAAGCCCTCGNCNGANCTATTCACNCCGTAGACCGTATATCCNTTCTTTGACAGCGCGATTGCGTAAGAACCGCCTACCACGCCNAAACCNACTATTGTAACTACTTTATCTTCTTTCATAGGACTTACTTCCTTTCTACGAGCATTTTNACNGCCTCGACGTAGCCGTCAAANCCCTTGCCNGATATTTGCGCTATNCAAGCGGGCGCGGTNACNGATACTNTGCGGAATTCTTCTCTCGANTGAATATCCGAGATATGAACTTCNACGACGGGNATTGGCGCNATTGACTTGATTGCNTCNTANAGNGCGTAANNNTAATGCGTATGCGCGCCNGGGTTAATCACAATGCCGTCATAGCCGTCNAAATAACANTTTTGCATACAATCGACNATTGCGCCCTCGTGATTNGATTGNAAAAATTCGAGATTNACTTGCATNTCTTTGCTACTCAAGCGNATATACTCGCAAAGTCCCTCGTANGTCGCGCTTCCGTAAATATTCTTTTCTCTNATNCCGAGCATATTGAGATTTACGCCGTTGATGACCATTATCTTTTTCATACTTTCGCTCCCTATGATAATTTCTTTAATAAATCCGGCAAAATTANATNTGTTATTTCNTTGACGGTTTTGTACATATCGTTCTCGTGACTTTTTATCACAACGTCGCACGANCCGTAATATCTATCCTTTCTNTCGCTATAAATCTTTCTCAACTTATCAGCTCCGTCTTTAAGAAGCGGTCTTGTGGNCGTNTTTACGCTCGCCACGATATCGTCGATATTGCGCTCNATAAGCACGTTTATACCGCTCAGTTTCATTGCGCTNACGTTGACGTCTTTTAGAATTACNCCGCCGCCGGTNGCGACAACNAGAANTTTTTCTTTGAGANAGNTCATACATAGCCTTNGANTCCCANCTTCTNAAATAATCTTCGCCCTTTTCAAACATCTGCGGAATGCTTTCGCCCGATATTTCTTCAATATACTTGTCNGCGTCGACAAATTTCCAATTGAGTTCTTTCGCGACTTTTTTACCTTTTGAAGTCTTTCCGCACGACATTATACCTGTAAGATAGATATTTCCGCCGTTTTTGACAAAGTATTCTTTCATAAGATTATTGTATATTTTCTTCGTCAACGCAGCGTCAGTCACTTTGTCGTTCCAAATCTCTTGCGACTTCATTGCCTGCGCAACGAGCATATACATACCGCCAACGGCTTTCTTACCGAGTTTTACCGCGCTTTGCAATAACTTTGTGTAGACGGGATTATAGATTATATCCACGATGGTATCGAAGTTTGATATAATATCCTCGCTCACCGGACAGCCGTCCACGTTGGGATACATGCCGACCGGCGTAGTATTGACCAAGACGTCGGCTTTATATTCTTTGAGCGCGTCATAGCTGATATAACCTTCGCTCTTGCCCTTTTCCTCATCTCGAGTAGCGACGACAACCGACTTTGCGCCACGCTCTTTGAGAATATATCTCACCGATTTGCACGCTCCGCCACTGCCCAAAATGACAAAACAAGCGCCGTCTATCTTTACGGAATTTACTTTGAGCAATTCCTCAAAGCCGTACGGGTCGGTATTGTAGCCGTAAAGCTTGCCGTCCTTGTTGACGATAGTATTGACCGCGCCTATGCTTTTCGCCTCGTCGGATATGCCGGATAAATACTTGATAACTTTTTCTTTGTACGGAACGGTCACGTTCATACCGTCGTAAGAGAGCAAAGTCTCCTTGCAATCGTCAAGCATATCTTGCATAGGAATTTGCTTGATTTCGTAACTACAATTTTTGATTTCGTAATAGTCAAAATATTCATTGTGGATTTGAGGCGACATTGAATGTGTCAGTTTTTCTCCGATAACGCAATACTTCATATCCCCTCCGATTAGTCCTTTTTCGTACCCAGTACGACGCAACCTTTCTTATACTCGCCTAAAATCTCAAAGAAGTCCGACACACTATTGACGTATTCGAGCGCCTCAGTGAGTTTTGGCGAGTTGCACGGAAATTCCAAATCCGTATAGAAATAATAACTCTCAGGCGAATTCTCGACGGGTCGCGACTCTATGTTGATAAGATTGATATTGTTTTTAGCAAAATACTTCAACGAATTAAAGAGCGCCCCCGGCGTGGAATTCAAAGCGAAAACTATGCTTGTCTTGTCGCTTTCCTCGCTGTCCAAAAGATATTTGGAAACGACGACGAAACGGGTACAGTTGCAGTACTGCGACTGGATTCCCGATTTGAGAATTTTCAATCCGTATAGTTCCGCGTTACGCTCGGACGCTATCGCGCCTTTGCTCTTATCCGCAGTTTCGGCGACAAGTTTTGCCGACGACGCGGTAGATTTGTAAGGNATNATCTTCCAATCGCGAGTCGCCAAAAATCCGTCGCTTTGAGTGATAGCCTGAGGGTGAGAATATACTTCCTTTATATCCTCGATACNGCTTCCCTCTATGCCGAGCAAACAATGATTTATNCCTACCCATTGCTCGCCNACNATGAAGTAATCGTACTTTCTNAGCAAGTCGTAGACTTCGGTGATTGCTCCCGTNGAGGAATTTTCTATCGGCAAAACGCCGTATTCGATTTTACCGTCTTTAAGAGCCTTGAANACTTCNTCAAAAGTCTGNAANTTCTCGCCGTCGTCATTNCCGAAAAAGTCTATCATAGCCTTTTCGGANTTTGAACCTCTNTCNCCGTAATAGCCCTTTTTCGCATTATAATCNAGCGGTTTTCTNTGATAGCCTTTGAGCATTACGCTATCGCCTGCGCCTTTCCTTCTTTGCAAATCTTTGCTTACGCCCATTATTTCTATCATAATTTGCTTNACCGCGTCGGNGTACTCTTTATTNGACAAATTGTCNACNGCCTTTTGCAAAACCTGCTCTTCGCGCGAAGTCTGCAAGACGTTCGTCTTATGCTCTTTCTTGTACTCAGCAACGCCAAGNACTACCGCCATTCTTTTCTCGAAAAGAGCGACGATATCTTTGTCTATTACGTCTATTTGATTTCGCAATTNTTCAAGTCTGTCCATTTTCTACCTTTATCTTAAAAAATCGTATATCGCTATTGCNGCNACCGCTTCGATTACGGGAACTGCNCGCACTACGATGCACGAATCGTGTCTGCCTTGTATTGTCANNCGAGTATTCTCTTTNGTCTTTATATTGATNCTNTCNTGCTCTTTGAATATNGACGCNGTCGGCTTGATTGCGACGTTGAATACTATCGGCATACCCGTGGAAATACCGCCNAAAATNCCGCCGTTGTTGTTGGTCTTCGTCACTACCTTCCCGTCTACAAATTCAAACGGGTCGTTCGCCTCGCTACCTTTCATCGTTGTGAGTTNATAGCCTTTGCCNAACTGCACGCCCTTGACNGCCGGNACGCTGAAAAGCAAACTTGCCAAACGNGATTCGATACTGTCAAAGAAAGGNTCNCCGACACCGCCTTGAAGTCCGCTGACTGCGCACTCAATCACTCCGCCTACGCTGTCGCCTTGCTCCTTAGCNTCCGNAATAATCTTGCGCATATNCTCAAACTTGCTCTTATNCAAAAGCGGAAATACNTCTTTGCTGAGNTTTTCAAGTTGACTGCCGTCAANNNCTANGCCGAAAGAGTTGTCTTTGACGTCGGCAATGGATTGAATATGACTGCCGATNGATATNCCTTTNTNTCTCAAAAGTTGCTTGCAAATCGCTCCGCAGAATACCAACGGCGCGGTAAGCCTACCCGAAGAGTGACCGCCTCCGCGATAGTCGTTGTTGCCCTCGCTTTTGAGGTAATAGCCGTAGTCGCTGTGNCCAGGTCTGAATACGTCTTTGAGCAACGAGTAGTCTTTGGATTTNGTATTGGTATTGCGAATAATACCGCAAAGAGGCGTACCCGTAGTNTTGCCGTCAAAATANCCGCTGACGATTTCCACCTCGTCGCTCTCCTTTCTCGGCGTGGAAAANTCTCCGCCNTTGGGTGCTCTTCTTGCCATTTCTCTTTTGATTTCGTCAAAGTCNAGTTCTATACCNGACGGCAAGTTGTCAATTACGACGCCTATTGCCTCGCTNTGCGATTCGCCGAAAATAGTTATCTTTATTTTATCTCCCCAAACTGCGCTCATTTGCTCCTCCGTNTTCTATCTATTTNTTTATGATTTCCGTCTTTCCGCCCAANGAATTGTANTCCTCGAAAAAGTTGGGATACGACTTGGACACGCATTTATAATTACTNAACNTTACTTTNCCGTTCNCCCTNGTCGTCGCTATCGCAAGCNTCATNGCCATTCTATGGTCGTTGTACGTCTCTACGTCTGCTCCTTGCAATTCCTCTACGCCGACAATGGACATAGCGTCTTCTTTATCCTCGATATTCGCTCCCAGCTTTTTGAGTTCAGCCACCGTTGCGCTCAATCTGTCGCACTCTTTAATTCTCAATCTCGATACGTTGACTATCTCGCTCTTGCCCTTTCTAAGACAGCACGCTAGCGCAAACGCAGGAATAATATCGGGACAGTCGCTTCCGTCGAACACTAGCGTTTGTCCGCTGTCCGCTTCTCTCAATCTCTTGATAAAGTCGACTATTACCTTGTCGCCTTGCTCGCTTTCCATATTCAAGCCCAGCATTTGCACGTCGTTTCCAAGATAATTCGCCACTTCGTAAAAAGCCGCTTGCGACCAATCTCCCTCGACGGTATAGTCTTTTGCTATATACTTTTGTCCGCCCTTAATTACGAATCTCTCGTAATTCTCGTTGACAATTTCTATGCCGAATTCTTTAAGAGCCGAGAGCGTCAAATCCAAATAGCCTTTGGATTGCAACTCGCCCTCAATCACTATCTCGCTGTCGCCGTCAAGTATAGGCAATGCGAACATAAGTCCTGTGATGAATTGCGAACTGACGTTGCCTTGTACTGCGAATATTCCGCTCTTCAACTGACCTTTTACTTTCAAATCGAGAAGATTATCGGCGTTGCTTGCGCTGTCGTTGACGTAAGATATATTTTGCTCTTTGCAAATCTTTTCGTATACGTTCAAAGGACGCGTCCCCAACTTACCTCTACCGACGAAATGATTTTGTCCGCAATTCTTCGCCAAAGCGATAGCAACCATAAATCTCAAAGTAGATCCCGACTCAATGCAGTCGAATTTGATGTCAGTATTGATTTTGTCTGAACAACCGCTAATTCTCAACGAATTGCCTTGCTCGACTATATTTGCGCCCAAAGAGCGCATACACTCTATCGTCGCCTTTATATCTTCGGAAAAGGATATATTTGAAATTACGCTTTCACCGACGGCAAGAGAAGCGCATATTATCGCTCTGTGCGCTACGCTCTTTGAGGGCGGTATAATGACCTTGCCTTGAAGTTTGGCAGGCGTGATTTCCATTACGCTTTTGTCTTGCATATCCAATCCTATTTATTCAAAAAATACTCTGCGCTCGTCGGATAAGTGAAACTCTTGCCTATCTTCTCCAACAACACGACGCGCAAAGTCTTGCCGAAATTCTTCTTGTCGTTGAGTATAGCCGAGATGACGTCTTTGGGCTGTACTTTGTCTTCTATCGGCAAGCCGTATTGCTGTAATATTTTGACGATTCTTGAGGTAGTACCCTTTTCGGTCTGTCCCAACTTTTCGCTTATCGCGCTGATAAATACCATACCGATTGCGACGGCTTGTCCGTGCGAATAACCTGTGAAATTATAATACTTCTCGATAGCGTGTCCGTAGGTGTGACCGAAGTTGAGCAACATTCTCTCGCCGTTGTCCTTCTCATCCACCTCGACGACCTTGCGCTTGATGTCGCAACATGTATATATAATCTCTTCCGCTCTTTGCATAAACTCTTCTCTTGACTTTATGCCTTCGAGAAGATTGAAAAGACTTTCGTCCTTGATACAGCCGTATTTGATTACTTCCGCCATACCGTCGATATAGTAAGCGTCGGGCAAATCTTCAAGCGCGGCAACGTCGATAAACACGAGTTTCGGCTGATAGAAACTGCCCACTAGATTTTTACCCTCGGGCAAATCTACCGCTACTTTTCCGCCGACGGAACTATCCACCTGCGCAAGAAGCGAAGTCGGCACTTGCACAAAGTCCACTCCTCTCAAATAAGTCGAAGCGACGAAACCGCCCAAATCGCCTATTACGCCGCCGCCCAAAGTAATAATCAAGTCTTTGCGAGTGAGATTGAATTCGAGCATTGAAGAATAAATCGGCGTAATGGAATTTATGCTCTTCGTAGGTTCGCCTGCCGGCAAAACCATAAGTTTGCAATCATACCCTTTTTCCCAAAGGCTGTCCATTACCGTATTCGCAAAAATCGGCGCGACGTTGGTATCGCTGATGATAAAGACTTTTCCGCCTTTACTCTCAACGTACTTGCCTATTTGCGACAACGTATTCGTGCCGATAAGTATATCGTAACTGTTTTCGCCTAAATTTACTCTTAAAGTCTTCATTGTAATCCCTTGCGCAGCATATTTATATAATTATATATTACTATAAAAAACGCGCGAGCGCAAGAGAATTTCACGAATTGAAGTCATATTCCGTCCTTGCCAAAGGCAATAGGATTTTGCGGTATGCGATAAGCATAGCGATAAGACAGTAAGAAGAACCTACTACCCAACTTGCCGTGGGCGCCCAGAACATACCTTGAAGTCCCCAAAAATGCTCGAAAAGATATGATAGTCCTATTCTGAAAATTATCGAAATGAGCGTGGACACGACGAAGGTTTTGAGCATACCGATACCTTTGAATACCGCCTGACTTTGCACGATTATGCACATCAGCATATATCCCCAACCGATGTCCACCAAATAACCCTTGCCCGCCGATATGACTTCGGCGTTGCTATCAAATAGTTTGACCATACTTTCCGCCAAGAATACTGTCACGAGCGTTGACAACACTCCGACGATAGCGGCGACAATCCAACTTGCCTTGTATCCCTCTATCACCCTCTTGTACTTCTTCGCGCCCAAATTCTGCGCAGTGTAGGTCGTCAAAGCGTTGGTATATCCGCGCATTGGNGTCTGCAAAAGCGCNTCAAGTCGCGTACCCGAATTCACNCCNGCGACGACGTTTTCGGGATANGTATTGACAAGACCTTGTATCGCAAGTCTNCCTACGTAGACGAANACTTGTTGCAAGGACATAGAAAGCGAATAGGAAGTGATTTCCCATACGATTTTGCCGTCGACTTTCAAGTCGGATTTTTTGAGCNTTANCAACTCGAATTTTCNATTTGTNTANATNATGCAAAGAATACTCGAAAGCATTTGCGCAAGCACGGTCGCNAGCGCAGTTCCCTCTATTCCCCATTTGAAAACGACGACNAAAAGTACGTCNAGAATNCCGTTGATNATTACCGACGCNAAAAGGAAAATAAGCGGNGTNTAACTNTCNCCGACNGCGCGTACTGCAAAGCAGTAAAAGTTGTATAAATAAGTGAATACCGCGCCTGCAAAGACNATTTTNAGATAATTATCCGCTCCGTCAATAAGGCTTTCTTGTGTATTGAGTAATTTCAAAAACGGGCGCGATAGACCTATGCTCAATGCGGAAAGTACGAGCGTNAATATCATNCCTATGACGAGCGCGCTACCCATTACCTTTTTGAGCGTAGCGTAGTCTTTTTCGCCAAANTNGCGCGACATAATTACGCCGCTTCCCATAGCAAATCCTATCAACAAAAATATGATGATATTCATAATCGGACTTGCCGANCCGAGCGACGCAAGCGCAGTCGTGCCTATGTATCTACCTGCGATTATACTGTCAACNGCATTGTAGAGTTGTTGACAAAAATCCCCGATAATTAGAGGTATTGAAAAACTTAATATCGCCTTGAACGGACTTTTNNTCAAAAGTGGCGATTTTACTTGTTCATTCATATATAATANTATTCNANTTGACTAGTCAAATGTGTATAGACNNTNGAGNCGTTTTCGNTTTATATTTGAGNGTTTNGGCGGTGTAAGAGTATTTGCATTTAGTGCACGAATATTTTGTAGCGANNNTAAGATAGNAANCGACACTTATCTAANCCCAAAACTATANAGGCACATAAATNGCAAACNCTCTAACCGCCTTTGGACTTGGGNNATTCTANTNNAACTAACCTTTTGAACAAAGTCTGTGGAAAAAACTGTTTGAGACCTCTCCNCTTCGGTCGAGGTGACATTAGACTACTTATTCAAAGAATCAATCTANTCAACACTGGNCTNGACTTTGGAGAGTGCTGTGATTTTTGTCCGTGCGACGGCAACCGAGTGGTGAGCGTACTTNCCGTACGTGACNCCGAGGNCGTCCNNNTCNNTNNNGCGGAAGGCGCGCCNCTATACGCAGTCGNNNANTTAATCATGTTGTTTATGGCNGAAACCAAAGCNTTNACACTTGCNTCNATNATATCATTGTGTATACCNACNCCCCAGAACAAATTNCCTTTGTTGTCGTCAANGCAGACGTAAGCGACAGCCTGCGACTTTGACGTCTTGGTGAGCGCGTGCTCTTGATATTCNGCGATATGGTAGTCGATAGGCAAAGCCTTTTTGATTGCNTTGCTGACGGCGTCCAANCTGCCGTTTCCATCAGCCTCTACNGTANACTTNTTGCCTTTNTANTCTATNTCAACGCTAGTTTGAATACCGTCGATTTGCTTNTAATGATGCNCTGTTATCGCAAGCGGATTNGCAATATTGACGTATCTCTCTTCAAAGACNGCATACACNTCTTGCGGTTGCAATTCCTTGTGCGCNTGGTCGGACACGCTCTTGACGGCGTAACCGAAATTCTCTCTCATTTTTTGAGGAATNACNATGCCGTAGCGCTGTTCCATAAGATAGCCGATACCGCCCTTGCCCGACTGCGAATTGATACGAATTACGTCGCCCTCATACTCTCTGCCGATGTCTTTNGGGTCTATCGGAAGNTAAGGTACGCACCAATGCTCNGGCTTCTTTTCCTTGCGCCANTTCATACCCTTGGCGATAGCGTCTTGGTGCGAGCCGGAGAACGCNGCGAATACCAATCTNCCCGAATACGGCTGTCTTTCGTTGACTTTCATACCCGTGGCTTTCTCGTACTGCTCGACGGTAGTGAGGATNTCGTCAAAGTCGAGTTCGGGGTCTACNCCGTGGGAATACATATTGAGCGCAAGNGTGATAATATCNACGTTGCCNGTACGNTCGCCGTTGCCGAAAAGCGTGCCTTCAATTCTGTCGCCGCCTGCCAAAAGACCGAGTTCGCTGTCCGCGATNGCGCANCCTCTGTCGTTGTGCGGATGCAANGAAACGATNACGTTTTCCCTNTCAATCAAGGACTTGCACATATACTCCACTTGNCTTGCGTANACGTGAGGCATNGACATAGATACCGTGACGGGAAGATTGATGATGACTTTCTTCTCGGGCGTNGGCTTCCATATCTTGATGACCTCGTTGCAAATATCCCTTGCAAATTCCATTTCCGTACCCGTAAAGGATTCGGGCGAATACTCNAAGATGAAGTCTCCTTCAGTCTTTGCNGCGTATTCGTTGAAAAGTCTNGCGCCGAATTTTGCTATCTCGATAATCTCTTCTTTGGACTTTCTGAACACTTGCTCTCTTTGCGACACNGANGTGGANTTGTAAAGGTGAACGATTGCCNTCTTTACTCCNCTCAACGCCTCGAAAGTCTTTGCGATAATATGCTCTCTCGATTGAGTNAGNACTTGTATAGTCACGTCGTCGGGNATGAGATTACGCTCGATAAGCGCTCTCAAAAAGTCGTATTCCGTCTCGCTTGCCGCGGGNAATCCCACTTCGATTTCCTTAAAACCCAACTTGCATAGGTAGGTGAAAAACTCCAATTTTTGNTCCAAACTCATTGGGATAACCAAAGCCTGATTACCGTCGCGTAGGTCAACGCTACACCAAATCGGCGCTTTNTCGACATACTCTTTCTTGACCCAATCGTTGCACTCAAACGGAGGCATAAAATAACCTCTTGCGTACTTCTCTACGTTTTTCATAACCTACTCCTATTTTAATTTATTTGCCGACCTTTTNATTATCGGCTTGTTTATAATAAAAAAGTCTCTTGCAATAATGCAAGAGACGAACGTGTCCGTGGTACCACTCTTTTTCGTATCTACGGCTATCACCGATTTACGATACCTCTACGCTATAACGGGCTTACCCGACGCTCTTTTACAATCTCTCTCAAAGAGGTAACTCAAAGGCGAGTTGGCTTATCCGTCCTATTGTCTTTCACCNACCGACAACTCTCTGCAAGGACTTTTAAGTTAATATTCCTTTTCACTGTCTTTAATATCAAGTTGTNTATATTTTACACTGCTTTTTGCTCTTTGTCAACTGATTTACAGCGAATTGACTATATCAAGCAAATAATTCATTGCCGTAACCGCTACGTCCGCNGTNGTGTTGAGGTGACGGTATACTTCGCGGTATTTGAAAATCAACTTGAAGTCGTCGTTCTCAAAGAGCGTAGCAAGNGCNTGATAGTATGCCGNNCCCATATTGTTTTCAAGNCTTCTTACCTTGATAGCCTCGTCTCTTGCNATGTTTTTATGCTTTTCGATATTNGCGACGGCTTTTTGGATATGAANCATTATTTCGTAAAGAATATCNGTCATCTTTTCCATATCTTCNTTTGGCATAATACCGAAAATTCTCATCTCGTCGACTGTCGTCTTNGCNTAGTCGATAATNTCGTCCAANTGACTTGAAAGGTCGAAGATGTCGTTGCGTTCCATAGGCGTGATAAANGTGTTGTTGAGTTCGTCAACGACAANGTGTCTTGCCATATCGCATTCGTCCTCGATTGCAATGACCATATCNCCGTAACTCTCGTGATTTTCGTCGCCCGCGCTCTTGCAATACTTNCAAAGCGCCTCGATACCCTTTCTCATTATCTCNCANTGATTGTTNAGCAATTCGAAAAAGTTGACTTTTTTTCTGAATATTTTCATACCGACCTCCAAATTATACCGTATTGATTATCTGATAAATATNAACCTTAGCAAGAAACATATTNCCGCGCCGACCGCCATTGCTATCGGGAAAGTAATTATCCANCTTGTGAAAATNCTTTTNACTCTGCTCCAACGCACNANNCTNACNCTATTCGCCATACCGACGCCGATAATACTTGACGACACGACTTGACCCGTGCTGACAGGAATACCCGTAAACGAGCAAGTGAGCGCGACCGCAGCCGTAGAAACTTGCGCCTCTACCGATTGCAACGTGTTGAGCGGATAAATCTTTTTGCCGACCGTGTAAATCAATTTGTAACCGCCGAGTAATAAGCCGAGCATTATCGCAACCGACATTACCGCTATCGTCCAAAAATCAAAGTGATAGGTCGTGACGTCCGCGCCCGTGCCGCTGCATACGACCATAGCAAGCAAGAATATACCCATTGACTTTTGCACGTTGTTGATAGATATGGACGTACTCAAAAGAGTAACGTTGAAGACCTGTAATACTCTGAACCCTTTTTTGACGCTTCTGTCCATTCTACGGCATATTAAATTGAATAATTTGCTGAGCAAAAATCCTACCAAAATACACATTGCAGGCGTGAGGAATACCATAAGAATTACCCTAATGCCTACCATTGCCCAGTCGACGTTGCTAAAACCGAAACTTGCAAGTCCCGCGCCTACAAGACCGCCCAGTAGCGTATGCGACGTGCTGTTGGGCACGGAAGTAAGTACGCTGACGAGCGACCACGACAAAGTCGCAATCATTGTCGAGAGCAAGAATATAAATCCTTCCTTTTGAGAAATTCCGACAAATGCGTCGCTCTTGATGAGCCTACCGACCGTACGCGCTACGCTGTCGTTGCCGAGCGCAAAGCAGATGATTATCGGCGCAATAAGCTTGACCACGCCGGCTATAACAATTCCCCATTGGGGTTTAATCGCTCTCGTTGCAATGCAAGTCGCGACGGCGTTTGCTCCGTCGGAAAAGCCCATATAGAATGTATAGGCTATCGCAAATATCAAGATTGTGATTACGTATCCGTTCATATATATTATAATACTATTTAATACTCTTATTTTTCAATATAAATTTACAATTTTTTTATGGATTTTTCCGTATTTTCTTAATTTCCGCGTTGAAGATGCGATTTATAGTAGCCGAAGACCATTCTATCCATCTTCGTATATTCGGAGACGATCTCGATAAATATCTCGTTGCCCTCTTCGTCGACTTCTCCGCTTTCTACAAATTCAAATGACGGCGATTCGTCATACGAATCCGTTCCATCTTCCTGTCCGTTGAGTTTAAGATACAAGTCGTTGAAAAACTTGCCCGCATTGCCGAGCAAATTCTTATCTCTCCAATAAGTGGAAAACTTTCTCCATTCAGCCATATATCCGTCGTTGATAGGATGATTTTCCGTTACTTCTTGCCAATCCTCGTCGGAAACGAAGTGCGAAAAGTCGCCTATCACGTCGACGTACGCGCAGTATTTGAGAAAATCGTCGCCGCTGTTGAGCAAAGCGTATGTCCCTACTACGTTGGCTTCATCCTCTCGCATTACGCCTTTTGAGTGAGCAAATTCGTGAGCCATGGTTGAACAACGTTCAACTATCGGCATATCTTTGTTATATCCGGGTTCGGCGGTAGGCAAAAAGGTAATTCCAGCAATTTGGAATTGCGCCATAATTTCACTGCAAGTCACCGCCTTGGCTTTGGGCGTATATGAATAGTAATATCTATCCGTTAAGACGCTATCGACGGCAAGACGTATTTTCTCTTTCAACTCTTTGTCGCTATAAGGACAGATTATTGAGCCGTCGTCGTATTTTTCAAGTCTATCGTAAACGTCGTTGAACTCGTCGACAAGAGCGATATACGTCTGCAATGCGAAGTCGCTGTCAATCTCTTCTTCATACGCTTCTACGGGCGCGGTCTTTCTGTTGTAAGCATATCCCGCCGAGAAGACGTAAATATTGACTACGCATAACGCGACGAGCACGAGCGTAAGCATTACCCCTCTTGATTGCGCTTTTTTCTTTTTGCAAAAAAGTACGATTGACAGGACTATGCAAACGATTACCGCAAGTACCGCCAACGCGGAAAGCAATTCGAATACGTTGAACGGCGTAATAGCAAATACTCTGCCCGATATCGCTTGATAAGCGTTGACAAAGTATCGGCAGATAAATTCGCAAACGGCGGTATTCGTCCTCAATATCAGCGATAATACGAGTACCCCGATTAAAGCGCAAATAGCGATTAATATATTCCTTTCGTATTTGGAGATCGCCCTCTTTCCTTTCATATTAAAATTATAGCATAACCGCGCGTCTTGTTGCAAGGGCTGTCAGTAACAACGCAAATTTTGTCGGAATAATATGTAATGGCTAATAAGCCAATCCCACACTAAGGAGAAATATTATGTTCTGTAACAATGGATTATGTTCCAACAATAGCACAAACTTTAACAACCCTTGCGGATGCAATCGCAATAATTCCTGCGGCTGCTCCCGCTCCAACTCTGGGTGCGGATGGTATTGCTGTCCCAACTCAATGTGCTCCAATATGCCAACAACGCCGACAACCCCCACCGTGCCGACCGTCAATCTTGGACATTTTAGTAGCGCAAGCGCTCTTGCAGTGGGCGCAAACGCTGTCATTCCATTGACGCTCGCAAGACAAGTGGGTACGGATATCACGTCGAGCGGTACGGGCGCATTGCTTCAACCGGGAACTTACGAGGTAAGTTTTGCTCTCACTGGCACTTCCGCTACGACGGGAACGACAACCGTCGGCGCGCAACTCAACGGCGTTAACCTTCCGGCTTTTTCGCAATCAACAAACGTTGCGACGGAAAACGAGCCGTATAATCTATCCGGCGTAGGCACTATCGCAGTAACTTCGCCCAATAGCATTCTCAACCTTGTAAACCTCGGCGCGAACTCGCAAGACTTCACCGACATAAATCTCGTCGTAAAGAAGATAGTATAGACCGCCGAACCCATTCGATTAAAAACGGAAAGGCATTGCCTTTCCGTCTTTTTTATTTGAGTGTTTGCAAACACACTTACCGCCTTGAACTTTTGTATTCTATTGGAACTAACCTTTTTCCAAAATTTGTGTCGAGTGCGGAGATTGGTGTGATTTTCGCTTTAACTAGGGCGAGCGGTGGCGTCAAGTGTACTTGCCGTACACGTCGTCACCCCGAGACCCGACGGTCAAGCGGAAGGCGCGCCGATATACGCAGTCGGTTACTTAGTGTATATTGCTTAAAGCAATATACACAAAACCCCACCCTTACCTTCGTTGACAATCCTCGTCACCGTCCTGCGCAACTTACCGCGTACATCCTCAGGCATAGCCATAAGCTTGTTGTTCAAGCCCTCTTTTGCGATTACGTTGAGGCTCTTGCCGAACATATTCGTATTCCAAATGCCTTGACCGTCTTCGCCGAATTCTTCGAGCCATGCTTTGAGGTTTTCCTCGTTTTGCATTTCAGTATTGATTACCGGATTGACTTCAGTCTCTACGTCTACTCTCATAATGTGCATAGCGGGAGCGGACGCTTTCAACTTGATGCCGTACTTCGAACCCTTTCTTACGATTTGAGGATTTTGAAGTTGCATATCTTCAAGCGTAGGCGTTACTACGCCGTA
Source organism: Clostridiales bacterium (assembly GCA_014799645.1). Taxonomy (GTDB): domain Bacteria; phylum Bacillota; class Clostridia; order Christensenellales; family UBA3700; genus RACS-045. The sequence goes on along the minus strand of JAAVHQ010000026.1, from coordinate 13,274 downwards.
GCCGTAGCTTTCCACGTCGGCAAGCGCTTGTTTAATTTTCTCGTACTGATTTCTTGCCTGCGCAAATTCTTTGATATAGTTCACGAGTTGACATTCGTCTTTTATTTCCATTCCGCATTGCTCGGAAAGCACGCGATAGAATAGTTCCGGCTTCGGAGCGACTTTGAGTACGCAAGTACCCTTGCCGTAATCTACGCTTGTCGAACAATCTCCGAGCAAGAATTCGTCTTCGTCAAAGATACCGTTAAGACGCTTATAATCGCCCATTACAAGCATATCCTTTGCGCAATCGCGTACCTTTTCGATAATATGAGTGATGATTTCGCTCGTTCTCGGCAAAGCCTGCATCCAACTCGGCATTGCGACGTCAACCATTCTGAGCGGGAATTGCATAAGCACGGTTTCCAACATATCCGACATATCTTGTGACGTCATCTCTTGAATATTTTTGAGCATTACGGGAATGCCGTACTCGTCGGCGAGTTCATCTCTCAATCTAATCGAATTGCTGTCCTGCGGATGCTTTGAATTGAGCAAGAGTACGAAAGGCTTGTTGAGTTCTTTCATCTCTCTTACAACTCTTCTCTCGGCAGTGAGATAGCCCTCTCTCGGCAAATCGAGGATAGAGCCGTCCGTAGAGACGAGTACGCCGATTGTCGAATGGTCGGTGATGACTTTGCTCGTGCCGTACTCCGCCGCCTCGCTGAAAGGCATTTGCTCGTCGCTCCAAGGGGTGTTGACAAGTCTGTCCGTGTCGCCCTCTTCAAAGCCTTGAGCGCCCTCGAAAGGATAGCCTACGCAGTCGACAAGTCTGAGTTTTGCCGTACAGCCGGGCGCTAATTCCACGTCAACTCCGCCGTCAGGTACGAATTTGGGTTGCGTAGTCATAATGGTCTTTCCGTCTGCCGATTGTGGTAACTCGTCGACGATTCTTTCTTTGTGATAACCGTCTTGCAGATTAGGCAAAACCATTGTTTGCATAAACCTTGTGATAAAAGTGGATTTACCACTTCTTACAGGTCCAACGACTCCTATATAGATATTTCCTTCCGTTCTTGTCGAAATATCTTGATAAAGGTCAAATTTTTCCATAAACTCCTCCACTTTTTTGTTCGATAAAGTATATTATGCCTATGCCTAAAATATACCAACTTTTTTCGAGTTTTCTAAATTTACCGTGCGAGTAGGATATTTAGTGGAAATGTAATATTATTTTATTTGATTAAACAAAGAATTTCGTTGGGATTGAGATTAAGCGCTCCGCAAAGTTTAGCAAATACGTAAACTTGTGGCTTAGTCTTTCCCGAAAGATAATTTCTCAACGTCTTTTCTTTTACGCCGATCATTTTTGCTATCTCTGCTTTGGATAATCCACTTTGCTCTATTGCTTGCGATAATTTTACTTGAATTTGCTCGTATGTAATCATTTTATTCTCCTTTTGTAAAGATTTATTTGCAATCATTTTATAATGCTTCTTACAAAAACAGTTAACTGTTCATATAATATGAACTATTTTTCTCAAAAAAACGATAAAAATTTAATTACAAGCAATTATGCTACATTTTTATGTTAAAAATTTAACAATCAAATCAAATTTCACTCTGCTAACATTGCTAGCGAGACATAAAAGAACACTTAAATATTTATAAATATTGTATCAATATAAGTCCTAATAGAATAACCCAAGTCCAAGGCGTTAAGAGTGTTTGCATTTGGTGTATCATTTTTTGGGTAACGTCCCAAAAAGATGCTCGACACTAAATGCAAATTCTCTTATAAGCCATACCCTCAAAATAAAATGTAGAGATTTCTCGACTACGCTCGTAAGGAGCGAAGCGACGGCATAGCGAGAAAGCCGTGCGTCTCGTGCGAGCGTCAATGACAAAATTCTTATAAACTCAAACAAATAAAATCGCCACCGCAAAATACGGTGGCGTTGTCATTGTTATTATAATATCAATATAATACTAATCTTTCTTATAGTACGTCAAACATAAAAAAGACTTTAACTTATTTTAATTATCTTCGTCCGAACTTGCTGTCGATAAAAGTTTATCAAAATCACTTTCAAACAACTTATCCTGTATTATTCTATACTTCTCGAACTCGCTTTCGGCAAAACTCTTTGCTATTTCGGCGGACACTCTACCTCTATCTCGCAAGATTTCTTCTTCATTAAATTGCAAAAAAGCATTTAGTTTCTTCGCCCAATCTTCCATAGTCATTGGAATATGTCGTTTTGCTTGTCTTTCCGCATAATCCAAATACATTGTTACAAATTGACTCAAATTTTGCAATTCTTCTTGCGTTAGATAATTTTTTGCTATACTTACATCAGATTTGACAATTTTTCCTGCGGGTGCGTTTTTCCACGTTGTAAGTCCCATATTAGTTTTCTCGTGGTTTGCTCGCTCTACAATCAATTCCGCAGCGGTATGCCTATGTATTGCAAAATGCAATTTATTTTGCACTTCAGCAAAAAAATCTTTCGACATCACCGCAGTCGGCGAATAATCTACTGCAGTTGAATAAATATCCGTTATTTTCTGATAGAACTTCCTTTCGCTTGCGCGAATCTCCCGAATCTCATCAAGCAAATGCTCAAAGTATTCTTCATCGAATATCTGTCCATTTTCAAGTCTGCGCCTATCCAACACATATCCCTGCACCGCAAATGTTTTAAGCACATTCGTTGCCCATTGTCTAAACTGCGTTGCTCGGATCGAGTTTATTCTATACCCTACCGAAATGATTGCATCTAGATTATAGAATTTGATTTTTCTTGATACCTCTCTTGTCCCCTCTTGTTGAACTACCGAGAAAACCTCGGCTGTTGAGTTTTCGCTCAACTCTCCCGATTCGTAGACGTTTTTCAAATGAAGTCCTATATTGTCAGCGCTGCAATCAAAAAGTTGCGCCATACTTTTTTGGGTTAACCATACACTCTCTTTATGAACCCTTACTTCTACACCGTTTGACTCGGATTGCCTCATAAATATAAGAAAATCCGCCGTACTATTTCTAATTTGCAACTTTTTATCTTTTTTGGAACTCATAATTAAGTCGTTGTACTCTTTTTCTATTTTCTGTCTTGCCTAATCTTTCTTATCGTCAGCCAAACCAAGACTAGCCTTGTACATATCAACGGAACTCAAAATATCCTTGTGAGATGCGTTGTTTGAATACTTGTCGATTTCGACGATATTCTTTACGTCGTGGTGCAGTGAAAGCGCGCCGTTGAGGCAACCGCCGTCGCACGCCATACCCTCAAAGAAGTTGGCTGTCGTCTTATTGAATTTGAGTTTAAGCAAGTTGGCTCTGCACTCTTCTATACCGCTCATTGCGACAGGCTCGACTTTGCCTTCGGTAAGTTTTGCAATGTCTTGCGAGATACCTCCGCACTTTGCAAATACTCTACCCATTACTGACGCGTCGTCGATATTCATTTCCTCTTGTATGAGCAAATCAACGTCTCTTGCGTCAAACAAGGCTTGCAACTCTTCAAATGAGATTACGCCGTCGATTGCGCCTTCGGTCTTTTCCATTCTAAATTCGAGTTTCTTGCTCGTGCAAGGTCCGATAAATACGGTCTTGATTCCAGGATATTTTCTTTTGAGAAGCATTGCCGTCTCAACCATCGGCGACGGCGAGGATGAAATATACTTTGCAAGTTCAGGGAAATTCTTCTCGATAAACATCACGAAGGACGGACAGCAAGAAGTCGTCATAATGCCCTTTTCCTCGAACTCTTTTGCCTCTTTATAGAGCGTGATGTCCGCGCCGAGAGCCGCCTCGTATACTCTGTCAAAGCCGAGTTTCTTAATACCCGTGACGAGTTGACCAAACGTAGCGGGCTTGAACTGACTTGCGATAGCAGGCGCGATTATTGCGAATACTCTGCCGTTGTTCTCCTTAGCGTCTTTGAGCATATCAAGCGTTTCGATAATAAAGGACTTGTCTACGATAGCGCCGAACGGACAGTTGTAAACGCACGCTCCGCAAGCGATACACTTGTCGTTGTCAATCTTCGCTCTGTCGTACTCGTCCATCGAAAGCGCCTTGACTTTGCAACTCTTGATGCAAGGACGGGATTGCTCGATGATTGCGCCGTAAGGACACGCCTTTGCGCAACGACCGCACTTGATACACTTTTCCATGTCGATTACAGGCTTGTTGTCGACAATGGAAATTGCGTCCTTTGGGCAAGCCTCTTTACATTTATGTACGATACAACCGCGGCAAGCGGGAGTGATATACATACCGCTGATAGGACAGGAATCGCACGCCGCTTCGATTACTTCGACGATATTGGGGTTGGACTTATCTCCGCCCAAAGCAAGTTTGATTCTCTCTTGCACGATTGCTCTTTCCTTATAGATACAGCATCTAAAACTCGGCTTTGGTCCTGGGGAAATTGCCTTTGGAATATCCATATAAATTTGCGACATATCCCCTTTGTCGTAAGCCTGAATGATTTGTTTCAAGACTTCGTATTTGAGCGCTTGTACTCTTGTATCGAATTTGCTGTTGCTCATAATTTACCTCTTGTATTATTTTTTAATTGTCTTGCTATCTATGACTTTGCCGTCAATATCTTTCAGCGTAAGTACGCCGTCTGCAAGCGTAAGATAACTGCTCGGCGTGCCGTCTTTGGGCAAGGATACCGAACCTGCGTTGGCAACCACCGTATTTCCCACCTCGGTGATAAATCCCGTGTGAAAATGTCCGTAGCACATCAAGTCGCCTGCGTTGGCGGGCATATTGTCTTTGTTGAACTTGTGTCCGTGCGTAAGCGTGACTTTGAGCCCGTCTACGAATATTTGCGAGAAGTCGCAGAAGTCAAATTCGCTGATAAGCGTGTCGACTTCGCTGTCGCAGTTGCCTTTTATCACCAACGTCTTGTCTTTGAGCGAATTGAGTATCTCCGCTACTTTCATTGGCGCATAGTCTTTGGAAATCGGATTGCGCGGACCTGGGTTGTAGATATCCCCCAAAAGCACGAGCAATTCGCCTTGCTCTCTTTCAAAGGCCTCTTTTACTCTCTCGGTATAGTAAGCCGAGCCGTGAATATCCGATGCGATAACTACTTTCATATCAACCTACCGTTTATGAATTCTTCTCGGCAAGAAGTTTTTGCACGCAAGCGAGTTTAACGCAACATACGAGAATTTGAGTCGCTACCACAAGGTCGCTGTCGGACGTAAACGTCGGCGCAATTCTCAAAGTTCTGTCGTTGACGTCAATGCCGTATGGGAACGGCGCGCCTGCCGCGGTCAAAGTCAAGCCCGCGCCTTTGCACAATTCGCATACTTTCTTAGCGCAACCGTCCAATACGTCGAGCGTGATGAAGTAACCGCCGTTGGGGTTCGTCCACTTAGCAATGTCGCTGTCGCTTCCGAAAGCGTCTTGGAAAGCGTTGACGAGCGCGTCGAACTTAGGCTTGATAACCTCTCTTTGCTTTGCCATAATAGCCTTAACGTTGTCCATATCTTTCAAGAAAAGATAGTGGATATATTGCCATACTTTGTTGTAAGAAATGGTCTGAATCGTCAAATGCGAAAGAATGTCCTTGACGTTGTTCTTGCTCGTAGCGATACAGCCTACGCCGCTGCCTGCAAGCGTAACTTTGGAAGTCGAAGCAAACTGATATACTCTGTCGGGATTGCCCACTCTTGCGCATACTTCCATGATATTAGCCAAATTGTCGGGCGTGTCGCTAAGGTCGTGAACGACGTAAGCGTTGTCCCAGAAAATTCTGAAATCTTCGGCTTTGGTCTTCATACTTGCAAGTCTTTCTACTACTGCGTCGGAATAAGTAATACCCGTCGGGTTGCTGTACTTAGGTACGCACCAAATCGCCTTAATAGCGTCGTCGTTGGCGACGAGTTGCTCTACCAAATCCATATTCGGACCTTCGTCCGTCATAGGTATGCTTATCATCTCTATACCGAAATGCTCGCAGATTGCAAAGTGTCTGTCATAGCCTGGTACGGGACAAAGGAACTTAATAGGTTGAGAGTTCCACGGTTTTGCGCCGAGAATACCGAATTGCAACGCTCTTTGAATAGTATCGTACATCAAGTTGAGCGAGCTACTTCCGCCGACGATAACTTCGCTTGCGTCTACTCCGAGCATTTGAGCAAAAAGCTTTTTCATCTCGGGAATACCGTCAAGCATACCGTAGTTGCGGTAATTCTTGGGCATATTCTCCAAGCCTTCTCCCGTCAACATTGGCATAGCGATGTCCAACTGCTCGTTGCAAGGCTTACCTCTTGCGATGTCCACGCTGTAACCTTGCGCGACAAAGGAGTCGTACTCCGCCTTTTGAAGATCGTAGATCTGTTGAAGTTCTTCTTTCGGTAATTGACTGTAATTCATTGTTCACCTTCCATATCTTAATTTATTTATTATTTATTTTACTTTTATTATTTTATCATATTTAATTACGGCTTGCAACATTTTATTGAAAATTCCGTCGCTTGCCACAATTTGTCAAATCAGGTCTGTTCGCTTTCCTTGCGGTTGCGAATTACGAGCCTAATCGGCGTACCTTTGAACGTGAAAGTCTTGCGCAACGTGTTTTCCAAATAACGCTCGTAAGAGAAGTGCATCAGCGTCGAATCGTTGACGAAAAAGACGAAAGTCGGCGGTTGCGTTCCCCCTTGCGTGACGTAATAGACTTTGAGCCTCTTGCCGTTATGCGAAGGCGGTTCGACTGCTATTACCGCGTCGGTGATGATGTCGTTGAGTACGCCCGTCGGAACTCTTCTCTTGCTCTCCTCGTATACTTCCGTCGCCATAGCGAGAATCTTGTCCACTCTCTGACCCGTCAAAGCCGAAACGTACACGGGCGCGAAGTAGTCCATAAATTTCAATTCGCTTTGCAATTTCTTGTTGAAAGTATTGATTGTGAAAGTGTCCTTCTCCACCGCGTCCCATTTGTTCATTACTATGACCGACGGCTTGCCTTGCTCGTGGACGTATCCGCAAATCTTGACGTCTTGCTCGCTCATACCTTCGCTTGAATCGATGACGATAAGCGCGACGTCCGCTCTTCTGATTGCGGCAAGCGAACGCATTACCGAATATTGCTCGATTCCCTCGTCGACCGCGCTTTTCTTGCGTATGCCCGCCGTGTCTATGATATTGTACTTTCTGCCTTCCCACTCGAATGAAGTGTCAATCGCGTCTCTCGTCGTACCTGCCACATCGCTGACGATTACTCTATCGTAACCCAACAACTTGTTGGTGAGCGAACTCTTGCCCGCGTTCGGCTTGCCGACGATAGCGATATTGATTACGTCCTCTTCGACGTCTCCGTCGTTTTTAGGCAAGGTCTCCGTCACTATGTCAAGCAAATCGCCGATACCTTTGGACTGCTCTGCCGACACGCTCACTACGTCGCCAATGCCGAGAGAATAGAAGTCGAAAATATTCTCTTGCTCGTTGTTGTCAAGTTTATTTACCGCGATAGTGACGGGCTTGTTGCTCATACGCAAAAAGTCCGCGACCTCGTTGTCGTTGGCTGTCATACCTGCTTTGCCGTCTACGACGAAAATAATCGCGTCGGCAATCTCTACGGCAATTCTCGCTTGCTCGCGGATATGTCGCCACATCTTGTCTTCGCTCTTTATTTCAAGTCCGCCCGTATCGATAAGCGTAAAGTGACAACCGCACCACTCTCCGTCGCAGTACAGCCTATCCCTGGTCACGCCCTCGAAGTCCTCGACGATGCTGACTTTCTTTCCTACTATTCTATTGAACAAAGTAGACTTGCCCACGTTGGGTCTGCCTACTATTGCAATCAAAGGTTTCATATCCTACCTCTTGCTCTTTTTATTCTTTGTTTGTCAACTTCTCTATTATTTTTACCAGACTTTCTCCGCCCTGCGACACGAGAATTTTGGTATTCAGAGCCTCTTCCAATTGCGGTACGGTATAACCGTCAAGGAACGAATCGGTAAATTCCCTTAGCATAGTCGAGGGTATTAAAGTATACTTCGGCATATCACTGACCTGCTTTATAATATCCGTCGGAGTTACAAGACCCGACACGGTTATGCTCCTTCCAAAAAAGTCGTTGTAAATATCGCAAATCCTTATCTTTACGTTGGGATATTTATCCTTAAAGGTATCGCACAAGCCTTTCAATATACCCTTGAACGACTGTCCCGTGATAATTGCGACTTCAACCGTCTTATCGCTTGGCTTGGCTTTTTCGAGCGCGCTGTCGAAAGAGTTGGCAAACTCCGCGCACAATCCCACTCCGTTCTCTATTTGAGGAAAGTCGCCGTATGCGCTATATTCTGGCATATCCAATCCTGCTTTGATATAGAATTCATCGCTGCACCAACAGAAATTGCCCCCGCAACTTTCGTTGAATTTTTCCACTTGTGCAATGACTTCTCTCGACGACTTTTCGTCGAATTGCTTTAAGTCGTAAAGTCCCTGTCTATGACAGGTAAGCCCTACGGGAATTACCGCGACAGTCTGCACCCACGGATGAAGTTCTCTCAACTTTGTCAAAGTTTCCGCCAAGACCTCGCCGTCGTTGATGTCCTTGCAAAGCACGATTTGAGTGTGCATTACGATAGAGTGCGACGCAAGAAATTGCATTTTTTCATACACCATTGCCGACTCGGGATTGCTGACCAATTTGGTCTTGACTTTCTTGTCGTAAGCGTGTACCGATACGTACAACGGCGAAAGATGCAACTTGGCTATTCTATCAAGTTCCTTTTGTCCGATATTGCTGAAAGTGACGTAATTTCCGCTGACAAAACTCAATCTGTAATCGTCGTCTTTGACGTAAAGCGTCTCGCGCATACCCTTTGGCAACTGGTCTACAAAACAGAAAAGACATTTGTTCTTGCAACGGATAGGATTCAACTGAACGCTATCGTCAAGCGTAAGTCCGAGCGTTTCGTCCTCTTCCTTTTCTATCTCGATGTCCACGACGTCGCCTTGCTTTGCCTTGATATTCATAGTGAAAGCGTCTTGCGAATCGTAATAGACGTAGTCAAGCACGTCAACGATTTTTTCGCCGTTGAAACCTAAGAGTTCGTCGCCTACTTCAAGCCCCAACTCTTCGCCAATACTTCCCTTGTCAATCGCAATAATTTTCGCCATACTATCCTCTGCTTTGTCCTTAAATTATATAATATAAATAAGATTATGTAAAGTATTTGTATCTCAAATTCATAACAAGCAAATTTTGTCGCATAACAATCGTATGGAATTATTTTTGCTTTTGAGCATAGCGTATTTGATTTTGTCGCTGATATTTTCGCCCGACCGCTTTATTGTGGGCGCAGTCGTGTTCGTTGTCTTTTGCTCAGTTGCGACAATTTCTATGCTCACGGCAAATGAACGTATTCTTTTGCTAGCAGTCGCGATTGCCACGGCAACCGCCTTGCCATTCTTTGCAAAAATCTCTTTTGCGGATATTTTCAAAATTTCACTGATTGCCTTAATCGCGACATTTTGGCTGACGACCGACGAGTTTATAGACGGCTTTGCCTATTCATATCTTTGGGTAGCACTCGGCATAGTAATCGCTTCCGCCCTGCTCTTTGCGCGAGACAATCGAAGGTATTGCGCGCTTGTCGCAACGCTTATCTCCTACGCGATGACCTACGCAGTCGGAAAGAATGCGGACTTGACGGCAATTGTATTGACTATCACGATTGTGTGGGTAATGACTTGCCAACCGCAAATTTCGGCAAGTCAAGTAATAAGTAATAGTGAAAAGTTAAGAAGTTACGGAAAAAGACCTTGCTAGCAATGATAGCAAGATCTTAATTTTATTAGTATGAGAGTATGGGCGGTCTTTTTAGCAAGATTTTGCTATTTTAACATTTCATATTCACTGTATCGTATAATCGTAAAAAATGAAAGGAGTAATGAATATGGAAAACAACAAAAAAATCATTAAAACAAAACAAAAACTGGATTGGAATTTAGTTTTTTACTTTATGCGAATATTTTACGACTTTCCGTTAGTAATGCAAGATAAAGGATTTAGTGAAAGATTCGACCAATTGTATAAGTACGTTTCTAGTAAAGTAAAGCCCCCATACAATGGCGATATACTAGAAGAATATGTAATAGTCGAGCAAAAGGCGACAAGTGACGAAGAATATGAAGCGTGGTTAGAATGCAACAAACAATAATGCCCTGCTAGCATTGCTAGCAAGGCTTTTTGAAATTCTTTTTTGTATCCGTTTGAAAAAAGTCTGTGGCGAGTGCGGAGAGTGATGCAGATTTTGTCTTAGCAAGAGCGACCGAGCGGTGAGCGTACTTTCCGTACGTGACCCCGAGTGTCGTCTCGTAGATCAGGCAAAAGGTGCGTTGCTATACGCACTCGGTTACTTTCTTACTATACTTTGAATTATAATAGGGTCATAGGGGACGTCGTCGTAGTACCCCACCCTCACCGTCTTAACTTGCGAAATCTCGATGGCAACCTTTATGCTCTCTTCGTCGGACAACTCGCCGAAAGTAGCGTACTGACCGTCCAAGAACGGGCAATCTTCCACGCAAATAAAGAATTGCGACGATGCGCTGTCCATAACGTTGGTTCTAGCCATAGAGAGCGTACCGACCTTGTGCGGAATAGGATTGTTTACGCCATTTGCGCTGAACTCGCCTTTTATCGTCTTTGCGTCTTTCGGACAAAGCGAAGCGTCCATACCGCCGCCTTGAATCATAAAGTTGGGGATAACTCTATGGAAAATCAAGCCGTTGTAAAATCCGTTGTCAATAAGTTTAAGAAAATTTGCAACCGTAATGGGCGCGCTCTTCTCATCGAGAGTCGCGTTCATTACTCTACCGTCAATTAGTCTAATTTGAATATCTGTCATACCTCGTCTCCTTTGTTCGACGAACTGCCGAACAGTAATTTTTGTTCTATTGTTTAGAGTTTGTAGTCTACGCTATGCGAAACCTCGACTACGCTCTTTACGTACTCCATTACGGGAATATGTACCGGATGGGTTTTGTAGACTTCCATATCTTCCATACTATCGAAAAGACACGTAAGCACTACGTCGAAACTTCTCGGCGATTTCAATACGTCCACGCCTGCATCTATGTCTTTGAGTACGTCGATCTTTCCTTTCATTGACAAAAATTTGTCGCGAAGCGCGTCGGCGTTCTCTTGCGTCCTGTCTTTAAGTCTATACATTACAATATGTTTAACCATTTTATCTCTCCTTATTTACTTCTTCTTGAAGAAAAATTTCTTCTTTACTTTATTCTTCTTTTCTTCCTTTACAGGTATTTCGTCGACGATTTCAGGCTCAACATTTTCTTCGACTTCCTCGACGTAGTTGAGATATTCCTCGTTGGGGTCTCTGCCCTCGTCAAGCAAATCCAAGCATTTGACAAACTGCTCGCAACCGTTGTCCTTGAAATATCTTTCGCAGACCTCAGCCCAAATTTCTCTTTCGGTCTTAATTTTTTCAAGAGCGATATCTATTCTCTTGCGGTTGATACCCGAATAAGCAAAACCGCCCGAGACTAGGTATTTGGAGTTTTTCCTCTCAACGTTGTTGGAACTATCCATAAGTATAAGCGGAATTTTTCTCAAAATCGCCTCATAGCAATACAACGTTGACGGCGCGGAAATTATGCTGTCCGCGATATAGTAGGCTTTGTTTAGGTCGCCTCTGCTTTTGACAAAATAAATATTGTTGGAAACATTATTTTTCTTCGACCACCTAAGGAACTTTTTCTCAATAGCAGTATTGCCGTTGAGGATAACCAAGAAGTTGTACCCCTCGATATCGCCCACGCTCTTTATAGTGTCGTAAATGTACTTCGAGCCGTACTTACCGCCGGCAACGATTACGACCGGCAAGTCGTTGCGGATATCAAACTGCTTTCTTACCTCCTCTTGCGTACGCTTTATAGGCGCAAAGGTAGGCAACGGCATATTGATAATATAGATATTTTTCTCGTCTATACCATTTTTTATAAGCGCGTCTTTCGTCCTTTTTGTGACGACGAAATAACCGTCCAAAAAGTGATTGGTGAAGTTGTCTTGCAAAGCGTAGTCCGTCAAAAGCGCGAAAATCTTGCCTTGCAAATGATATTTTTCTTTGGCGATAACCGCCTTTCTTATCGTATATTGGCTTGTGCAAATGACGTAATCCGCGTCAAAACGCATAGCGATATTGTCGAATTTACGGAATCTCTGATTGAATTCTCCGTCGGGTTTGAAAGCCACTTCGTTGCCGTCGCTGTCCTTATTGTGCTTTACTTCAGCGGTAGGCAAGTTTACGACGACGTTGTTGAGCGTAGGAAATTTGCGATACGTAAACTTGTACAATTCGTTGTAGAATTTGAGCCACTTAAAGTTGTCGTACGCCTTTTCGTCCAACGCGATTATATCGTATTTGCCGTCCTCTTCGAGATAGTCTCTAAGCGCCAAAGCCGAAGCGTCGTAACGGTCTGAATATAAAATCAATACGGTCTTTTTCATCTAGCTATGCCCTTTTTGCTTTCGTCCTTTTCCTTTTCACCTTGCGGTAATTGATGATTATTTTGCTACCTTTTTTCTCAATATATCTCGCTCTTGCAACTTAATATCCGTTGGGATATATATCAACTGCTGAACTATTTTCGCATCCTCAATAGGTTGCATTTCTTCATTATACATCTTTTCTATATGCAACGCTCTATTGTGATATTCTCGCTCTGCCGACAAAACTTCGAGCGTATCGCCGAGCGCAAATCTGTTCCTCATTTCAACGACAAGCATACCCTTTTCCTCGTCATAGCCCTTTACTTCCGCGATAAATTCATAGTCGCATCTAGGTTGAGATGTTTCCAGACATACGGTATCTTTTTCGCCGAAATAAAATCCCGTCGTATAGTCGCGGTGACTGTTCTTGTACAACTCGTCTATCAACGATTGAGGAAGTTTCGCATACTTGCCCTTTTCGTAGTACAAATCTATCGCTTGCCTATACGCGTTGACTACGCTTGCGACGTAATAAGGCGACTTCATTCTTCCCTCAATCTTGAAAGAATATACGCCTGCTTCGGCAAGTTCGCCGATATGCTCAATCATATTGAGGTCTTTGGAATTGAGCAAATACGTTCCCCTCTCTTCCTGACCTATCGTGATAGGATTGCCCCCTCTATTCGTCTCGACAATGCTATACTCCCATCTGCACGCTTGCACGCAATCGCCTTTGTTGGACGAGCGACCCGTCAGCGCATTTGATAGAAGACATCTTCCCGAGTAAGCTATGCACATTGCGCCGTG
>JAAVHQ010000025.1:140154-173884 GCA_014799645.1 Clostridiales bacterium | reverse complement strand
TATCCTTTCAATCGGTTGAGACCTCTCCACTGCGGTCGAGGTGACATTAGTTTTGATTTATGAGTAGCCACAATAGAATTACCCAAGTCCAAAGGCGGTAAGTGTGTTTGCAATTTGGTATATCATTTTTTTGGCAACGTCCAAAAAAGATGCCCGATACCAAATGCAAATACTCTTATAAGCCAAAACTCTCCAACTAATTAAATTTCCAATGCAAACACCCTTATAAGCCAAAATCCTCAACCAATCCAATGCCGAAGGCTATCCTTATTAAAAAAGCGGTACGAATTGTACCGCTTTTTTATTTATGCTTTAACGTTTCGCCACATCCTATTCATCGCCGAATTCCTATCGCCGAAGTCGCGCATTACCGCGCATCTTGCAATCACTTCGGGGGAGAAGAATTGCGCCTCGAAAGCGTTGTAATCTTCCTCTTCGACGTATACGATAAGTCTTCCGTCTTCGTCGGCAAAGTCGCAGTCCTCGCCAAAGAAATAAGTGAGGTCGAGATAGTAGTCGGTAGGTTCTTCGCTTGCCCAGTTTTCCAGAATATACTCGTAGATTTCTTCGGTTGCCGTACCTGCGGTATAGCCTACGTAATCCATATTTTCAATCGCTATGTCGGGGCGGCACATAAAGTTTATCCAAAGGTTGGCGGCAAGAAGATTTCCCGAGTATTTGGGAATGCACCATGCGTCGCTGAATATATTTGAGCCTTCGTAGGGTACGAAGTACGCCATATCTCTTTCTATGCCCATCTCTTCTTGCAAAGAGCCCATAGAGTAGACCGCGTCGCCCGCCCATTGCAATGTCATATCAATGTCGCCTTGGATAATCACTTCTTTGCCTTCGTCGTTCTCGTAACCGCTGATAATCGGCTTTTGATTTATCAAGTATTCTTGCACTTTTTTGACGGTCTCTTCGTCGGTAGCGTTGAGCGCGATATCGGGGGAAAGAGTAGGATCATAATACTTGGATTTTTCGTTGAGAAGGGTATAGATTGCGCCGATTGCGTATGAGTCGCGCAACGAGTTCTTCATCATAATTTTTTGGTCGAACGCTTTATCCCAAAGCACAGCCCAGCCGTTGGCTTCGACGTACTCTTGCATAGACGAATAACTGCCGTATTCGCTGTTCAGGTACGCGTTGGAATCTTTGGCGTAGAGTATGCCCATAGTGCCCGTCATATAGGTGCGACTGTATAGATTGTATTCGCCGCTCTCTTCGTCGTAGTCGTATTGGAAATAATATCCTTCCTCTTCCGCGCCAGATTTGAAAAGAGGGGAAGTTCCGTCGCGATAGTCTTCGATTTCGCCGTAGCCCAATTCGCTTAAATCGGGAGCGAGTTTGACAAGCAACTTTTCTTTTATCATCTTTTCGACCATATAGTCGGAAGGGCATATTACGTCGAAGTCGGCTTGCGTGGTCTTGATTTGCGCGTACATCAATTCGTTTTCGTCAAACATCTCGTATTTTACTTTGATGTTTTTGCCGGTAATTTCGTGATAGTATTCTTCGAATTCTTCGATTACGTCCTCGCCGATATACTCAGACCAGTTGTACACTTTCAGCACTTCGTCGCGAGGTCTGCAACCTGTCAAAAGAATAGGCAAGGCAAGCGTAGCAATCAGCACTATCAATAAAGCAAAAGTAGTAAGTTTCTTTTTCATTATCTTATCCTCGCGTATTCCTATTTTTTGTCTTTTTCAGTCTTTTTGTGCGGAGAGTAAAGTACCATCATAAGCGCAAAGACTATAAAGAATATGATTGTAAACAACGCTCTTATATCGGCAGGCAAAGGCTGCTTTCCGCTTTTGAGTCCGTAGAGCATAGTTGACAGCGTTTCGAATGACGTAACGTTGACTTTGGTTATTACAAAATCGTCAATCGACAGCGTGAACGAAAGCAACGCGCCGACTACGATACCCGGTAGAATATCGGGCAATACGACTTTGAACATTGCTTTTGCAGGCGTGCAACCGAGATCCAACGCCGCCTCGTAAATTTTGTTGTCAGACTTCTGCAATCTCGGCAATACGTTGAGAAGTACGTACGGCGCGCAGAAAGACGTCTGCGCAAGTATCAGTTTGAAAGCCGTCATGCCCCAACTTCCGTCGTTTATCTTAAAAGTCGAAGCGAAGACGTTGAACACCAACGCAAGTGCGATAGCGGTGACTATTTCGCTGTTTATCATAGGTATTTGGTTGACGGTCGAGTAGACTGCTTTTATCTTCTTGTTGTGAATAGCGTGCAATCCTATTGCGCCGAGCGTACCCAATACCGTTGAAAGCAGACTTACGAAAAAGCCTACGAAAAGGGTATTGAGAATAGCGTTTTGTATCAAATCCGCGTTCTTGCTATTTCCCGTAAAGAGATTGACGTAGTTGTCGAAAGTAAATCCGTTCCAGTTGCTAAACGAAGGCGTATCGGTAAAGGAAAATACGACCATCCAAATAATAGGCAAATAGAGCATTATAAGTACGATACCGATAAAGGTCTTGACAAGAATCTTTCTTACCATAATTTACCTCCGTTTCCGCCGTCTTTGTCATACTTGTTGGATATCGCCATAGACGCTATCATAAACAAAAGCAAGACGAAAGATATTGCCGCCGCCATATTAAGACTGTCGGCTTTAAGGCTGTAAATAAAGTCGCCGAGGAGCATCATTTTTCCGTTGCTCATTATCTCCGTTACCGCAAAAGTCGTGACAGACGGAATGATTACCATTGTAAGTCCGCTTATCACGCCGGGCATAGAGAGCGGTACTGTGACTTTCCAAAAGGCTTTGGTAGGCGTCGCGCCCAAGTCGCCCGCGCCTTCGATATAGCTCTTGTCTATCTTCAGAAGCGTATTGTAGAGAGGCATTATCATAAACGGCAAAAATTCATACGTCAGACCGAATATTACCGTGCCCATACCAAGTTTTATATTAAGCACGCTGAATACCGCTTTGGTAGCCATCATTCTCAAAAGGAAGTTGACCCACATTGGAGCAAGGAAAAGTCCTATCATAACGCCCTTTTTATTGAATTCCTTTTTCGTCAAATAATACGCGATAGGGTAGGCGATAATAAGACAAATCGCGCTTGTCGAAAATCCCGCGATAATGGAATTTTTGATTACCTTGCCGAGCGCGTCTTCTTTGGCAAGTTCCTTGAAGTTGGCGAGCATATCGAAAGAGCCGTCGGTCGCGTCGATAAACGCGTATACGAGTATAAGCGCCAACGGCAAAGCCACGAAGAGCAACATAAAAATTGCGTAGGGAATGGAAAGCGCTTTCTTAAACATTTTCTCCCTCCTCGAAGAGTTTGTCGCAATCTACGAGTCCAAAACTCTTGGCTTCAATTTTGATACCTATTCTGTCGCCTTTATCCCAAAGGTATTCGGTGTCCGCGTATACGTGGTGATTGTCGTCCGTCTTGATGTCGACGATATAGTTTTTGCCCTTGTAAATCATACTTACGACGTTGCCTGCGAGCGGAGCGGCGTATTCGTCGTCCGTCATATCTATGTCGGTAAAGCCGAAATTGATTGTCGCGTGTTTGCCTTTGAGCGCGCATTCTTTACCGTCTATGGTTAAGACGTCTTGCTCGCCGTCATAAGAGCAGTTTTCAAAGAGCAAAGTCGGGTCGAAAGTATATTCTCCGCCGTACATATTGAAAGTCGTATTCGAAGTAAATTCCACGGGAACGGTGTTGTCGACGTGTTCTTTGTGCATAATCTGAATATTTTCGGGCGCGACGTAAAGTCCGACTTCTTTGCCGACGGGGGCTTCCACCGTGCTGTGGATAGTGAATTCATATCCGTTGCAAAGGCAGACCATTTCGTAGTGTACGCCTCTGAACATACTCGATTTGATTACGCCCGTCAGTTGTCCTTTGCCGACTTCTCGTACCTCGATATCTTCGGGGCGGATAACCGTATCGACAGGGGTATTTTGTCCGAAACCTGCGTCCACGCAGTCGAACTTCGCGCCGACGATATTGACTTTGTAGTCGTCAATCATTATACCGTCGAGGATATTTGATTCGCCGATAAAGTCTGCTACGTACGCCGTTCTAGGTTCGTTGTAAATATCGATAGGCGTGCCTTCTTGGCATATCTCGCCGTCTTTCATTACGACGACCGTGTCGCTCATTGTCAAAGCCTCTTCTTGGTCGTGCGTTACGTAGATAAAGGTAATGCCCAGAGTGCGGTGCATTTCTTTGAGTTCGATTTGCATTTCCTGACGCATTTTGAGGTCGAGCGCGCCCAAAGGTTCGTCGAGTAGAAGTACCTTAGGCTCGTTGACAATCGCTCTTGCGATAGCCACACGCTGTTGTTGACCGCCCGAAAGGGAATCGACGTCTCTCGTCTCGTAGTCGCTCAATCCTACGATTTTGAGCGCGCGACGCACCTTTTCGTCGATATAGTATTTATATCCGTTGATTTCTTTCTTTTGCTTACCTTTTTTAGTCAACTTGTTGACCGTCTTTTTTATCTTGCAAAGAGGAACGTAGCCTTTCTCGATATAAGAGAAATAGTCGTTGTGCGCGATAGAAAAGTCCGGCGCGCCCGTTTCGGGATTGACCAAAAAGTTTTTGAGTTTGATTTGTTTAACTCCGCTTTCGCCGTTTTTCTTGACGTAGTCCACTTCGATCTTTTTGAGTTTAAGACCGAAAGCGATGTTGTTGAATACGTTGAGGTGGGGGAATAGCGCGTATTTTTGAAATACCGTGTTGACGGGTCTTTTGTGAGGCGGCAACTTCGCAATATCGTTGCCGTCGAAAAGCACCTTGCCTTCGGTGGGTACTTCAAAGCCCGCAATCATTCTAAGGGTCGTAGTCTTTCCGCAACCGCTCGGTCCGAGAAAGGTCACGAAATCGCCCTTTTTGATATTGAGGTTGATATTGTTGACGACGGTCTTTTCGCCGTACTTTTTGCATAGTCCTTGAAGTTGGATTATATATTCGTTGTTCTTTTCCATAGTAATTCTCCCTTAATATCAGAACGTAGGTGGGCTGGATACCCAAAGTATTTTCGCCACCGTCTTGCCGTTGTTTTGAATATAATGCCTTTTCTTGCTCGTGAAGTAGAAGGAATTGCCCGCTTTGATTTGATAGGACTTCTTGCCCAAATGCAAAGTCGCCTTGCCTTCCAACACGTAGCCGAATTCTTCGCCTTCGTGGGGCATATCTTCCGTCGTGCTTACGCCCGCTTGCAACGTGAGCAAAATAGGCTCCATCTCGTTTTTAAGACTGTTGGGAACAAGCCAAGTGATAAGTTCGCCGTCGTCCTCTTTCTCGAAAAAGTCCTTTTCCTGAAAGACTATTTTTTGCTCTACTTCCTCGTTGAAGAAAGATTTGAGGTCGCTGCCAAGCACTTCGAGTATATCGATAAGCGTGGCGATCGAAGGGGAAGTGAGGTTGTTTTCAAGTTGAGATATNTAGCCTTTCGTAAGTTCGCATCTGTCGGCAAGTTCTTCCTGCGTCAGACCGCACTGCAACCTAAGCTGTTTNATTTTGATGCCCAAATCCATAATTGTTCCTCGTTTTGCTCAAAATTCGTACGGTTTAGTAATTGTAAACTTAAATCTTATAAAGTTTCGTGATAATAAACATTAAGTTTAGAATTATTAAACAATACGATTATAGTTCCATTTATATGCAATGTCAATTATTTTATGTCATATTTTCACTATTTTTGCGCGATTTTACACTGCGCTATGAAAAACTCGAAAAAGGGTAATTTTTACAGNGCCATACGACGGCGATTTTTGGCATTTTTCTTGACGGATTGATTACAATTTGTTAAAATAATATTATATTAAATAAAAGTATACAAATCTTGACGATATACGGTTAAATTANAGAGGAAATATATGAAAAAACAAGTGATAAAGTATACGACTGTCGGAATTCTCATAGTGGCAATTATTCTCGGCATTACTTTCGGCGGATATTTGCTTTCGGTACACTTCGGTTTGACAGGCTTGAAGATNAGNACGGATATGACNTATCAGACGTTTGAAGGTTTCGGNGCGTCGTCGGCGTGGACTTTNCAGAATTTNGGTCTTGATAGAGNANGAGGAAGTCAAGGAAGACGCGATTGAGAAACTTTACGGCGATAGCGGTCTTGCGCTGAATATTTTCAGGTACAANATCGGCGGNGGCGGAAAGGAACTCGACGTCTANGAGGACAAGCAAAGNGGGGCGGAAAGCTTTTTCNTNNNNGANANNTTNAACGNNNANTATTCNGTGTTNGCCGACCCNAANAATTACGATTTTACAAGAGATAAAGGCGTGAGNGAACTCTTTGAAAANGCNCTTTCAAAAGGCAATATNANAGAGGTCGTATTCTTTGCCAACTCGCCTCACTATCTTATGACGGTAAACGGACTTACGCATTCGAGCAAAAAGAAGGANAANAACCTNAAAGAAGAGTGCTACGGAGCTTTTTCCGATTATCTTTTGGTAATCACGAATTGGCTTTACGAGAACGTCGTTTGCAAATACGACAGAGAAATCAAAGTGTATATCTCNCCGGTCAANGAGCCGCAATGGGATTGGGGCGGCTCGGACGCGTCGCAAGAGGGATGTCATTTCGACCCCGAGGAACTTGCNAAATTCTACGACGTGTTCAGCAAGACNCTCAAAGCGTTCAACGAATCTNACGCTACGTCTTTCNAAATGGANATATTCGAGAGCGGTAACTATAAACTTACCGAGANNGGAACGAAATTCCAATCGTANATGAAAGAGATGTCGNAGTANGATTATTTTGGNGAAATAGACACGATTTCCGCTCACTCATACGGCGNNGATAACAACGCAAGAGCGCGTAATATGGTATATAGTTTNCTCAAAAGAAGCTATCCTGATAAAAGGCTCAGCGTAAGCGAATACTGCGTATTGAAAGAGGGAGTAGACCCAAGTATAGATATGGGCTTGTATTCGGCAAAGACGGTAATGAAAGATTTGAATACNCTCAACGCCGTCAAGTGGAATTGGTGGNTGGGCGTATCGACGTACGACTACGAAGACGGTCTTGTCTATTGGAATCCGAGTGACAACTCATTGAGTGTNACGAACAGATATTACGCNTTGGGNCAGTTGAGCAGGTATATTGAACCGGGCAGTGTGAGAGTNGGCGCGGAATACGGCGACTCGATTGGCTGGAACGGCGTNGANAGTTTGGCGTTTATCAAGACGGACGGTAGACTTGCCCTTGTGGTAATGAACACTTCGTCGCGTTCGCATAAGATAAGACTGTACGGCGGTTACGGCACTGTCACCGAGATAGTNACCGACGCNGAAAGAAATTGGGCGCAATCCGAATATGAATTTAACAACTATATCGAAGTATCGCCAAAGTCTATTACGACGTTTATATTCACAGGCGANGCNCCGTATGAAGACCCCAACGGCGGTTATTTCGGAAAATAAGTAAAATAAAGGTTGGTTGAAATATGAAAAAGAAATCATTGGTGACAATCGTCGCAATTCTTTGCGTAGCGGTATTAGTAGGNGCGTGGTTTGGAATTTACGCGCTNNCNGTCAACTTTGGCACTACGACGATAACTTTGGATACTTCCAAGACNTATCAGACGATGAACGGCTTCGGCGCGTCGTCTGCGTGGAATTATCAAGAAATGGGAAGAAGAGCCAAAGACGATACGATAGATCAAGCGATTGAAATGCTATACGGCGACAGCGGTCTTGGGCTCAATACGTTTAGATACAACGTTGGCGCAGGCGGAGTAGAAGTGGATACGTATGATGACCCGTTGCGAGGCGCGGAAAGCTTTTTCGTAAAGGAAAATTTCAATGGCGAATACTCGGCGTTTTCCGACCCGAGCAACTATGATTTTGATACTAGAGATACAGCAGTTCAAGATATGTTCAAAAGAGCGCTTGCGACCGGCAATATCAAGCAGATTGTATTCTTTGCCAATTCGCCTCACTATCTTATGACGGTAAACGGCAAGACGCACGGCGAAAATGAATACGACAACAATCTAAAAGAAGATTGTTACGAGGCATTTTCCGACTATATGCTTATTATAGTTAATGAACTTTGCAAGAAATACGAAATTGGCAGTGACGTTAAGATTTTTATCTCGCCGGTCAACGAACCGCAATGGAAATGGGGCGGAGAGGGCGCTACGCAAGAGGGCTGTCACTACGACCCTGCGGTGCTCGCTAAGTTCTACGACGTTTTCTACAAAAAACTCACTGAGTTCAACAGAGCGAATTCCACCGACTATATTATGGATATTTTCGAGAGCGGCAATTACAAAATGATTCTCTCGAAGAGGACTAATTTCAACGAATATATGACGGAATTCGAGAAGTATGATTATTTCAAAGATCTTACGCATATATCCGTACACTCGTACGGCGCGGATATGTCGAAGTATTACAGAAACGTTTTTGCCGATTATATGGAAAAGTATTATCCGCAAATCAACGTTACGGTGAGCGAATACTGCACGCTTGAATGGGAAGTCGACAAAACTATGAATATGGGACTTCATTTCGGCAAAGTAGTCATGCGCGATTTGGCGATACTGAATGCCACCGATTGGCAACATTGGCTTTCAATAGCAATAGGTAACGTAGACAAAGGCGTAGGCGACTATGAGGACGCGTTCGTGTATTGGTTGACAGAGAAGGAAGACGAACATAATAAAGAAGGTCATGAGCATAAAGAAGATGTCCTTGACGTGTCAAAGAGATATTACGTAATGGGTCAGTTCTCCAAATACGTTCAACAAGGAAGCGTAAGAATTAAATCGGGATATAGCGACTTTATGCAGATGAACGGCTTGGAATGCGTCGCTTTTGAAAATCCCGACGGCAGTATAGTTTTGATTACGCTCAACGACAGCGACAAAACCCGCAATATCAAGATAAAGGGCGGATACGCTCACGTCAAAGAGATTGTCACCAACGATGATGAAAATTGGAAAATCAGCGAATACGAAAACAACGGCAGTTTGCAAATAAGCGGCAATTCCGTCACGACTTTCGTGTTTACTAAATAGATAAAACAAAACAAAATCAATATAAGAATAACGTAGAGGTGAATGATGTTGAAGATTGATATTATTTCAGGCTTTTTGGGCGCAGGCAAGACCACTTTGATTAAAAAATTGCTTTCGTCCGCTCTCAAAGGACAAAAGATTGTGCTTATTGAAAACGAATTCGGCGATATAGGTATCGACGGCGGTTTTCTCAAAGAAGCGGGAGTACAGATAAATGAGATGAACAGCGGCTGCATTTGCTGTTCCTTGGTAGGCGATTTCAAAAAGGCGCTCAATCAAGTATATCAAGAATACAAGCCCGAGAGAATTATTATCGAGCCGTCGGGCGTGGGCAAACTCAGCGACGTTTTGAAAGCGGTGCTTTCGGCGGAACTTCCCGACAGCCAAATCTCTTCTTTGACTGCGGTCGTAGACGCGAAAAAATGCAAAATGTACATGAAGAACTTCGGCGAATTCTACAAGAACCAAATCGAGCAAGCCAAGTGCGTGGTATTGAGCCACACGACGGGCATCGACGCTGACAAGCTTCAATTCTGTCTTGATACGGTAAAGGGATTGAACGAACATGCGGTAATCGTAACCACGCCGTGGGAAGAACTCAAAGGCGAACAAATTTTCGACGCTATGACCAACGTGTCTTCTCTGAATGCTCAAATGAAAGCGCTTGAAGAAGAGGAAGTATGTCCCGTATGCGGCGGACATCACCATCATCACGATCATGACCACGAACACGAGCATGAACATCACGACCACGAGCACGGCGAAGAATGCAGTTGCGGACATCATCACGACCATGAGCATGAGCACGAACATGAACATCATCACCGCGAGCACGGCGAGGAATGCGGTTGCGGACACCATCACGACCATGAGCATCACCATCACCATGCTGACGAAGTGTTCACAAGTTGGGGCAAGGAGACGACTTGCAAATACACGGTTGAGAAAATCAAATCAATTCTTTCTTCTCTCGATAACAAAGAATACGGAACTATCTTGCGCGCAAAAGGTATCGTAGGCGGAGAGAACGGAGAATGGATACACTTTGACTACGTACCCGAAGAGGTAGACGTAAGAGTAGGTAGTAGCGAAGTTATCGGCAGAATTTGCGTGATAGGTTGCGACATTGACGAGGAAAAACTGACTATGCTCTTTGGCATAAAGTAAGAATTGAGTAATAAAGGAGTCGATATGAACTTGTTTATTGACTTCTAGGAGGATAAATGGAAATACCGGTATATTTGTTTACGGGCTTTTTGGAAAGCGGAAAGACAAAGTTTATACAAGAAATGATGTGCGACGACAGATTCAACGAGGGCGAGAAAACTCTCTTGCTCGTCTTTGAAGAGGGCGAAGAGGAATATCAACCTAAGTATTTCGCGTCCGAGAACGTGCATATTGAAGAGATAGAGGATATCGAGGATATTACTACCGAGACTTTGACGATGTTGGAGAAGAAGCACGGTGCAAAGCGTGTAATAATCGAGTACAACGGTATGTACGAAGTGGGCAAACTCTTTGATATTCTTCCCGACAACT
The DNA here is from genome assembly GCA_014799645.1 of Clostridiales bacterium. Lineage (GTDB taxonomy): Bacteria > Bacillota > Clostridia > Christensenellales > UBA3700 > RACS-045. The sequence goes on along the minus strand of JAAVHQ010000025.1, from coordinate 163,317 downwards.
GGGTAATGGCGCAGACGCTTATGATTGCCGACAGCAATACCTTCCTCAATTTCAATGCGAATATGCGTCAACTTACCTTTGATAAAATGCAAGTGAGCGAGGCGGTTATTTTCAATAGATTTGACAACAGCAAGGACAAGCTTGAATTTCACAAAATCGTGCGCAGCGCGGGTAGAAGAATAGACATTTTGTACGAGTACAACGACGGACACGTCGAGCCTGACAAAATACCCGACCCGTTGCCTTACGACCTTAACGCGCCTATAGTGGAAATCAAGGACGAAGACTACGCGGAATTTTACAGAGATTTGGTCGAGGAAGGCGATAAGTACGAAGGCAAGATACTTTCTTTCAAGGGCATAGTCGCGGTGGACAAGACTTTGCCTAAAAAGACGATTGTCGTCGGCAGACATATTATGACGTGTTGCGAGGCTGATATTTTCTACGGCGCTTTCGTATGCACGTACACGCAGACTATTGAACTTAAAAAACGCGACTGGGTAAAAGTCACCGCAAAAGTGCGTTTTGCAAAGCACGAAGTTTACGAGGGCGTAGGTCCGATATTCGAGGCTATTTCCATTGAGCATACTCAAAAGCCCGACCCAGAACTTGCGACTTTCAACTAACATAAAATACATATTTACGGAGAGAAAAAATGCAAAGAGTAGCGAAATTTTATAAAGTATCTTATCAGCAATTTGAAAAGGACTGGATAGATACGTTTGGACAAAGCGATAATATCAAAGACATTTACGAGGCAATCAAGTTGCCAAAAAGAGCGACGACGGGCTCGGCTGGCTATGACTTTTTTGCGCCTATGCAAATAGTAATCAAACCTGGCGAAACAATCAAAATCCCCACCGGCATAAGGGTGGAAATTTTAGAGAATTGGGTGCTCAAATGCTACCCGAGAAGCGGTCTTGGCTTTAAGTTTAGACTGCAACTCAACAACACGGTCGGTATTATCGACAGCGACTATTTCAATTCGTCCAACGAAGGTCATATCTTCTGCAAATTGACCAACGACACCAATGAAAACAAGACCGTGTCTATCAATCAAGGCGACGGATTTGTGCAAGGTATTTTTATAGAATACGGAATTACTTTTGACGACGAAGTCAGCGCAAAGCGCGACGGCGGTTTTGGCTCAACAACCAAGACGCGATAACGAGTACAAACTGATTTCAAATGATAAAGCAGGGATTAAAGAATTACGTCAAAAATCTCAAATACTTTTTTACTCCTCTCGGCGCGTTAGCGCTCGGGGTAGTATTCGGCTTGTCGATTGGCTTGCCTATCGTTCTCAAATCGCTTTCCGATTTGTTGGACATGGTAGTGCAAATCTCTCAAAATACTCAGATACGGTTTCAAGACCTCATCGCGGGCATTATAGACAAGGTAGATTCTCTTGATTGGGATAATCCTATAAAGGCATTAAGTATTTTGTTGGATAGGACGTGGCTTACGGATACGATAAGCGGTTGCGTAGAATCTATTTCCATAGATATGGCGCAGTTGGAAAGTTATATCAACGGCTGTATTGACGATATCGTAGTCGCTTTGCGTATATTCATATTCTTTGTAATACTTGGTTTTGTCGGCGGATATTTTATTACGAAATGGCTGATTAGAAGAGAGATAGCCAAGCGAGCTTTGTGGAAGTATTTCCTTGTATCGTTTGTCGATTCATTGCTCAGCGCAACGCTTGTATCTTTCTGTCTTTGGATACTTGCGCTATGGCGTCCAAGTATATTCATTTCCACGCTTGTGTCTATGATGTTGTTCGGCTCGATACAGCTGTTTGAAGCATACATAGTCCACGCTTGGAAGAAAGTCGATATCAAAAAAGTCATCAACGTGAAGAATATTGCGAAGTTGTATTTAGTCGATATTTTGATTTTTGCAATTGCAGTAGTTTTGGTCGGCATAGTGATTGCTATCACCAACACGCTTGTAGGATTGTTTGTCGGTATCGCGTTGATAGAAATCGCGTTTATAATCATTGGACTCAACGCCGAAGCGTACGTAAAGAACGTGGCGGGCATAGTAGAAGAAAAGACTAATGTTTCTATTTAGGGTATTGACAGTTATAGCATTAGTTTAATCAACTTGCTGAAGTACAACGTCTCTCTTCTTATGAAGTGACAATAGACGCAAAAGACGGCATTGATTATTATATTCATTTGGATGCGCAATACGGATACGTCGTCGACAACAAGACGGTAGTCTTAAACGGCGAACAGACTTCTTCTACAAGAATACCGTTGCGAGTGACTTTGATTAAAGAAAATTACTCGGTAAGCGAATACGTATATTATTTAACGTTGTGGTCAATATAAATTAAATTAAACGGAAGCAAATTGCTTCCGTTTTTATCTTTTGTATATTATATATTTTCTTTTGTGATCGTTTTAGGCGTGAAGTACGACTTTTCCCGATTTGAGCGTCGCTTGCACGTCGATAACTCTTTGGTTGCTCGAACCTTTCCAATAGAGTTGAGGATCGAGAAGTTCTAATTTGAATCTGCCGTCTACCATAACGTCGAGGTAGGGTACAATCGGCAAGTCGCTGATTTCTTCCCATTCGAAACCGCTATAAAGCCATATCGTCTTTTTGGGGTACTTCTGCTTGATTTCTTTTGCAAGCGCCAATACCGAGTCGCGGTTGGCGGGGTGCAATGGGTCGCCGCCCGAGAAAGTAATACCCGAAACGTACGACTTATCAAGTTCGTCAAAAATCTCTTTCTTTGCTGCATCGTCGAATTCAAGTCCGCCGTTGATATCCCAAGTAATGGGATTTTGACACTCTTTGCAATGGTGTGTGCAACCTGCAACCCACAACACAACTCTTAGCCCATCGCCGTTGAGCATATCGTCTTTTGTAATATTGTGATATCGCATAGTTACATACTCTTCCTGTCTTGTATTTCTGCCATCTTAGCGGCGTTAAGTCTTGTGTCGCCCTTTACTCTCGAATATGACAAATAGCCGTTCATTCTATCGATCTTGGTAAGGTTTCTGCTACCGCATTTTGGGCAAACGTCCATGCTGAGTTCCTGATGTCCGCAGTCATCGCAGTAAGCAAGCGAGAGATTTACGCCCTCATAGAAGCCGAGCGACATTGCGCGTCTGATCAACGTACGGATTGCCTCTTTGTTGTAGTCGATAGGGTACTTGACGTACTGTATCTTACCGCCGTTGAGCAAATCCCAAAATCTCTTTTCCAAGTTCTGTTTTTGAATAGGCGTGATATCTTCGGATACGTGACAGTGGAAGGAGTTGGTGACGTAAGGTCTGTCGCTGACGTTCTTTACTACGCCGAACTTTTGTCTGAACTGCTCGACTTGAAGTCCGCAAAGACTTTCAGCAGGCGTGCCGTACATAGCGTAGAGTACGTGGTCTTCTTCCTTAAATTCGTTTATGCGCTTATTGATATATTCCATTACTTCCAAAGCGAACTGACCGTCTTCCGCAATGGACTTTTTATTGTAGATTTCCTGCAACTCGTTGAGCGCGGTGATACCGAACGAAGCGGTGGACGCTTTGAGTAGCGGAGCAATCTTGTCGCTGTATTTTAGGTGACCGCCATAGAATCCGCCTTCGCAGTAAGCAAGCGGGTTCGTCGACGCTCTCATTTCGCTCAAATAGTCGTAAGTACGCAAATGCAATTGACGGATAAGTTGGAGATAATAATCGAGCACTTCATAGAAATCTCTTGATTCTTGCTTTGACTGAGCGTAAATCATAGGCAAGTGCAAGCTTACCGCGCCGATATTGAATCTGCCGACAAATACCGGCTTGTCGTTTTCGTCAGCGGGGTACATACCGCCTCTTTCATACCATGGAGAGAGGAAGGCTCTGCAACCCATAGGAGAAATTACTTCGCCGTACTTTTTGTATATGCTTGCGACGTAGCCTTCGCCGGTCAAAGACAACCAGTCGGGATACATCGTCTTGGACGAACATTCTACGCCTGCCTCGAATACGTCTTCGAGTTCGCAGCCAGGTCCGTGCAAGTTTTCGTCATAAAGGAATACGATTTTGGGGAAGAGTACAGGTTTTTTGCATTCTTTCTTGCCTTGACCATTCTTTCTTACTTCAAGCATACAGATGTTTGCCATCTTTGCAAATCTCGAAGTGCCGAGACCGCCCGTAATCGTGATGAATGGGTAGTCGCCTCTTGAAGACGCAACGGTGTTGAATTTATATTCCCAGCCTTGGAAGCCTTGCATCATGTCTTTTCTTACGTCCTTGATAGCTTCTTCTTCGGCTTTCTTGTCGTCAAGACCAAGGTCTTTATATCTATTGAACTGTCTTTGGAAAGACTTTTCCGCATAAGGCTCTAAAATCTTGTCTACTTGAGGTACGGTGAAGCCGCCGTATTGCTGACTTGCCGCAGAAAGTACTATATCGCCGATTACGTCGAAAGCGACGTCGAGAGTCTTCGGCTCGTTATACCAAATGTTGCCCATCTCGAAACCGCCTTTGAGTACGGTCGCCACGTCGAAAAGACAGCAGTTCATAGTATCGCGTCTAGCCGACATATCGTGAATATAGATATATCCGTCGCGACACGCTTGCAATTCTTCCTTGGTGAGGAAGAACTTTTGATAAAGTTCCTTATTTAATTGATTGAATATAAGACTTCTTTTGGTAGATACCAAAGCGGAGTCGGAGTTGGAATTTTCCTTGTCGCCGATATACATAATCGCTTGGCTTTTCTTGTATACCTCGTCAAGCATGTGTACGAAATCTTGTTTGTAGTTGCGGTAGTCCTTATAACTCTTTGCAACGGCGGGGTTAAGCGATTCGAGAGCGTACTCGACCACGTTGTGCATCTCGCTGATGCTGATAAAGTCTTTGCCCATACTAGCGACTTTCTTGTTGACGAAGTCGCAAATAAATTGGATGTCCTCCTCGCTGAATTTTACAAGCGCGCGGAAAGCTGATTTATTGACTGCTGTTACTACTTTTTGAACGTTATACTCTTCTTTCGTTCCATCTTTCTTGATTACGTACATTTTTCCTCTCCTCATTTCGTTAGTGCAAGAATGATTATATCACAAGCATATGCGCTATGCAATACAAAATTGCAAAATAAATATAAAAAAATTTGCTCAAATTTGCTTGACAACCACAATATATANTGCTTGTGGAAAANNTTTTTTACAATATNATGTATTATAACCTNTCGCTATAANANGCNAAATCGACATATACGCGACATTTATTTTTTTNTGATAATCTTGGGATATGAAATAGAAGAAATCCGTCTCAACAAGTCTATATTGCTTTGAATCGCTATATATAATAGGATAAAATAATATATATAACACGCAGCCAAGAATTTGCGTCTATTGACTTGACAATATTCGCCAAGAATAATATAATAATCAAAAAAAGACGGAGGATATAAATATGGCAAAGAAAAAGTCCACAAGCAAAAAAGTAGAAGATAGATCAGTNAGATCCAACATGAACGCTCTTGTAGGTTTGAGCGCTTGCGTTGTTATCGTTCTCGCAATCGTTATTTTTGTCGTCAACCTTATTTTGAATGCAATCAATCAAAGCGGCGGCGTAGTAATGAGCGTTTTGAACCTTATCAAAGATATCGCGCTCGGCGTTGCAGTATGTTTGTCTGCGTACTACTATGCAAGAACNAAGAAGAAAAATTTCAGAATTACCGTATTCGTTTGCATNATCGTGTACGTAATTCTTGTATTCGTAGGTTTCGGNTTGTCCTTAATTTAATCGAAAACAAAATCAATAGAGAGAGAAGAGTTTTCTTCTCTCTTTTTTTACGCGAATTTTGTCGCCGCCATTTAACTTGACTTTTTTTCGCACATAGTATATATTATTAGGCAAAAGGACTTTATAGATGAAAGAAGAAGCAAAGGAACAGGCAAAAAAGAGAGTCAAGACGGTGGGCGAGAAAATCAAGAACATCGTTTTGCCTGTCATAGCGTACGGNGGAATTGCGGGAATATTCTCAGGCGTTTTGGTGGGAGTATTCAATTTCGGCGCGCGNTATTTGATAGAGTNNTCGGGCAAGATTTATCAGTCGGTGCTCAATCATCTNTGGGCGATACCTTTGTTTTTCTTGGGACTTGCGGCTCTTGCGCTTTTGATGGCGCTTTTGCACAAGTANGTGCCCAACGTNCGCGGAAGCGGAATNCCCAACGTCGAGGGCGCAATCAGAGGNCTTTTGACGTTCAAGTGGCTTAGGACGCTTATCGGTACGGTGGTAGGCTCGTATATAAGTTTCTTTGCGGGACTTCCTCTCGGAAGCGAAGNNCCGAGCGTACAACTCAGCGCAATGTCGGCGCAAGGTATTACGGAAGTGATGAAAGCAAAACTCACTTGGCGCAGATACGTTATGGCAGGCGGCGCNGGCGCAGGTATCGCGGTAGCCTTCAACGCTCCTCTCGCAGGTATAGTCTTCGCAATGGAAGAGTGTCACAAGAGATTTTCGCCAATCATTTTNTTGTGCGCGTCGTCGGCGGTAGTNACNGGCACGATGACCTTCCGTCTTTTGGGTATGGCAATAAAGGACGCGAAATGGTCTAGTACGTCAATGCTTTTCGATATCCCCAGTCTTAAACCTTTCGCAGATTTNAAGGAAATGGACACGGTAGGGGAATTCGCAGGCGTTTTGGGCATACTCATNGCAATCGGCGTAGTNATCGGCGTNTGCGCAATAATCTTCAACGCGATTTTCGTACGTTCTCAAAAAGTCACCGACAAATTGGTCAAGCAGTTCCCGTATTGGGCAAGACTTTTGGTATCCTTNTTGCTNNTCGGCGCAGTCGGTTTAATTTTCACAAAGTTTTTNGANAACGGNTTTGCAATGGTCAACACCGGCGGACACTCGCTGATTGACAACCTTTGNCACAANGGATTGAAGTATACTTTCGGATTTTTACTTTTGGTAATCGTCGTAAGAATAATTTTGACGTTGCTATGTTTCCANGCGGGAGCAACGGGCGGTTTGTTTATACCNATGCTCGCAATCGGNGCGCTTCTCGGCGCAATGATGGGNATNGCATTCGTAAAAATGGGTATGGACGAAGAATACTTTACNGCCGTCGTAGTNATCTCGATGACGACGTTCTTCGGCGCAAGCGTGCGCGCNCCCATTACCGCGGTCGTCTTGGTCGTNGAACTATCGGGTTATCAATCCGACTTCTTGCCCGTGACGGTNGCAATATTCACNGCATTNCTAGTCGCGGAAATACTCGGNAACGAACCNTTCTANGANTCGCTTCTCGAAAGACTTCGCGAGCAAGACAGAGCGAAAGCGTCCAAACGCAANTTCGANGTCGTTATCGAAAAAGGCTCGTTNGTNGAGGGCAAGCGTATCAGCAATATNATTTGGCCTGCCAACGCNCTTGTTACCGAAGTGCAAAGAGCTGACGGCGAAAGCGTAGTNCCTGACGGTAAAACNATGCTTTTCGTGGGAGATAAAATCACTATCGTCGTTGAGAGCAGCAACTTTGAAGAAACGGAAGAATTCGTATCGCATTTGGCTAAGAAGAANTCCGCGGAGAAAAANCAATGAGTGTATTGACNATNAAAGGACTTACGCATATATTTGATTCAAAGACGCTTTTCGACGANGCGGATTTGAGCGTCAACAACGGCGAGCATATNGGCGTTGTCGGTCTAAACGGCGCGGGTAAGTCNACCTTTATGAATATCATCACCGGNAAACTTACGCAGGANGCGGGCGAGATAAAGTGGCTCAACGGAATTAGGTGGGGCTATTTGGATCAGCACGCNAANATNGACAGAAGTCAGACGGTAATGGAATACCTTCAAGGTTCTTTCGATTATTTATACAAACTCAACGAGCAATTAGAGCAATTATACGCCGATATGGCNACCGAAGAGGATATGGACAAGCTNGATAGACTTGTCAACAAGTCCGCGAGTATGCAGGAAAGACTTGACGACAGCGGTTTTTACGACCTNGATTCNAAGATAAAAAAAGTCGCCAACGGTCTTGGCGTNAACAACTTCGGTTACGATACCGTAATAGGTAATTTGAGCGGCGGACAGAGAGCNAAACTTATGCTGTCCAAACTTCTTCTTGAAGAGTTGGACGTAATGCTTCTCGACGAGCCTACCAACTTTTTGGACTTAGAGCAAATNGATTGGCTTAGAAAATACCTNGATTCTTTTAAGGGTACGTTTATACTCATTTCGCACGATACGACTTTCCTCAACAGCGTNTGCAAGATTATCGTCAATATNGAAAACGGTATGATTAAAAAGTACTGGGGCAACTACGACGAATTTTTGCTCCAACACGANCAGAACGCNAAGCAGTANGCGGACAGTTATGAAAGACAGCANNGNGAAANAAANAAAANGGAAGACTATATCGCCCGCAACAAAGCGCGCGCGGCGACGGCAGGAATGGCGAACAGCAGAAAGAAAATGCTCGACAGAATTGACGTAATGCAAAAGCCGGTGTCTTTTGAAAAGCCTACGTTTAATTTCCCATATACGCTTTTGGTTACGAAGCACTTGCTTGAAGTCAAGAATTTGAAGGTAGGGTATGACGGCAAAGCCATACTTCCGCCAATATCTTTCGAGATGGATTCGACGACAAAACTTTGGCTTAGAGGTACGAACGGCTTAGGAAAGACCACGATATTGAAGACGATTATGAAGCGCCTTCCTGCAATCGGCGGTTCGTTCACTTTCAATATCAATTCCAAGATAAATTATATCGAGCAAGATTTGCAGTTTGGCAATCGCGATATAAACGCAATGACGTTTATGAACGAGACTTATCCCAAAATGTCGCAAAAGGATATCCGTACTCAACTCGCCAAAGTCGGTATAAAGAACGACCTTGCGACAAAGTATATCAGCAATCTTTCGGGTGGCGAGCAAGTCAAAATCAAACTTTGCGCGCTTATGCAGAAAGAGAGTAATATCCTTATTCTCGACGAGCCGACCAATCACCTCGACGTATCAGCCAAAGAAGCGCTTTTTGAAGCATTGCAAGCCTACGAAGGCGCAATAATTCTCGTCAGCCACGAACCGCTTTACGCGGAAAAGTTGTGTAACAAAATCTTTGATATTGAGTTTTAACCGTCGTTTTCGGTTTTTCATCTTAGATCAAATTAAAAATCTTCCTGTCGTATGCGTATTCAAGTAAGTGAAGAGTAAAAAGTGAAAAATATGGAAAGATGCAACGCGTGTCCACGAGCGTGCAACGTGGACAGGTCGATACAATTAGGTTACTGCAAAGAGCGCGGCTTGAAGGTGGCGAGAGTATCGTTGCATCGTTGGGAAGAGCCGCCTATTTCCGGAGAGCGGGGAAGCGGAACGATATTTTTCAGCGGTTGCAATCTCAAATGCGTATATTGCCAAAATTACGATATATCACAAAGTAAGGGTAGAGAAATCAGTCCGAGAACTCTTGCGGATATATTCAAGCGCATTGAGGACGCGGGCGCGCACAATATCAATTTAGTTACGCCGTCGCATTTTGTGGACGATATAGCCAAGGCTTTCGAGATTTATTCGCCGTCATTGCCCGTAGTGTATAATTGCGGAGGCTATGAGAGCATATCGTCGCTTGAAAAATTGAAAGGCATTGTAGACATCTTCTTGCCCGATTTTAAGTATTCCGACAACGCGTTGGCAAGAAGATACAGCAACTGTAAAGATTATTTCGAGGTATGTTCTCAGGCGATTTTGAAGATGCGAGAGTTGTGTCCCGTCGACGAATTTAAGGACGGCATCATGCAAAGTGGATTGATAATTCGACATTTGGTTTTGCCCAAAAGCATTTCCAACACAAAAAAAGTGCTCGAATGGATTTCGAGCAATCTTTCTTTGGATACGTATATTTCGCTTATGTCGCAGTACGTGCCTTGCGGTAGGGCAAACGAGTTCGCGGAACTGTCCGAAAAAATCTTGCCGCTTGAATACAAGATAGCGATATCGTACGCCGAAAAACTCGGCTTTGCAAATGCGTTCGTTCAAGACTTTTCAAGCGCGTCGGAAGACTTTATTCCCGATTTCGACGTCAGCCCAATTGAGTTTTAGAGTAGATTATTTTTTCTTTGTCGACGACATCATAGATTGTTTAATATCGTCGGGAACGTTTATTACTTCCAAGTCGTCTTTGTTGTAAGTGAAACGCTGTTCATAGAAATTATCGCTTGAACCGCTGAGTTTCAAGGACGTAGGCAAAAGCGTCGCTTCCCAAACGTTGGTATTGATATAGTTTTTGATAAGTCCGCATTCCCAAATCTCGATTTTAAGTTGTTTTTCAACGTAAGCGAAAATCTCCGTACCTGCGCTTTTATACATACTTTGAGTTGAGAGGTCAAGCACGGCGGGTTCTTCGCAGTTGACGGTGCATTCCAAATAATACACGCCTTTTTCCGAGTCGTAGGTGATAAATCCGCTTGTGATTGGATTGAGGTCTTCGCTCAAATCGTCGGACGAAAACTCTCTGAAATCGTTGCGGTAGAAATTCGTATCAATGTACTCGTCGAAAGTTTCTACAGTAGATTTCGGCTTTTTGTATTTGACCGCGTCAAGAGAGGGGTAGAGCGTAAGCGTATTGCTCTTCGTCTCGCCTTCTTTTGAAGTGTAGAAGGTCTGACAGTCAGGCGAATAAACGCGCTTGGTAAAGTTGAGTACCATACTTAGCGCGCTAAGAATAGCATTGGACACTTTGCCCGTGCTACCGTCTTCTTTTACAGTATGTCCTTCAACGACAAGACCGTACGAGTCAAAGAAGTATTCGCCGTTGTCGTATACGCGCCATTCGCGAGTGTCCATTGAGCCGACGATATGGTCTTTACCGAATTTGATTTTCGCTTCGCCCGTACCGAAAGCCGCCGCCGCATAGAAATCGCATTCGACGTTGTTTTGGTTGGCAAGGCTAATCAAGTAGATTATAGAAGAAAGCACTTCGGGGTCGGTCGTTTCCTCTGAACAGAGTTTGACCTTAGAACTGTCGACGGGCGTAGCTTTGGCAATTGCTTGCGCGTTCGGCATAGAGCCGAGACCGTCGAAGTCGAGGTCTACTTCGGCAGTATCAGCGCCGCCGCTACAAGCAGACATCATCAGTATCGAGACGAAAAGTATAATCAAAATTAAAGTTGTTGCAAATTTTTTCATAAAGTTCCTCGCATTTTTNATTGTATAAATTATAAAGGAAAATTTGTCGATATGTCAATCCAAATNAAAATTTAACGGGAACACGGTTCAGATTTATTATTAAAAGTAAAGATTTATTTACAAAAAGTTGTACAAATCAGTTATTTATGTTAAAATATTGGCAAAGACTTGGCTAGGAGTTAAAATTTGTGGCTGATATTATTCTAAAAGTATTTCTTACAATAGTCGCATATTTCGTCGGCGCAATCAATATGGCGACGATTATCGGCAAAGTCAAAGGAAAAAATATAAAGAAACTCGGAAGCGGNAACCCCGGCACTATGAACGTAATGCGCTCGATAGGCAAAGGCTGGGGCGCGTTGACTTTTGCGTTTGACTGCGCAAAAGGCGTNGCGTTTGCGCTCATAGGCAGATACGCGCTCGGTTCTATCGACTGGATGTTCATTCTNGGNTCGGTNGCNGTGATAGGTCATATCTTCCCGATATACACGAAATTCAAAGGCGGCAAGGGCGTGGCGACGTCAATCGGTATGTTTATGGTGACTTCGCCTATAGTAGGTCCTTGCGTGCTNGTNGCNTTGATTATTTATCTATTGGTATGCAAGATAGGATTTATCGGTTCGTTTTTGGCAATCACGGCNATGGCGGTNGCGAATTGCATAATATACCGCGATAGCGTCGTGGCGATAGTATTTTCGCTCGTCGTTTGGGCTTTGGTAATTATAAGACATAAAGACAATATCAAAAGGCTCATNCACGGCAAGGAAAACACTTTGAGTATCGTGGGTAAAAACGAGGTCAAGGAACTCGACGAAGAGANACNTCGNNTCNGAGCGAATGTNANGAGATTTCCATCGANGAAAANGCNNATCTAGNCNAAGTAANAGAAGAGGTGTAAAATGAAACTAGGTGTAGTAGGACTTCCCAACGTGGGAAAGAGNACGTTGTTTAACGCAATTACGCAAGCGGGAGCGGAGAGCGCAAACTATCCGTTCTGCACGATAGAACCCAACGTGGGCGTAGTAGCCGTACCCGACGANAGACTTGACAAACTTGCGAAGTTGTACAACAGCAAGAAAGTCACGCCTACCGCGCTTGAATTCGTGGACATTGCAGGTCTTGTCAAAGGCGCGTCGAGGGGCGAGGGCTTGGGCAACAAGTTTTTGTCGCACATCAGAGAAGTCGACGCTATCGTGCACGTAGTAAGATGCTTTGACGATAGCAACATCACTCACGTAGACGGCAGTGTCAATCCTTTGAGAGATATAGANACAATCGAATTCGAATTGATTTTTGCGGATATGGAAAGCGTGCAAAAGCGCGCGGGCAGAGCAAGGACTTCTGCAAANGGCGGAGATAAAAAATACCTNGTCGAAGCNGATCTTATGGACAGAGTTTACGCGGAACTTGAAAAGGGTNTNCCCGCTCGTCTTATNGACATGACGGACGACGAAAAAGAAATGATGCGCGATCTTTTCNTGTTGACGGCGAAACCCGTTATTTACGCAGCCAACGTGGGCGANGANGAAGTCGCAAGTCCTGACAACGATTACGTCAAAGCGGTCAAAGAGTACGCGCAAAAGCAGGGCGCAAAGACGGTCGTCATNTGCGCGAAACTCGAAGANGAATTGTCGGCTATGGACAGCGANGACAAAGCGATGTTCCAAGCNGAGTACGGCATTGAAAAGAGCGGTCTTGANCAACTCGTNTCGGCTTGCTACGACTTGCTCGGACTTATAAGTTACCTCACCGCAGGNGAGAAAGAGACGAGAGCGTGGACTATCACGAAAGGTACGAAAGCGCCGCAGGCGGCAGGTAANATTCACAGCGATTTNGAAAANGGNTTTATCAGAGCGGAGATTGTCGACTGGCAGACGCTTTTGGAATGCGGTTCTTACGTNTTGGCAAAAGAAAAAGGCAANGTCAGAAGCGAAGGCAAGGACTACGTCATCAAAGACGGCGACGTCGTACTTTTCCGTTTCAANGTATAATTATTAAGAGGATATTATGGATTACAAGCAGTTGATTGTCGACAGTATAGATATGCAAGGACTTGACAAACAAGGACTTTACGACCTCGTNAGCGCGCCNAAGGACAGCGCAATGGGCGATTTGTGCATACCGTGCTTTAAGTTNGCAAANGAAATGAGAAAACCGCCNGCAATGATTGCAANCGAGATTGCGGCAAGCGTTAAGGTCGGCGGTATGATAAAAAAAGTCGAGGCTGTCGCAGGCTTCGTCAACTTCACTTTCGACAACGTGATGTATGCAAANCAAGTGCTTGAAAACGTNGTCGAGNAAGGCGAGAATTACGGCAAAAGCAATGAAGGCAACGGCAAGACGATTTGTATGGACTACTCGTCCGTNAATATCGCAAAGCCTTTCCACATGGGACATTTGCTCAATACCGCNCTCGGCGGAGCGATTTATAGAATNTATACCGCGCTNGGNTACAACGTCGTGGGTATCAACCACTTNGGCGACTGGGGTACGCAGTTNGGAAAACTTATCGTNGCTTACAANCTTTGGGGTAATAANAAAGAGATAGACGAAAGAGGCGTGCGCGCGCTCGTCGATATATACGTNAANTTCCATAAGGAAGAGGAAAAAGACCCGTCGTTGTCCGANCANGCGAGAGCGTGGTTCAANGCTATNGAGGACGGCAACGAAGAAGCGTTGAGTNTNTTTGAATACTTCAAGGCGATTACGCTCAAAGANGTNGATAGAATTTACAAGAGATTGAATATCCGTTTTGACTCTTACGCAGGCGAATCTTTCTATAATGATAAAATGCAACCCGTACTTGACGAGTTGACTGAAAAAGGCTTGTTGGTTGAAAGCGACGGAGCAAAGGTCGTTAAGTTTGAGGGCGATACTATGCCGCCTTGTCTATTGCAACGCTCTGACGGCGCAACGCTTTACGCCACGAGAGATATGGCGGCGGCTTTTTACAGAAAAAATACTTACGACTTTGACAAGTGTCTTTACGTTGTTGCTTATCAACAGAATTTGCATTTCCAACAGATTTTCAAAGTGCTTGAAATGATGGGTTGTGATTGGGCAAAGGATATGATACACGTCGCTCACGGAATGGTATCGTTGGAGAGCGGTTCTATGTCCACGCGCGAAGGCAACGTCGTATTCTTAGAGGACGTACTCAATACTGCGGTCGCAAAAGCCAAAGCGGTAATCGACGAGAAAAATCCGCTTCTTGAAGGTAAGGAAGAAATCGCCGAGCAAGTCGGCGTCGGCGCAGTGCTTTTCGGCGTGCTTTACAATAGCAGAATAAAAGATATGGTATTCTCCTTTGACAAGGTGCTCAACTTCGAGGGCGAAACCGGTCCGTACGTGCAGTATACTTACGCAAGATGCAACAGCCTTTTCGAGAAGTGCGGAAATATCGGACAAGAGATTGATTACTCGGGACTTGACAACGATTCTTGCAAGGCTATCGTCGCGCTTTTGGAGAAATATCCCGAAATCCTCAAAGAGAGCGCAAAGAAGTACGAGCCGAGCGTAGTGACCCGCTATGCCGTCGACCTCTCGCAAGCGTTCAATAAATTCTATTTTGAGCATAAAATAAATACCGAACGCGAAGGTATTAAAAACGCAAGACTTTTGCTTACCAAAGCCGTAAGGCAGGTTATTGCCAATGCGCTTGGACTTTTGGGTATTGCTACGCCGTACAAAATGTGACCGATTTTTAAATGGCTAAAGAAATTAAATGTTTTCAAGACCCTGCTAGCATTGCTAGCAAGGTCTTAATTTTATTTAGTATGAGGGTTTTGGCGGTGTAAGAGTATTTGCATTTAGTGCACGAATATTTTGTAGCGAAAGTAAGATAGAAAACGAAAATATACTAAACCCAAAACTATAGAGGCACATAAATTGACCCTCTAACCGCCTAATTCTATCGGAGCTAACAATTTGTTGAAAATTAGGATAGAATAGTGACGTTTGGGCGCGAAGTGGGGATTTGCTTTATTATACTATTAGTTTTTGGTTTACAATATTAGCGACTTCTATCATAGTTTCGCTAAAAAATAATTCTGAGTAAGAAAGCAAACACCACTGGAAGCAAAATACTCAAACCAATAAAATTAAGAATGCCGTCTTATTGTCACCCAAATTGAAAATTTTAGTTGACAATCCCTATTCCTTTATATATAATCAATAATATAATAGGAAAGGAGAATTTTATGGCTCTTAGAAATAGGATATTGCAAATATTTGAATCGCGCAGGGGCGAGGTGTTGTCGGGACAGCAACTTGCTGATGAATTGAACGTCTCTCGCAACAGCGTATGGAAAGCGGTCAAGTCGTTGCAAAGCGAGGGGTATAAAATTCTCGCTACGACAAATAAAGGCTACGTCTTGGAAAAGGATAACGATATTATTTCCGAAGAAAGTCTTAGAGCGGAATTGGGAAGAGAATACGAGGGTATAGAAATAATTACGCTCAAAAGTACGCCGTCGACTAATAGCGAAGCGATGACAAGGCTAATGAATGGCAATATCTCGCATGGTACGTTAATCGTCGCCGAAGAGCAGTCGCAAGGCAGAGGGCGTATGGGCAAGACTTTCTTTTCGCCCAAGAGCGGAATTTATATGAGCGTATGCCTTTGCAAGAGTATTGAAAATCTGACTGACGTCATGGTCATCACTCCTGCTGCGGCGGTTGCGGTGCGCAGAAGTATTGAAAAGTACGCGAACGTCGACTCGAAAATCAAGTGGGTCAACGACATTTATATCGGCAAGAAAAAAGTATGCGGTATCCTTACGCAAGCGGACATTGACTTTGAGAGCGGTAAGGCAGGTACTTTTATCGTCGGCATAGGCGTAAACTTCGTCAATCAAGATTTTCCCGACGAGATAAAGGACAAGGCTTGCGCGCTTTTTGAAAAATCGCCGAGCGGCGTCACTCGCTCTCAAATTATCGCCGAGATTTACTCTCAACTTATGCGACTGACCATTGATCTCAAAGACAGGTCTTTTATGCGCGAGTATAAACAATATTCAATGGTCGTGGGCAAGGAGATTACTTATAGGTACAGCGGACAGGAGAAGTACGGCAAAGTTGTCGACATTGACGACGACGGCGCGCTTTCTGTAATCGAGCAAGACGGCAACCAAAGAAAACTTACCTGCGGAGAAATATCAATTAGGAGTAAAGACAATGAGTGGATTTGATGAACAAGAGAAAAGCAAGGAAGAGCAAAAAGAACAGCGCGAGCAGGACGAATTGCGAGAGCAAGCCGTCGCCGTTCACAATAAGCGCAGAAGTTATATTCTCGGCATAGCGACGTCGGGCATATTCATTGCTTTTTTGATTATCAGCGCGTTTATCAATATCCCAATAGGCACGATAAAAATAACAATGCAGTTTTTAGTAGCCAACGTCTGCGCGCTTATGCTCGGCAAAAAGTGGGGTACGATTTCTTTGGTATTGTATATCGTATTGGGACTGATAGGCTTGCCGATATTCTCTTCGGGTGGTGGGCCTGCTTACGTCTTGCAACCGTCATTCGGCTATATGATAGGCTTTACGATAGGCGGTTTTGTCGCAGCGTGGTATAGAGAAAAGCGCGGTAAACGCAACTTTTCCACTTATATGATAGCGTCAATTATCAATATGCTGATTATGGACGTCATCGGCACAGTCTACGGCGCAGGAATAATGTATGGATATATGCACTCGACTATGGGCGCGTGGGCGTTCTTTTGGGCGTTTTTAGTGCCGTTTATTCCTATTGATATAATTAAATGCGTAATTTCAAGTATGATATGTTCTAAAATAAGAATTAGAGAAAGAGAATTCTAGTATTGCGTTCTTCCAAGTAAAAAATCGGTAGATACGTCAAAAAGGTCTGCAAGTTTAACTAAGTTTTCAAGGCTGGGTTCAGCGCTTCCGTTTTCATAACGGATATATGAAGGTTGAGTAATATGCAAATATTCAGAGACTTGTTGTTGCGTCAATTTATTTAATTTTCGTTGCTCCAATAATCGCTCTTGAAATATTTTCATTTTCCTATCAACCTCTTGACAAATTATAGCAATATGCTATACAATGTATTCAAAAATATAGCAATTTGCAATAATTTTGGGGAGTGTAAATATGATTTGTAAGAATTGTGGTAAAGAATTCAATGGAAAATTCTGTCCTTACTGCGGAACGCCTGTCGAGGAACAAAGTAGTAACGTATGTCCCAACTGCGGAAGCGAAAGAGTGAGCGACGCGAAGTTTTGTGTAAACTGTGGTTACAATTTTGAAGAGAAGAGAGAGTATAAAATAGAAAATACTCAAATTCAAGAAAGCAACCAACCTTACAAGAAAGAGAAAAATATCAATACTGGCGCAATTAAGAGTGTAATCGCCAAAGTATATAGATACTTTGTTGCCGGCGGAATACTACTTTTGGGACTAATGGCATTATTGTGTCTTTGCGCGCCTACTGTGACCGAAGAGTTTTTGGGAATGACGGAGAATTGGGAAAGCGGTTTTGTCGCTATCGGCAATGGCGACGTACCCGATACGATTATAAATGCTAGCAGAATGTTGCTAATCGTTTCACTAGTCGGATTGCTTTACGGCGGATATCAACTCTTTTTGGCAATTAAAAAACCATATAGAACTGTTAAGAAATACCCATTGTGGGCAGTCGACGGAATAATTTCCATTGTCCTAATTATTCTTGGCGGTGTCGTATCGTCGGTCGCAAAGCAAGAGGGGATAAACGGCAAAGCGGGCGCGGGCTTTGTATTGTGTATAGTAATGGGCGTATTTGGACTTGTATTCCTTGCTCTTAGAATTGTATACGAACTCAAAGTGTTTAAGTGGGAAGATACGGGGTTAAGCGAAGAGCAAATCGCAAAAGCGCAAGAGAAGAAACCTATTGACAAAGGAAAGATCAAAAAAATTAAGATTCAAAATGGAGTGACTAATATTGAATCATCGGAATTTTCAGGATGTAATAGGTTAGTAAGTATACAAATTCCTAACAGTGTTGAAATAATAGGCTCTTCCGCGTTCTTAGGATGTAGTAGATTAGCTTGTATAAAATTACCAAACAGCGTAACAACCATAGGATTATTTGCCTTCAAAGGGTGTAGTAGATTAACAAGAATTGAAATACCAAATGGAGTAACAAGCATAGGTGATGAAGCTTTCTATAACTGTAGAAGTTTGACAAGTATCGTTATACCAAACAGTGTAACTAGTATAGGATTACTTGCATTTGAAGAATGCAAAAATTTGACAATTTATTGTGAATTGGAAAGTAAACCAGACGGTTGGGCACGTTATTGGAATGGCAATTGTCCTGTCGTATGGGGATATAAGGGGAAGTAAAAAGTAATAGTGAAGAGTGAAGAGGTAAAGGATAGAGATTCCTCGACTACGCTCGGAATGACAGGTANTGAAAAGTGAAAAAGTAATAGTGAANAAGTNAAAAAAGAGCAAGTCAACCGCTTGCTCTTTTTCTTTGCATTATATATAATATACTTGTAAATTTTCTACGCTAGGAGTAATTATGCAAGAATTGAAGTCTTATGAATTGAGAGAAAAATATTTGAAGTTTTTCGAGAGCAAGGGACACAAGATTATCCCGTCGGCTTCGCTTATACCTGAAAACGACCCGTCGGTATTATTTACCACTGCGGGAATGCATCCGCTNGTGCCTTATCTTTTGGGACAAAANCACCCCGCGGGCAANAGACTTTGCGACGTGCAAAAGTGTGTGCGTACGGGAGATATCGAAGAGGTCGGCGACGCTACGCACTGCACCTTTTTCGAGATGCTCGGCAACTGGTCGCTCGGCGATTATTTCAGAAANGAATCCATCAATTTTTCTTTTGAATTTTTGACGAAAGTCNTGGGCATACCCGTNGAGAAGATTGCCGTTACGGTTTTCGCNGGCGACGAGGACTGCGCAAGAGACGAAGANGCGGCNGACACGTGGGCAAGCCTCGGAATACCTCGCGATAGAATTTTCTATTTGCCCAAAGCCAACAACTGGTGGTACGCGGGCTCGACTGGTCCGTGCGGTAGCGATACCGAGATATTTATTGACACGGGCAAAGCGCCTTGTTCCGACCACTGCGACCCGAGTTGCGACTGCGGAAAGTGGGTGGANATTTGGAACAACGTATTTATGGAATTCAANCGNAACNCAGAAGGCAAGTTCGAGAANCTTTCTCAACAAAACGTTGACACNGGTATGGGATTGGAGCGTACGATTTGNATGCTCAACGGCTACAAGTCGGTATACGAGACGGATTTGTTNGCAGGAGCAATCGCAAAGATATGTTCGCTTGCNGGCAAGAANTACGGCGAAGACGAAGCCGATACGAGAGCAATGAGAATTATCGCAGANCATATTCGTACCGCGACCTTCTTGCTCGGCGATGAGAACGGAATCGTNCCGTCNAACGTNGACCAAGGNTACGTACTTAGAAGACTTATTCGCAGAAGCGTAAGATTTGCCCGTCAGTTGGGNATCGANCCGCAAAGTCTTGTCGAGATTGCAAANCTTTACGTCGAGCANTACANGAGCGTGTATGACGAACTNAANCGCAACAGCCAAAAAATCGAGGACGAACTCGTAAAAGAAATCGATAAATTCTCCAAGACTTTGGAAGACGGTATNAAGCAACTTGACAANGTATTGCAATTTGTCAANGGCGATACGCTCAANGGAAAGACGGCNTTCAGACTTTACGATACGTANGGNTTCCCGATTGAGATGACGCAGGAAATATGCAAAGAAAAAGGTTTTGCAGTCGACATTGAAGGCTACAAGGCNGCGCAAGAAGAGCATATCAAAAAGTCNCAACAAGGCGCAGANCAAAAGTTCAAGGGCGGTCTTGCNGACAGCAGTGAAATGACGACTTTCTTGCATACGGCTACGCACTTGTTGCTCGCTTCGCTCAAAAAGGTATTGGGCGACGANACGATTCAGCAAAAGGGTAGCAACATCACGCCGGAAAGATTGAGATTTGACTTCAACTTCCCGCGCCCGTTGACCGACGAAGAGAAAAAGGCGGTTGAGGACGCAGTCAACAACGCTATTGCAAGAGATATCCCCGTCGTATGTATGGAAATGCCAATCGAAGAGGCNNGAGCAAAGAACGCTGTCGGCGTGTTCGGTTCAAGATACGGCGANATAGTCAAGGTATANCAAATCGGCGACGTGGATTTGCAAATTTGCGGNGGACCGCACGCGGAGCATACCGGACAACTCGGTCACTTNAAGATAGAAAAAGANCAGTCNTCTTCCGCAGGTATNCGCAGAATCAGAGCGACAATTCAACCCAAACAGTAATTTATCACAATAAATAATCTATGCGGANAGGTTTTCTTTCCGCATTATTTTTTTACAAAAAATATGTTATCTTTACCTAACATTTTTGTTGACAAAAGATTTTTGAGTTGCTAAAATATCAATATAAGTTTGCGGTGGCTAACATTATGCCGCCATTATCGGAGTATAATTTAATGCAAAAAGAAAAGGAAATTGAGGTCGTAAAACTTATGATTGACGTGTACTGTCGCGGTAAGCACAAGCACAAGGGCGAGTTGTGCGAGGAGTGCGAGGAACTATGGCAGTACGCAAAGCAAAGAAGGGAGAAGTGTCCTTTCGGCGACGAAAAGACTTTTTGCAACAACTGTAAAATTCACTGCTACAAACCGAGTATGAGAGAAAAAATTTCCAAGGTCATGCGCTATTCAGGACCGAGAATGATGTTCTATCACCCGATAATCGCGTTTAGGCACGTGGCGGAAACAATGAAATATAAGAGAATAAACAAGAAAAAAGAAAAGGAGCAATCCAAGAATGTTGAAGAAAAGAATTAGCATATTTTTAATAGCCGTAATGATATTGGTAGCGGTCTTTGCTACTGCGGGCTGTCAAAAGGACGACGGGGGATTGTTTTCGGTAGATAAAGACGCAGTCGACCCGTACGGCAGAGATTTCAACTGCGCGTACAACGTTGACGAATACGACAGCGGACTATATGCGGTAAGTTTTGAAATCGAGGCAAGTGCAATGGGCAAATCAATGCTTGTAAAAAACTGCGCCGACAAAGTACTCGTAAAGAAGTCGAAAGATGGATATACTTTGACTTATTATTGCTACAATGATTCTTTCACAAATATCAGGCTTTATGGCGTTGAGGCAATATCTGCGGACAAAGACGGCGCGTACGGATATTCATTTGACGTAGCAAGAGAGGATTTGGATCTACAACTTGAAATGAGCGGATACGTCAAAGTAATGAGTAGAGACGTTGAGTTCAAAATTGAGCTAAATTTGGACGACGCTATTTTGATAGGATAGGATTTTGCAAAAGTAATTAGAAATGGAGTTGAAGCAAAATGATAGACAAGGAACTATTCCGACTGATTGGCAGGAATAAAAAGTACATATTTATTACAGTCTTTTTGCAAGTAATCGGTCTGATTGCCAACGTCGGTATTACAGCAAGTATATGTTGGGCGATTTATCTTGCAATCAACAAAGCCGAATTGCTCAATTATTTGTATCCCGCAATATGCGCCGTTGTCGGTATTATCACTCGATATGCTATGACAAGACTTAACGGCAATATCAAGGATGAACTTGGCAGAAACGTCAAAAAGGATTTGAGAGAAAAGACTTACGACAAAATCGTCAAACTCGGAGTGAAGTCTACCGACGGTATGAGTATGGCAGGACTGACGCAAGTAAGTATGGAAGGAGTGGAGCAACTTGATTTGTATTTTACTAGTTACTTGCCCCAGTTCTTTTTCGCTATGCTTGCGCCTATAATTTTGTTTGTTATATGCGTATGGATTGATTGGCGCGCTTCGCTCGTATTGCTTGCTTGCGTGCCGCTAATTCCCGTTTCTATCATTGCGGTAAGCAAGTACGCAAAGAAGATTTTCGCAAAGTATTGGGGCAAATACACGTCAATGGGAGATAAGTTCCTTGACAGTGTGCAAGGCTTAAAGGAATTGAAGATATTCAAAGCAGACGGGGCTCAACACGGCAAAATGAACGAAAGCGCAGAGGAGTTCAGAAAGATTACGATGAAAGTACTTGTAATGCAACTTGCAAGCACGACGATTATGGATTTGGTCGCTTACGGCGGAGCGGGCGCGGGAATTGCCCTTTCGATCTGCGGAGCGGCATTTTGGGGTTTAAGTCCGATATACGCGCTTTTCATGAGCCTTGTGGCGGTAGAGTTCTTTTTGCCCCTTCGCGCGTTCGGCTCGGCATTTCACGTCGCAATGAACGGCGCAAGCGCAGGTAAAAAGATTATTTCGCTATTGGATACCCCCGATCCAGTATGGGGAGATGAGCAAGTAGAAGGCAGAACGATTGCTCTTGACAACGTGACTTTCTCTTACGACGGCAAACGCGACGTACTCAAAGGTATCAATATGNCTTTCCCCGAAAANGGTATGACGGCTATCGTCGGNGAGAGCGGTTGCGGTAAGTCCACNGTAGTCAATATGCTTGTCGGCGCGTTGCGTCCGCAAAGCGGAGTAGTNACTGTCGGCGGAAAATCTCTNNAAAGCCTTTCGCGAGAAAATTACTATTCGCATTTGGCGGTNGTNAGTTACAANACTTATATNTTTAATCAGACCGTGCGCGAGAACTTTGCNCTTGCCAACAAGANGGCTACCGACGAGCAAATATATTCNGCTCTTGAAAAAGTCAATTTGGCGGAGTTTATAAAAGAAAACGGCGGTTTGGACAAAGTCATTAGNGAGGACGCNAANAACGTTTCGGGNGGACAAAAACAGCGTCTTGCATTGGCTGTCAATCTCGTTGCCGATAAAGATATTTACGTCTTTGACGAAGCGACNAGCAATATCGACGTGGAAAGCGAAGCAATCATTATGAAGAATATAAAAGCATTGTCGNCNGANAAGAGCGTAATAGTCATTTCTCATAGACTTGCCAACGTCGTTCCGTCGGACAANATTTANTNTATGGAAAACGGCGAAGTCAAAGAGAGCGGANCGCACG
>JAAVHQ010000025.1:0-140149 GCA_014799645.1 Clostridiales bacterium | reverse complement strand
CTNATGNNNGATAANNNNGGNTATGAAAANTTNTTNNCNACNCAAAANCANTTAGAGGAGGGTTACACGTTATGAGTAAGCAGAAATTACGCAGAAGNGGCGCGAAAATAATGGCAAGCCTTATACTCTTGCTNGGTTCACTTGCGTACGTAATGATTTTNGCNGTNATNAACGGAAGTTTAGGATTTATCTGCGCTATGGGCGTGACTGTGTTCGGCGCGGTTGGCGTGGCGAAAGCGCTNGGAGAAACGATTGCGCTTTCTTGGGGACTTATTATAGGACTTGCCGTAGGTTGCGGAATATTGCGCGGATTACTTCGCTATTTTGAACAGTATAGCAATCACTTTATAGCGTTCAAGTTGCTTGCCGTATTGCGCGATAAGATTTTNGGCGCGCTTCGTACGCTNTGTCCNGCGAAACTCGAAAGNAAACAAAAGGGCAGTATNATNGCGATGATTACCAGCGATATTGAGACTCTCGAAGTATTCTACGCTCATACGATTTCGCCAATCTGCATAGCGGTATTGGTATCGACGGCAGTCTTCTTATTCGTAGGCTTCGTATCGAGTTGGTATCTCGCGCTCGTAGCNGTAGTAGGATATTTGACGATAGGAATTGTAGTGCCNATGATTTCGTCGNGCAGATTGAAAGANAGCGGTGTCAAGTATCGCGCGGAATTTGCTTCGTTCAACGCATACTTCCTTGACAGTATCAAGGGTATTAAAGATATTGTACTCAACAANGCNGGGCAGGAAAGAGAAGNTGAAGTCAACCGCAGATCTGATATTCTCTTGAAAGAAACCAAGAAGATGAAGCGCGNCATTGCCGGCGCGACTGCGGCAACNGAACTTACGGTATCGCTGTTCATAATCGCAACGCTTGTCGTCGGAATAATTCTNGTCAGTTCNGATATNNTGTCAATCGGCAAAATGGTAATAGGCGTGGTTGCGGTGTTCGGCTCGTTCGGTCCTGTAATTGCAATTTCCGCATTGCCNGGCAATCTTACGCAGACGTTTGCAAGCGGAGACAGAGTACTCAATCTTCTTGCCGAAAAGCCAGCCGTAACGGAAGTAAAGGACGGCGAAGATATTCAATACAAAAATCTAAGCGTGAGCGATTTGTCTTTCTCTTACGANGGNCAGACGCAAGTNCTCGGCGATATTAAAATGCGCGCCGANAAAGGCGAGATTATCGGTATCGTCGGCGAGAGCGGTTGCGGTAAATCTACGCTACTCAAACTCTTGTTGAGATTTTGGCAAAAGGATNGCGGTGAGATTGCTTACANCGGAATTGATATAGATAGAATAAATACCGATAATCTTTTGAGCAACGTGACTATGGTGAGCCAAACGACCTATCTTTTCGAGGANACGATAGAGGATAATTTGAAAATAGCAAATCCGAGCGCGACGCAAGAAGAACTTGAAGGCGCGTGCAAACTCGCTTCCGTTCACGACTTTATAATGACCTTGCCAGACGGCTATAAGACACANGTCGGCGCATTGGGCGATAATCTATCGGCGGGCGAAAAGCAAAGAATAGGTCTTGCAAGAGCCTTTTTAAGCGGAGCGGAATTGATACTTCTTGACGAGCCGACGAGCAACGTNGATAGCATCAACGANGGTATNATATTGAAAGCGCTCAAAGAGCAAAAGAGNAAAAAGAGTATTATACTCGTGTCGCATAGAGAAAGCACNATGTCGATAGCGGACAGAACGTATAGAATNGAGAATGGAAAAATAANGGAGGTAAACGCATAATGAANGAAGAAGAAAAACAGTCGGAAGACCTTGTGATTGCCGAACTTATTCAGGCGGCGGACGAGCGTACGCAAGANANCGAAACNGTCGAGGATAAAAAGCAAGAACAAGCCGTCGAAGGCAAGAACAAGTTATTTCAAAAGTATAAAATAAAGGACGTCGTATTTTTGGCGATAATCACTGCGTGCACGCTTGTCACNGGAGCGATAATGCCGTTCGTAAGCGGANTACCCGTATTCGGTATAATTCAATTGTGCTTAGGATTGCAGTTTTCCATACTTCCGGTGATAGGAATGATGAAAGTGAGAAAGCCGGGCGCGCTTTTGTTGCAGTCGGTGTTTATATCCATTTTCCTTGCGTTTATGTTNACGCCGATGGTGTCTATTATCATNTGCGCGCTTGTCGCGGAAGCAATCGCATTGTTGATTTTCCGCGGATATAACAACGATTGGGCGTGCGTAGTTGCGGGCGCGTTGTATATGCCGTTGACNCTTCCGATGTTGATATTGNTNTANAATACAATCCCTTCGATAAGCAAAGGCAAATCGGCAGAGGCAATGTTTATGGTNGGCAGTACGAACGCAGGCGCGGCAATCGGAATAAGCGTCGCGGTGCTTGCAGTATGTTTTGTCGGCGCAATTATCGGCATGGTAATTATGCGAGAACTCAAAAAAGCAGGTAAGTTGAAACAATGAGTTTTTTTAGATACAAAAACTACGTATATCCGCTCTTCGCAGTCCTCACGTCCGCAATGATAATCATCTTCGGATTGATAGAGGCGACCAACGTGAGATGTCTGTATTTTCTTGCGGGCGCATTTGTGTGGATGTGTATTTTCGGATGTTGGAAGACTTGTCTTAAAGTATTGCCGATTTTGGTAATTATGGGCGGGCTGTTTTTCGGTATCGGCTATTTGGCGACGTCGGATTATAATTTCTCGCTTGCTATGGTAAGCAGATTGTTTGCGATATTGATTGCTGTCATTCCTGGGATGAGCATTGACCCTGCGGCGATTACGAGAAATCTATCGCAAATAAAAGTTCCTCGTTTCGTCACGCTCGGCGCATTGATAATGTATAGTTTCGTACCCGTTTTGCAAGGCGAGATAAGACGCGTGCGCGAAGCAATGAAGACGAGGGGAGCGGGCAGTATATTAAATCCCAAAATCTTTTATCGCGCGTTTTTAATTCCGCTCGTGACTAGACTTGTCGATATATCCGATACGCTTGCGCTCTCGATAGAGACGCGCGGCTTTACGCTCGGCAAATCGAAATATACTGTCTACAAGAAAGAAATCGTCAACTTGTTCGATATAATATATATTCTCGGTTTAATTGCCGGCATCGTTTTGGTGGAGATACTATGAAAGCAATAGAATTGAAAAAAGTCGGTTTCTCATACGAGGGATCGGATTGCAAGGTANTAAAAGACGTGGACTTNTGCGTCGAATACGGCGAGGTTGCGCTTTTGTCGGGAATGTCGGGCGAGGGCAAAAGCACGTTGCTTTCTATCGTATCGGGTATTATACCCAATATCGTATCGGGCGAGATTACGGGCGAAGTATTGATAGACGGNTCTTCNATAGCGGGNCAAAAACTTTCTCAGACGTGNCNCAAAGTGGGAGTGGTATTGCAAAACGCCGACAGCCAAATTATACACAAAGTAGTCGACGACGAAATCGCGTTNGGATGCGAGAACTTCGCCATTGCGCNAGATAAAATAAGCGCGCAAATAGAGCGCGTATGCAAGTTAATGAAACTNGACAAGACGGCAAAGACNCGCACTTTGTCGGGCGGACAGAANCAAAGACTGATTACCGCGTCAACGCTCGCGACAGGACAAAAGATACTTATTCTTGACGANCCTCTCGCCAACCTTGACGTAGTCGGAGCGACGGAGTTGATGAANACTCTNCGCGCATTGGCAAAAGCGGGNTACGCCGTCTTGGTNGTAGAACACCGTCTGGATATGGTATTGCCATTCGTGGANAGCGTGTGGAATATTCGCGCAGGCGTAGTAACGAAAGTAGAAGATAAGCAAGAGTACTTACTCTCGCAAACGGCAACNATNGCGGATATATGTCCTAAGTTTGTAAGCAAAGATTACGCCTTTCGCTTAGAGGGCGTGGGNTTTTCGGTCAAGAACAAAAATATTCTCGACGACGTCACTTGTATNATTCCCAAATCGGGCAGGACGCTTTTGCTTGGCGAAAACGGCTGCGGAAAGACGACGTTATTAAGACTGATTTCCCGATTGTACAAACCTNCCAAAGGTAGCATTACGCAAAATATTGACGAGAAGTTGGGACAGAAAAACAAGGGNTCGCGNAAGTGGTTCAAGCGCGTTGGCNTCGTGTACCAAAATCCCGACTATCAGTTGTTCATGCCGAGCGTAAGGGCGGAGATAGAATTCGGCGCGCAAAGCAAAGAATACGCCCAGCGCATTATAGATATATTTTCATTAAATCATTTAGCGGACAGACATCCGCATTCGCTTTCCGAAGGACAGAAACGAAGAGTATCGATTGCCGCAGTGCTTGCCACCCGTCCCGAAGTACTCATTTTGGACGAGCCGACGGTAGGACAGGATTACGAGGGATTGAAAAGTCTTGTGGATATATTGAATACCGAGCATATCGAAAGCGGCAACACTATGATTACNGTTACGCACGACGTAAGATGCGCAAAAGCGTTATGCGACTTTGCAGTAGTGATTAAGGACGGCAAAGTAGACGCAATGGGCGGAAAAGATAAGGTTGACGAATTTTTCTCTTAAAACGCATATTGAATTATGCGTTTTTTTATGTTAGAATAGATACGGGGGAAATATTTAATATGCAACGTGAAATTGTTACCGCTACGGATTTGCTTGACGAAAATGGCAATATTCTTTATCCGGGTTATGCGAAAAGGTTACTTTATAATTACAACAGAGAAAACATCACGGCGAAGAAGAGCCGTATCAAAGAATGGGATTATTACTACGTATCTGACAGGGAAAAGGCGCTTTGCCTGACGATTGCCGATATGGGTTACGTCGGCGCGCTGAGCATAAGCGTAATCGATTTTGTCAAGCCGTCGCANTTNACCAACAGTTCGGTATTCCTATTNCCTATGGGNAAACTCAATATGCCTCGCACGAGCGCNATNGGCGATTGCGTGTGGAAGAACGGCAAAGTGGAAATGTCCTTTTTCAATGATGGGGCGCAAAGACGNCTTAAAGGAATATACCCNAACGCCGACAAAAAAGGCACGAGCGTATCGTGGGATATAACGCTTAGCGAAGTACCCGAAGANAGTATGGTTATCGCAACGCCGTTTGACAAAAAAGGATATTTCTATCTCAATCAAAAGATAAACTGTATGAAAGCGCAAGGCTANTTTACGCTCGGCGGAGAGGTGAAAGAATTCTCGCCTATCGATTCTCTTGCGACGTTGGATTGGGGCAGAGGCGTATGGACTTATGANAATACTTGGTATTGGGGAAGTCTGCACACTCGCTTAGGCGACGGAAAGACTTTCGGTTGGAACATCGGCTACGGCTTNGGAAATACCGANANCGCAAGCGAAGATATGCTTTTCTATGACGGAAANGCGCACAAGATAGGACGGACGGAATTNGTTATNCCCGGGGACAAAGAGGGCAAGCCTCAATTCATGAAAGAATGGCAATTCATCTCGCAAGACGGCAGGTTGGCTTGTACGTTCACGCCAATTCTAGACAGATACGAGCCTTTCGATTTGAAAATAATGTGTATGATACCTCATCAGGTATTTGGATATATTTCGGGTAAGTGCATACTTGACAACGGACAAGAAATAGTCTTAGACAAAGTACTAGGCTTTGCCGAAAAAGTACACAATAAGTGGTGAAATTAAGATAAAGTCGCAGTGGCTTTTACGCAGAATTGCAACACGATTTTTGCAAATTCTCGACTGGATATTGGGAAATCTTCGATTATCCATTCCTTGATAAGTCCGACGACGCCGTTCGTGCAAAATACGAAACCGTACTTTGTCATAAGAGTGTTGTTGGATATCGGAACAGATTGATATCTGCCTAATACCGTCTGCGCGATTCTCTTTTGGAAATTGGTATTTTCAAAATTCACGAAGACAATGCTGAAATACTTCTTGTTTTCGCGTATGTAATCAAAGGTCTTTTCAAGCAAGGCGATATACTGCTCGCTCTCGGAAAGCGCGCCGGTGATATTTTGCGGATAGGGTATGCAGTCGAGCAAGTCGTCTTCAATCTCCGTAACAAGTTGGTTGACGTCTTCATAGTGCATATAGAAAGTTGAGCGGTTTATGTCCGCGACTTTGCAAATATCAGTGATAGACAGACGTTTTGACGGATTGCGTTCAAGCAATTCGATATAAGCGTCTTTTATCATTTTTTTAGTCATTCTTACTCTTCTTGTTTCTTGCATACTTATCTTTTCAACTACACTTTCAATATTTTTGTCGGTTTGATAACAAATCAAGTGTAGCGTAATTCCAACAACACAATTTCAAAAATACTGATTGTTGATTTTCCGACATATTGTTGATATAATTATAATAGACGTTTGAGCAAAATGTCAATTAAACTGACGCGTTCTTCATAGTTTTATTATATTGAATAAGGACGGGGTAATTGCCCCGTCCTTGTTTGTTATAATTTAACTGCGATTGGTTTATGCGATATATATTTGAAAATATACTCAAAGCCTATCGATTTCAAGTAATCGACGACGAGCGGATATTTGTCGGCAATGCGCTCGATTGCGTGCGCGTCCGAGCCGAAAGTGAGTAATTCGCCGCCGAGCGTCCTGTATCTCTCGACGATTTCCTTTGACGGCAAAAAGTCAAGTCCCGTGCCTTTGCTGTTGGTGTTGATTTCCAAAGCCTTGCCTTTATCGATTATAGTCAAGAGAATATCGTCCAACAAATCTTTGTGGTCTTGATAGTAAAGCATAGGGTCGGGATAGGTGGCTTTTCTTGCGACGTAGCCTATATGTCCTATCACGTCGTAATGATAAGGGCAGTCAAGGCTTTCGCGTACCGCTTTGAGATAGGCGTTGTATGCCTCGAATTTACTTCGTTTGTCAAAATAGGATTTCATATAGCAGTCTTCGTACTCAATCGTGTGAATGGAATTGATTGTCAAGTCGAAGTCGTATTTTGCGAGATTGTCGAGATAGAGCGGGTTCGCCTCTTTCATATATCCGCATTCTATGCCCACGCCGAGTTGAATTTTGTCCTTATACTCTTCTTTGAGAGAGGCGAGTTCGGCAAAATGTCGCTCTAAGTCTATTTGAGGTATATAGTCGAATTCGGGCAATAAGGTAAGTTCCGCGTCGTAATGGTCAGTAATAGCCAAATATTCCATATTCAGCGCAATCGCTTTTTCTATCATATCGCGCGGACTTTGCTTGCTGTCGTGCGAATGGTGGCAATGTGTGTGCGTATCTATCATAAAATCCTCTCTAAAATATTATACTACGGTTTCTCAAAAAATTCAACCACGTTGACAGATATTAGCGAATTATGTTAAAATAAATAAAAATTACGGAGGGAATTCGTATGTCGTCGCATTTGGGCAATAGTTGGGACAATATTTTGGAAAGCGAGTTTTCGCAAGACTATTTTGAGGATATACGCAAATTTTTGCGTGAAGAGTACAGCAATTATCGCATCTATCCGCCTATGAAAGAAATACTGTCGGCTTTCGAGCATACTCCGTACGAAAACGTCAAAGTCGTAATTTTGGGTCAAGACCCATACCACGGCTACGGTCAGGCGCACGGTATGTGCTTTTCCGTGAAAGACGGAGTAAAATGTCCGCCGTCCCTTATCAATATATATAAGGCGCTTGAATACGACTTGGGGATTCCTATCAGCAATAGCGGTAATCTTACGAATTGGGCGAACGAAGGGGTATTGCTTCTCAACACCGTGCTCACGGTAAGAGAGGGAAGACCGCAAAGTCACGCGGGTATAGGCTGGGAAAGATTTACCGACGCGGTAATCAAAATGATAAGCGACAGCCCGTATCCGACGGTCTTTATGCTTTGGGGCAATCCCGCCAAAGCCAAAGAAAAACTCATTGACACGTCGCGCCATTTGGTACTCAAAAGCGTGCACCCCAGTCCGCTTTCTTTCTACAACGGCTTTTTGGAATGCAAGCATTTTTCCAAAGCCAACGCATTTTTGGAGAAAAACGGACGTCAGCCAATCGATTGGCGAGTAGAGAAGTAAATTGTTTTAGTCAGATTAATTTTATTCAATATTTTCATCCTTAAAGCAGTTGTACGAACCAAAATGGTAAAAGAAAGTAGACTGCTTCATATTAAGTAAATCCAATGCCTCTGGCAAAGAAATTCGCTTGTGGATATAATCCTCTGCGACTTGAATGAATTCCGCGGTGAAAGCCTTCTTCGGTCTGCCAAAGCGAGTACCCGATTGCTTTGCCAAGGCGATGCCTTCGGCTTGTCGGGCGCGGATATTGGCGCGTTCGTTTTCGGCGACGAAAGAGAGCACTTGCAATACTATGTCGGCAATAAATTTTCCCACCAAAGTTCCCGCCTTTTCTCGAGTGTCGAGAAGGGGCATATCAAGCACGACTATATTCGCGCCTATCTTGTGAGTAATGTTGCTCCATTCTGAGATTATAGATTCATAGTTGCGACCGAGTCTGTCGATTGACTTGATCACGAGCAAATCGCCCGAGCGAAGTTTTTTCATAAGTCGCAAATATTCTTTTCTCTCAAAATCCTTACCGCTTTTCTTTTCACAAAATATTTTCTTTTCGGGAATACCGAAATTAGTCAGTTCTTTAATTTGTCTTCCAAGATTTTGGTCTGACGACGATACTCTTGCATATCCGTAAACGTTCATAAAGGTATTATGTCCAAAAATGCGCGCATAAAAACAACGTATTTTTTATAATATCTTTGTCGAGTGCGGAGAGTGATGTAAATTTTGCAAAAAATGTCGAAAACAGTAGATAAAATTCAAAATATGTCAAAAAATTCCAAATAAAGTATACATTTCCTGACCGAAGAATTTCAACACTCAAAAGTCAAAATTCGTGATAATTAGACATGTATATCATAACATATCATAATTTTTTATTCAAGTGCTTTTAGTCAGGAAATGTATACTTTTCCTGACTAGACCAAAAATCGGGTAAAATCGAGGTGTAAAATGGATATACGAAAACGAAAATTAAAGGGGTACGTTGCGCTGTCAATATTGATTATTGTGTGTATGATTATGGCAAGCGCAATGACTATATTTGTACCAAATAAAAATGTAGAATCGTCGACGCTTACTTATGGCGCGCCGTCAGTGCTTAATCTTAATGCAAAGGGGGGAGAGCAAGATTATTTCTCGAACGTAATTGAGAGTGGACAGAAACAGAGTATATATTTGGGAAGCGATTCGGGACAAGCATTAAAGTGGAGAATACTCTCTGTTGACGACTATAAATATAATTCCAAAAACAATGATTCAACCGCTACGGCATCGGAAAAATCTTGGCTTGTATGGGCGGACTCTTCGATTACCACGCTTGCTTATAACAAAAATTATTACGTAAACAACGTATATTCTCAGACGTATGCGTACTGGTCTTCTAGTTATATAAGAGCGAAACTCAACGGCGGGTATTATCTTGCTGCAGTTACTTCGGAAAATGCCGTCGCTGCCCTTAATCAACAAATAAAGTTGGATGACGCTAGCGAGACTGACAAACCTTATTTAGAGACTTGGTTCAATACCAACGAGAGGGGTGCTATTTTGCAAGCGACGGCTTATACGACAAGCGATTTTGCATACTCAGATAATTACAATCCGCAATTTCAAACAACAGGTATCACAACAAGCGGAAACGCTGCTTCGAAGTATAATACCTCTATTGTATCTACAATGAACGGACATGTGTACGCGAAGAACAATGACGAAAAAATCTCCAGCAACAGCAATAGCGTAACAGAGACAACTGTGGGTGATTATTTATTCCTAATCGACTATTACGACCTCAACAATACTGCTTACGGTATGGGAGATAGTGGCGTGACATACGCGCAACAAGTAGTGAATAATGCATCCACACTTTCTTCGTGGACGAATACTACAACTACTCAGACAGGTTCTAGCGGTTATCCAAGTTATTATGAAGGAACTTCTTATCGCTCGACCGGTTACATTATAGGAAATGACCTCTTCTCAGGTGCGGCTACCACTTATTTGCTTCGTCCGGCGGGGCGCAATCGTAGTACAAGCAATTCTTATGCGATGGTCGTCTCTTCCCCCGGCTACGTGGGTTTCAATTTTGTCAACAATGCATACGGTGTGCGTCCGGCTTTTAACTTTTCACCAACAAATGCGAATATTATTTACGCAACGGCTGCGGATCTTTCTTCAAACGGAGCAAATTTTATTTCGGTGACTACGGCTGCGGACTCCACGCCTGCATATAAGTTATATATGAAGTCGTCAGACTACGTGAATTACAACCAATCATCATCTGGTAGACCGAGTATATCGGTTACCAACAATAGCGTAAGTGTCACAAAATCGGGACAGAGCGGTAGCGCAATAATTTTACTTGCGGACAAGTCTGGCAACGGAGCGGTATCGT
Organism: Clostridiales bacterium; assembly: GCA_014799645.1. GTDB lineage: Bacteria > Bacillota > Clostridia > Christensenellales > UBA3700 > RACS-045. Next base: position 129,764 of record JAAVHQ010000025.1, on the reverse strand, counting down.
ATCAAGCAACGGCGACGTTTAATAACGGTGTTGCTACTGCGAATTTGAACGGAGTAAACGCAAGCGATTATAGCATAACAGTTTTGTTTACTGACGGAGCAGCAAGGGGCGGATATTGCGCAGAGAGTATCACGGGAAGTTACACTGTCAACGGAGCGCTTTCTGTAGCCGATATTTCAGTAGACTATAATGGCTCAGCACAAACTTTGGAAACGCTCAAAACGAGTCTTGACTGGTATAATTCAGTATATGCCGATTCAAGCATTGTAAAAGTAGAATATTTAGTGGGAACGCAAAGCGTTACACCTACAAACGCAGGCAATTATACGATTCGACTTACTTTATTGAAACCAAACGAATATGCTTGGGGAGATACGACTGGAGATAGCGATACCGTACGAACCATAGACTTTGAGATAAAGCAGATAGTCCTGACGTATCCGTCAATAAGTAGCAATAGCAAACCGTACAATGGCGGAAACGACGTAAGGTTTCAGTTAAATAACTTCGACCCAAATATAATGGATTTGAATTGGGAAGATAATTATTATAGCAGCGGAGTATCGATAAATAAGACGACACTGCCGTATAGCGTCAGCGCGCAGAGTGCCGGGACGTACGAGTTGGTCGCTTCAATCAAGTCTACGCACGCAATCAATTACCGATTTGCGTCTACGTCTGAACTAAAAGTGATAGTCACGCCCGCAGAGTTGGTAATAGAGCGGTTGGCAGTCAGCGGAGGAACTAACAGTAATTTCAGCATAGCCGAAGGCGCGACAAGTACGTCTGCGGATATATACGTCGACGTCAACGGCGCGCCGTTGGGAAGCGATAAAGTTCCGATAACAATCTTTATACCTTACTCTGGCACGGATATAACGGTAAGTTCGGCGATAGAGTTAGACGCGTCAACTTTGCAAAGTAATAATTATAAAGTAGAAAATCAGCAGATAATAAATCTAGGCAGTTTCTTTGAAGGCAGTTATACTTTGGACGTAAAGACGAGCGATAGCAACTATACTATATCATTGAAAAATGCTGCGACGTTGACAGTATTACCGGCAGGACAGAGGACGAATATACTTTGGAAGTTGTACGAAGGCAACGTAGAAAAGACGTTTTATCGTACAGTGACAGAACTCACAGAGACAGGAGTAAAGACTCTTGCCAATAGTGTTGTATATAGCGGAGAACAGTTTGCATTCCAAGTAGATTTGCCGAACGGATATACATTGGACACCAACTATGGTTCAAACGGATATTTAGTCGAGAAGATAAGCGGTGACGGAAACGTACTAGGCAAAGACGCGGGAACGTACAAGACGTCAATCAAACTTGGCAACGATATATATTCCATAGAATGGACGATAGACAAGACGAAGTTTAACTTGACAAACGTCAAGTGGCAATATCCCGACGGAATGTTGCCATACACTGTGGGCGGAATAAGCGCAGTATTGGACGAAAGCAAGTTGCCAGAAGGACTTATAGCAAGGTATACGTATGAGACAATAAAAGGCACGTACGTAGGACAAACGGGCAGCGAAGAAGTATACTTTGAACTCGCAAGCGGTTATGATATCAATTACTATAAGCCTGTTCAAGGAGACGCAGATTCCTACGAGGGTACTTTTGACGAATGGACGTTGGATTGGGAAGTAGTCAAAGCCGTGATAAATGCTAATTGGACAACGGAAAAGAGGACGGACGATAATGGCGTAGAGTATACGGCAAGAGTATTGAATATGAGCGGATATCCGTCTAATATAATTACGTATAGATATTACGAGGTAAATTCTGCAAGCGAGATAACTGAAACTACGCCTTATATAACGAAAATAGAGATAGAAGAAAATAAGGTAAAGACCTACGTAGCGCAAGCGGTATTTACGTCTGACAACGGAGATAAATACGAGTTGTCGGGAAGCGAGTATTCGATAGCCTTCGGAGTGGGAACGTATGCGGAAGAATTGCAAATAAGTATCAATAAAGAGTTGACGTACAATGGCAACGCTCAACCTGTAGAGATAATATTTGATAAAGGCTCTGCAAGCGCGGATATATTTGAAATAACGTATTACGATAAGAACGGAACGACGCCACTTGCAAGCGCGCCAACCAACGTAGGCGATTATAGAGTAGAGATAAAGATAAAAGATAGCGTAAGCGGATATTACTTAGCGGGCGACAACGTAGAAAGCGACGTAGCGATTATTGAATATTCTATCGCGCAAATGCAAATAGATAGCAGTAAATGGAATACAAGCCATAATCCGCCGTCGTTGGGCGTGACTGCAAAAGAAATGCAAGGCATAAAGCACGAGTATGCTGATATGGACGACAATCCGTTGCAGTTCAGCGACCTGAAAGCCGGAAATAGCTACAAGGTCAGAGCGGTAATTACAGACAAGAACAATTACGTCTTCGCAGACGGCACTACAGAGACCGAATGGCAAGAATTCACGGTCAGCGCGAACGAGCAAATATATGACCCGGACGACCCGAACAATCCGTTCTATCCGGGCGAAGATGGTACAGATCCGAGCAACCCGAACGGAAATGGAGACAACGAGGGCGGCAACTTTAATTTTGATAAGATAACCGAAGCGCTCAAACAGTGGTGGCAAGTAATAGCAAGTGCAATAAGCATAATCTTAATTGTTGCGTTTATGGCAAAAGGCTTAGGTTATGCAAGCAAGAAGAAAGAAAACAAGCGTGTGATGGATAGCAAATATAGCGCGTACGCAGTTGGCTTGTTTGGCATTACTATGACCAACTGGACAATAATCGCTTGCATACTTATGGGAGTTGCGGTATTAGCGTTTATCTTTATGCTTTTAGAGAAGAGCGGATACAAGAAATCTCTACGCGCTTTGGAAGACGCAAAAGACGAGTACGCGAAAAACCAAAAGGAAGCCGAAAACAAGCAAATGCAAATGATGCTCATGGGAATGATGGGCGGAAATGCAAACGGACAAGGCTTTGCGTATCAGCAAGGCGTAAGCGCGGACGAAATGCGACTTATGCTCAACGACGCGATGAGCGCAATGCTTCCGAGCGTAACGCAATATCTACCGCAAGAAGCGTCGAGCAACGAAGATATTATGCGCAAACTCGAAGAGCAGAATGAGGAAAACGAAAAGCGCATTAAGCAACTCAACGAGGAAAATGAGGATAGAATAAAGCAACTTACCGAGAGCAATGAAAAGGCGATAGAGAAGTTGGTCGAGAAACTGTCCAAGCAACAAGAAGTCGAGAAACAAGCGGAAAGAGAAGTCGCGTCGACTAATGCCAACGACGAGGTAATAAAGAGCCTACTCGAAGGACAAAAGGCGATTATGGAAAAACTTTCGCGACAGGACGAAGATAAGCAACTTGTCAAGTTAGTGGAAAAGGACAGCAAAGACGAAAAAATCGAAATGCTGATGCGCAATCAAGAGATGTTGATGCGACAAATTATGGAGATGTCAGGCAGAAACAATGATAAGCAAGTCGTAATGCCGTATATGCCACAACCGACGTTGGTTCAACAACCTGCGGAAAAAATCATAATCGAAAAGCCTGTCGAGAAGATTGTCGAAAAGGAAGTGCGAGTAGAAGTACCCGTAGAGAAAATCGTCGAGGTAGAGAAAGTCGTTCCTATGCCGATTGAGAAACCTGCGCCAAAGGCGAAAGCGCCCGCGCGAAGACTTACGCTTGACGAGGCGTATGCGAAACTTTCCGACAAGCAAAAGAAGATATTCGATACGCTAAAAGCCTACGCAATGAGCAAAGACAAGTGCAAAGAGAAGAAGTCCACTTACTTCATAGTACTAGGTCAATCTACCGTCAATCCGCTCGTCAAGTTGACAATTAAGAAAAACACGACGGTTGCGCTATTCAAAATGGAAGACGAATACTTCAAAGACATTCGCCGTAATGCAGGCAGCGACGGAACTAAAGTTAAAGTCAAAGAAAGCGAAGTTGTTGTTAATGACGCGCAGGCTCTCGCAACTGCTAAAAATATGGTGGATTTGAGAGAAGACCAAATTGAGCGTTATAATGAGTATTTGCGAGAGCAGCGCGCTATGAAGCGTAAGTAATTGCACTCGTGACAAATTTTCATCAAACCTTGCTAGCAACACTAGCAAGGTTATATTTTATAAATATTTATTTAGGTATTGAAATCCTTTAAGCCTTGTGATATACTTTTATAAGTAAAAAGGTATTTACTTTTTAGTTAAAAGAGGGCTTATGAGAAAAGTTTTAATAATCGGCGCAGGTATCGTCGGTTGCAGTGTGGCAAGAGAACTTAGCCGTTATGGCGCGGAAATTACCGTTTTGGAAAAGTTCAACGACGTCAGTTGCGGTACAACGAAAGCAAATTCGGGTATAGTACACGCAGGTTTCGACGCAAAACCTAATACAAAAAAAGCAAAATTTAATCTGCTTGGCAACGCAATGTTTGACAAACTTGCCAAAGAGTTGGATTTCCCGTTCAAGCGCAACGGCGCGCTCGTGCTGTGCTTTAGCGAGGAAGACTTGCCCAATTTGTACGATTTGTATCAAAGAGGCGTAGCCAACGGCGTTGAAGAATTGCAGACGCTTACCGGCGATCAGGTCAGGGAGATTGAGCCTCACGTCAGCAAGGAAGTTGTCGCCGCGCTTTGGGCAAAGACTTCGGGTATCGTAAGTCCTTACGAAATGGCGATTGCCTACGCGGAGAACGCAGCCGCCAACGGCGTAAAATTCCTCTTTGAAAAGAAAGTCACCAAGATTGCCAAAAAGGGTAAGATATGGCAAGTTGAGACGCAAGACGGCGCGGTATACGAGGCGGATATGGTCATCAACTGCGCGGGCGTACACGCCGACGATCTCAACAATATGGTAAGCGATAAAAAGATAGAGATAATACCGCGAAAAGGCGAGTATATGCTATACGACAAGACTTGCGGATATTTGGCGCAAAGGACAATATTCCAAATGCCGAGCAAGATGGGCAAGGGCATTTTGGTTGCGCCGACCACGCACGGCAATCTTATCACAGGACCGACGGCAAACGACGTCGACAGCAAGGACGATATAAACACCTCTTTCGACGGATTGAAAGAAGTATGGGAAAAGTCGCTTTTCAGCGTTCCGTCGCTCAACAAAAAGTACGTCATTACTCAATTCAGCGGCACGAGAGCGCACTCGACAAGCGGAGATTTTATAATCGGTATGAGCGACAAGAGAGGTTTCTACAACGTCGCGGGTATAGAATCGCCGGGGTTGACTTCCGCTCCCGCGATAGCGGTATACGTCGCCGAAGACGTGGCGCACATTCTTGCGCTGGATAGAAAAACCGACTTTATCGCGACGAGAAAGGGCATACCGCATTTTGCTACAATGAGCGATACCGAAAGGCAAAAACTTATCGCAAAAAATCCGCTTTACGGCAAGGTAGTTTGCAGATGCGAAGTAGTCACCGAAGGCGAGATTGTCGACTCGATAAACCGACCCGTCGGAGCAAAGGACGTGGACGGCGTGAAGAGGCGTACACGCGCAGGAATGGGCAAGTGTCAAAGCGGTTTTTGTATGGAAAGCGTAATGGAAATTCTCGCGAGGGAGTTGGGTATTCCTTTTGAGGACGTACTCAAATCGCAAGGCGGCAAAATCGTAATAGGCAAAGCCAAAAACGGCAAGGTTGAGGGGTAAATTATGATAGAGAAAAATCTTGTAATTATAGGCGGAGGACCGGCAGGACTTGCAGCGGCAAAGAGCGCGTACGACAACGGCGAGCGCGATATACTTATCTTAGAGCGTGAAAACGTACTTGGCGGAATACTCAATCAGTGTATTCACAACGGCTTCGGACTGCATACTTTCAAGGAAGAATTGACAGGTCCTGAATATGCAAAAAGATATATCGACGAAGTAATCAAAAGAGGTATTGAATACAAACTCGAAACAACAGTACTCAAAGTAAGTAATGAGAAAGTCGTGACCGCGGTCAACGAGTACGACGGCTTGATGAAAATTCAAGCGAAAGCAGTCATTTTCGCGTGCGGTTGCAGAGAACGTCCGAGAGGCGGTATCAACGTCGCAGGTAGCAGATGCGCGGGCATTTTCTCGGCAGGTACGGCGCAAAAACTCATCAACATTGACGGATATATGCCGGGCAAAGAAGTCGTTATTCTTGGCAGCGGCGATATAGGTCTGATTATGGCAAGACGTATGACCTTCGAGGGCGCAAAAGTCAAGGCGGTTGTCGAACTTATGCCGTTTTCGTCGGGACTTAACAGAAACATCGTGCAGTGCGTAAAAGACTTTGATATTCCGCTTTTGTTTTCGCATACCGTAGTCGATATTAAGGGCGAGGGCAGAGTATCGAGCGTAGTCATCGCAGAGGTGGACAGCAAGCTTCAACCGATAATGTCGACGGCGCAAGAGATACCTTGCGACACGCTTCTTTTGAGTATAGGTCTTATACCTCAAAACGAACTTGCAGTCGGCGCGCAAGTGAGCGTTTCGCCGATAACGAACGGCGCGGTTGTAGACGAAAATATGATGACGTCTGTCGACGGTATTTTCGAGTGCGGAAACGTCTTGCACGTACACGATCTCGTTGACTTTGTCAGCAAAGAGAGCGAGGACGCGGGCAAGAGCGCGGCGGAGTATATCAAGAGCGGCAAAGTAGTGAGAGATTACGTCCAAGTCGTGGGTATGGACGGCGTGAGATACGTCGTACCGCAACGCATTTCCAAGACTTGCGCTTTAGATAAATTGCAGTTGAAAATGCGCGTAGGCAACGTGCATAAAAACGTGCGACTTGTCGTAATGGCGGGCGATGAAGAGATTTATTCCAAGAAGAAACAAATCGTCACGCCGGGCGAAATGGAGACGGTAATCTTGAATAGAGAGCAAATTGAAAAGGTAATCAAAGGCGAGCAAATGATTGTTGCGCTCAAGGGGGAATGAGTATGAAAGAATTGATTTGTATATGCTGTCCTATGGGGTGTAGGCTCAAAGTAGACGATAGCGATTTGAACGATATCAAAGTCAGCGGAAATACTTGCCCAAGAGGTGCAAAATACGCCAAAGACGAAGTCGTATGTCCAAAGCGTATGGTCACGTCCGTGGCTAGGGTCGAGGGCGGTACTATCCGTATGGTCAGCGTAAAGACTTCAGATAGTATTCCCAAAGACAAGATATTCGACGCGCTCGCGCTTCTCGACGGCTTGACGGTGAACGCGCCTGTCGAAACGGGTCAAGTAATCGTCCCCAACGTGTTGGGTCTTGGAGTGGACTTTGTGGCGACAAAAGACGTGCCCAAAAAGATACCCGCGAAGTATATCATTTCGCTTGACCAAGGCACTACGTCGTCAAGGGCAATCGTCTTTGACAAGAGAGGAAATATAGTAGGTTCGGCGCAAAAAGAATTTAAGCAAATTTATCCCAAAGCAGGTTGGGTAGAACACGACCCCGAAGAGATTTGGAATACGCAACTCGAAGTGCTCAAACAAGCGGTGGCAAAGAGCAGAATTTCGCTCAGCAGCGTTACCGCAATCGGAATAACCAATCAGCGTGAAACCACAATCGTGTGGGATAAAGAGACGGGAAAACCTGTCTACAACGCAATCGTATGGCAGTGCAGACGTACCGCGGAATATTGCGACTTTCTCAAAGCTCAAGGGCTTGACGAAAAGATTTTCGACAAGACAGGATTGACGGTGGACGCGTACTTCTCGGCGACAAAACTCAAATGGATTTTGGACAACGTCGAGGGCGCGAGAGCGAGAGCGGAGAAAGGCGAGTTGCTTTTCGGCACGGTGGACACGTATCTTATGTGGAAACTATCGGACGGTAAAATTCACGCCACCGATTACACCAACGCGTCGCGTACTATGATGTACAATATCAAGACTTTGGAGTGGGACAAAGAGTTGCTCGCGATTTACAATATCCCCGAAATAATGTTGCCGCAAGTCTATCCGTCGAGTTATGATTTCGGCAAGTGCGACGCGAGCGTAGTGGGCAAAGAGATACCTATTTGCGGCGTTGCGGGCGACCAACAGTCGGCGCTTTTCGGACACCTTTGCACGGAGAAAGGCAGCGTCAAAAATACCTACGGTACGGGTTGCTTTACGCTTATGAATACGGGCAATGAATTTGTCGCGTCAAAGCGCGGATTGATTACCACGCTCGGCGCAAGTATGGAAGACGGCAGACCGCAATACGTGTTGGAGGGAAGCGTATTCGTCGGCGGAGCGGTATTGCAATGGCTTAGAGATGAACTCGGCTTGATAAAGTCGGCGAAAGAAGCGGACGTACTTTCCGAAAGTGTTGCGGACACCAACGGCGTGTATATCGTTCCTGCATTCGTAGGACTTGGCGCGCCCCACTGGGACGCTAAGGCAAGAGGTACGATTACCGGCTTGACGAGAGGCACGAAAAAAGAGCATTTTGTCCGCGCCGCGCTCGAATCTATCGCGTATCAAGTCTTTGACGTAGTACACGCTATGGAGAGCGATATTGGCTACAAGATTTCTTCGCTCGCAGTCGATGGCGGAGCAAGCGTATCGAATATCCTAATGCAATTCCAAGCCGATATACTTAAAGCGGAAGTCAAGCGTCCGCTTGTCATAGAAACGACCGCGCTCGGCGTGTGTTATTTAGCAGGTTTGAAAGCGGGAGTATGGAGCGACGTTGAGGAACTCAAAAACGAGATAAGCGAAGGCACTTCGTTCAATCCGCAAATGGACGAGGAAAAGAGATACAATCTCTTGCTCGGTTGGGAAGAGAGCGTAGCGAGAACAAAAAGACGTTGAGTCGACGTATTTTCGTTAAGTAAGAAGTAATAGTGAAAAGTGAAGAAGTTACGGAATAAGACCTTGCTAGCATTGATAGCAAGGTCTTTATTTTTTTAGTTTGAGGGTTTGGCTTGTAAGTGAATTTGCATTTAGTGTCGGGCATCTTTTTGGGACGTAGCCCAAAAAATGATACACCAAATTGCAAACACACTTACCGCCTTGGACTTGGGGTATTCTATTGTTTGTTGCTTTCTAACCACGCTTCATATTCTTCGTCACTTGTCGCCTTTTGCTCGACTATTACATATTCTTCTAGTATATCGCCATTGTATGGGGGCTTTACTTTACTAGAAACGTACTTATATAATTGGTCGAATCTTTCACTAAATCCTTTATCTTGCATTACTAACGGAAAGTCGTAAAATATTCGCATAAAGAAAAAAACTAAATTCCAATCTAGTTTTTGTTTAGTTTTAATGATTTTTGTGTTGTCTTCCATATCAAACCTCTTGTGTTTTTATTGTTAATCAGATTATATTGCATGTATTGCATGAAAGTCAAGTATTTTTCACCCATTGCATGTAATATAATTTCGTAATCATTATAGGGAGTAAATTATGATTAAATTTGAAAAAATACAAAAGAAGTTGTCAGAAGCAATAAAACAAAGCGGCAAGTCACAAAGCGAAATAGCAAGACAAATAGGAGTGAAACCTCAACAAGTTTCTGCTTACGTATTAGGCAAACAAATGCCCGCCATTGACAATCTTGCAAAACTTTGCGCAGTACTTGATTTGGATGCCAACGATTTGCTTTGCATAGAAGATTATTATAAAGAAAATTAAAAAGTTTTGCTAATATTTTAGTTCCAATAGAATAACCCAAGTCCAAAGGCGGTTAAATACTTTTACACCGCCCATAACTTCAAAAACAAAATAAGTCTGTGGCGAGTGCGGAGTAAAAAATGGTAAAAACAATTTAATCAACGCTTGTCTCGGCTTTGGAGAGTGCTGTGATTTTTGTCCGTGCGACGGCAACCGAGCGGTGAGCGTACTAGCCGTACGTGATCCCGAGGGCGTCCTAGTCGTTAGGGCGAAAGGCACAGTGCTATACAAAGTCGGTCACTCAGCATAGACTTCTTTGAATATTACACAATCGGGTGGGTAGTAGGTAAAAGTAAAGAAACACACCACTATCGCCGCTATGCCGACGAGCGCAAGCGCATTGAGTACAGGTCGACGGGGAGTGGCGAAAATTCTATACGCTACGAGATAGGCGAGGACTATTGAGAGAATGAATATCGTCAAGTCCATTGGAAAGACCGATTTGCCAATCGCTTGTGTGTACGAAAAGAATGCGAGCGGAATTAAGATTATCACCGTTGCCATAGCGCAAAAAGCGGCTTGGGCGAAGTTGTTCGCGCCTTTGAGGAAGATACCGCCGAATAGGAAAATCAACATCATAGGCAGAAGAGCGAGTTTGATGTGTTCCCATACGCTTTCGTTGGTCGCGAAGAAGAGACCTGCAATATAATTGCCGCCCGTCCACTCATAGATGAAGTGAAAGAGCGCGCCCAAAAGCACTGTCAATATTATGCCCATCGCCGTATAATACTTAACGTTTTTCGTCATAAATTCACCTATTGTAAATAGTATTCGCAGAGCGCGCGTTTTTATTAAAATCTTTACGCTGATTTTTCAAAAAAGTGGCATTATCCGATTGACAATAATTTTTAATAATCATATAATACAAAATAAAAGAATTTGATTTAGGTGAAAAATGTTAAAGAAATTAGCAAGGAGCATTAGGGAATTCAAACTTTCGTCGATACTGTCGCCGTTGTTCGTCACGCTCGAAGTGGCGATGGAATGTATCATTCCGCTGTATATGGTCACGATGCTTGATTCGATACAGGAAGACAATTCGTTGAAGAATATTATCGTCAATGGCGTAATACTCTTGTTGTTGGCAGGGTTTGCGTTGTTGTTCGGCATTTTGTCGGGAAAGTTCGCGGCGACCGCCTCGACAGGCTTTGCAAGGAATTTGCGTAAGGATATGTACTACAGAGTGCAAGGCTTTTCATTTTCCAACATCGACAAGTTTTCCACGTCCAGCCTAGTCACGAGAATGACGACCGACGTTGCCAACGTGCAAATGGCTTATATGATGATTATCAGAATAGCATTCCGCGCGCCGATAATGTTGGTATTTTCATTGATAATGGCTTTCGTGCTAAACCCGAAAATAGCGTGGATATTCTTGATATTGATACCGATACTTGCAATCGGTCTGTTCTTAATGTTCAGATTGGTAGACCCAATCTTCAACAGAGTATTCAAGAAATACGACGCGATGAACGCGTCTATTCAAGAGAATATCAAGGGCATAAGAGTAGTCAAGTCTTACGTAAGAGACGAGTATGAAAACGAGAAGTTTGCAAAGACTGCGGACAACGTAAGATGGGAGTTTTTGAAGGGCGAGAAGATTATCGCGTTTGCCAATCCGCTTATGCAGTTTTGTATGTGGTCGGCAATACTGTTGATATGCTTTTTGGGTACTATGTTCGGAGTGAAGAACGGGGTTGACAATTCCTCGCAAATATCTTCGCTTATCGTCTACGCTACGCAAATACTTTCGTCTCTTATGATGCTCAATATGGTAATGATAATGATTTCCATATCCAAGACTTCGGCAAAGCGTATAGTCGAAGTGCTTGAAGAAGAGAGCGATTTGCATAATCCCGAAAATCCTATCTATGAAGTCAAAGACGGATCGGTCAGATTTGAAGACGTAGACTTCAAGTACGATATAAAGGCTGACAGAAGAGCGCTCAAAGGCGTAAATCTCGACATCAAGTCGGGCGAGACGGTGGGTATACTCGGCGGAACGGGCAGCAGCAAGACTTCGCTCGTCAACCTTATCCCAAGACTTTACGACGCGACAAACGGGCACGTCTACGTCGGCGGAGTGAACGTCAAGGACTACGACTTGGACGCTTTGAGAAATCAAGTTGCGGTAGTCTTGCAAAAAAACGTGCTCTTCTCGGGTACGATTAAAGAGAACTTGCGTTGGGGCAATCCTCATGCGAGCGACGAGGAGTTGGAGAGAGTATGTCGTTTGGCTCAGGCTCACGAGTTTATCATGGGTTTCCCTGAAAAATACGACACTTATATCGAGCAAGGCGGCAGCAACGTATCGGGCGGACAAAAACAAAGACTTTGTATCGCAAGAGCGCTTCTCAAAAAGCCGAAGATACTCATACTCGACGACTCGACGAGCGCGGTTGACACAAAGACCGACGCTTTGATAAGGACGGCGTTCAAGGAAGATATTCCCGACACGACGAAATTTATCATAGCGCAAAGAGTAGCGTCCGTGCAAGACGCCGACAAGATTATCGTCATGGACGGCGGAAGCGTAGCGGACATCGGCACGCACGACGAATTGCTTGCACGCAACGCAATTTATCAAGAGGTGTATTACTCTCAAAACAAAGCAAATTCGAGCGAGGAGGGCGTAGACGGTGAATAAGAAGAATATTCAAAGACAAGGCAAGCCGGGCGTACTGTCCATTCTCGGCAGATTGCTCAAATTTATGTTCAAGTATTACAAGGTTCAACTTGTAGTCGTTGCGATATGTATCACGCTCAACTCAATGGCGGCGATAAGTTCTTCAATCTTCCTCAAAGTCATCATTTCCAACGTAATCGAGCCGGGAATTGCTGGCGGATGGGAGAGCGTAAAGACGAAACTATATTCGATAATCGCCCTTATGGCGGGAGTGTACGTTGTCGGACTTATATGCTCGTTTGTCTACAACAGGCTTATGGCTTACGTCACGCAAGGCTTTTTGTATCATATGAGACGCGATATGTTCGAGAAAATGCAGTCCTTGCCGATTAGGTATTTCGACACGCACACGCACGGCGACGTAATGAGTTGCTATACCAACGACACCGATGCGATTAGACAAATGATTTCTCAAAGTCTACCGCAAGCGTACGCGTCGTTCGTCGCAATGATCACGCTTATAGTGACTATGCTCTCTATGAGTATATGGCTTACGCTCGTAGTATTTGTCGGAGTGGTGGCAATGCTTATGGTGACAAAGACGATAGGCGGAAAGAGCGCGAAGCACTTTATCAAGCAACAAATGTCTATCGGCAGAAGCGAAGGCTTCGTCGAAGAGATGATGAACGGACAGAAGGTAATCAAAGTCTTCTGCCACGAAGAGCAATCGAAGAGAGATTTCGACGCAATCAACGACCAATTGTTCAAGGACGCGGAAAAGGCGAATTCTTACGGCAATATATTAATGCCGATGTTGGGTAACATCGGATACGCGCTCTACGTAGTCGTAGCGATTATCGGCGGAGTATTCGTACTTTACAACGTGCCGAATCTTTCGTTGACGGGTCTATCTAAGGCGGGCGTGGAGATGGGCGTAATAATATCTTTCTTGAATATGAGCAGACAGTTTTCATTCAACATCGGTCAAGTGTCCTCGCAGGTCAATTCGGTTGTTATGGCGACGGCAGGCGCGGGCAGAATATTCGAGTTGCTTGACCAAGTGCCCGAGACTGACGAAGGCTACGTCACGCTAGTCAATGCAAAGGAAGACGGCGACGGCAATCTTTGCGAGAGCGAGGAGCGTACGGGTATATGGGCTTGGAAGCATCCGCACAAGGCTGAAGGTACTGTCACCTATCAAAGACTTACCGGAGATATTGAACTCAACGAAGTAGACTTCGGTTACGTAGAGAACAAAATCGTCTTGCACGACGTGACGATACACGCCAATAAAGGACAGAAAATCGCTTTCGTTGGCGCGACGGGCGCGGGCAAGACTACGATTACCAACCTTATCAATAGATTCTATGACATTGCCGACGGCAAGATAAGATATGACGGTATAAATATTAATAAGATCAAGAAAGGCGACTTGCGCAGGTCTTTGGGTATCGTCTTGCAAGATACGAATCTCTTCACGGGTACGATAATGGACAATATCCGTTACGGCAGACTTGACGCAACCGACGAAGAATGTATCGCCGCCGCGAAACTTGCCAACGCGCACGACTTCATCACAAGACTTCCGAGCGGTTATTCGACAATGCTCACGGGCGACGGCGCAAATCTCTCGCAAGGACAAAAGCAGTTGCTCTCTATCGCAAGAGCGGCGGTAGCCGACGCGCCGGTAATGATACTCGACGAAGCGACGTCCTCTATCGATACGCGTACCGAAGCGCTCGTCCAACAAGGTATGGACAGACTTATGGAAGGCAGGACGGTATTTATTATCGCGCACAGACTTTCCACCGTGCAAAATTCCGACGTGATAATAGTATTAGATCACGGCAGAATAATAGAAAAAGGCTCGCATGAGGAACTTATTGCGCTAAAAGGTCAGTATTATCAGTTGTATACTGGCGCATTCGAATTAGAGTAAGCCGACGGCTTACTCTTCTTTTTTTCCAAAATTTGTTAAAAAACTTTGTAAAAACTTTTTTCTCATCTATTGACACCGTTGAATGTAGGGTGATACAATGTATATGTAAAATTATAAACTAAGATGGGGGAATATTCTATGAATTCTTTGACAAAGCGCAAGCTTACTGCGGTAGTCGTATCGATAATGCTCATTGCGGCAGTCGTGACTACGGGTATACTATGCGCGCCCAATTTACATAAATCAAATCCGGACGTAGGACTTAGTAACCTTGATACTAGGATTACTGAGTACAGCAATAGCGCGTTTGGTATAAAAAAGGTCGGGCAGTATAATGCGACTAATTCGAAAGTAATTCGTATTTCTGATACTGCAGATGGTTCATACGGCGCGGATATTTGGTATCCTACTGCTATTTATCTTAATAAAGGTGAGTCGCTTCAAGATGCCGGATACTATTTCTATTTCCAGTGTCATTCAAGTACGGGCAGTTATGACGCTCTCTTGTTTTGGCACAACATAATGGGAAGATATACGCAGACAACGATAACCAACAACGTTGACGCTAATGCAAAAATCTTTAACGATTATTTTGAGAATTATAGTTTTTCATTTGAAAACGGCGGATTTCGTTCTAGCGGAATTGGCGGAAAAAAGTTTAATGGAAACGACAATGCGTCGCCTGGCGGAGGAAATGCGGGAACAAACGCATACAACGCCGTTATTTTGGGCGCAATAGATGATAGCAATAGCTCGCCTACGTTGACTGTTTTTATGCAGGGTAACCCGAAGAGCAATATCGATTACAAAAAATATGATTACAAGACGTATACCGGCGATCAAATAGCATTATATGAGCGTTGGACTGGAACTGTGACTAACCAAAATAAAAACAAGCTCGGTCTTGCCACTGATTTTACGACCGCATCTACTAACACAATGCATGCGGAATGGGCATACTATACAAACGATGAAGGAAAACACGTAAAAGGCACTCAATCTATTGAAATTCCTTCCAAGACTGCAAGCGAGAATGTTCTCAATCCGACTAAGAGTACTCCCGACTTGGAAATAGAAGTGCATATATATGACAAGCAAGCGCTTCTCGACGCAAGAAATAAGTTGGAAGACAGTTACAATGATCTTCAAAATTTTGCTACCAATGCTTCGGTTGCAAAAGGATATATTGATTTGGCTGACCAATATCTCGCAAAGAGAGAGGTCAATGCGGATGATATGACGGCTTTGACCAACGATATGAACAATTTCGTATTCACGGTTGGAAGACCTGTCGAGACTTATCCGACTCCGTGGACTTACGGCGACAAGAACGGCAATGAGACGAAACTTGAAACGCTTTGGGTTGACGGTTACAACGCGACAACCGCAAAATATTTTGACGCGCATATTCACAATGATATTTACGGCCAGTTCGATACCGCAAAGACTACTCCTGAAAAGGTTGAAGATAGATACGTAGCCAACGCAGCTACTTACAATAGCGACGGTTACGTCAAGAATGCCGGCGAGTATACGATTACGTTTAGACCGAGAAATAAGTCGGAGGCGGACGGAATATATCATCCCGTGAAGTGGACGGAAGACCCCGATACTGTCGATTCGACAATGAAATTGACAATCCTTAGAGGAAATATGACGGTTGATACGGACGATTTCGACCCAGAAGACATAATTTATGGATATACGGGCGAAGCGATAAGTCACAATATGCCTATTGACAGTAGCGTTGTGTCATTGAGAGGTAATATGGCTCTATCTGGCGCAAATCTCGTCGTAAAACTGTCCAACTACGATTTGGGTACAGATAATGCGAGAGAGTGGGACGAAGAAGGTCGCGCAAATAGTGTTTCCTTTACGGAAGTAGGCGTTCATAGAGTTTATTACAGAATTCAAGCGGATAACCACCTTGCATATAGAGGTAGTTATACAATAACTATAACTCCGGCAACGCTTGCGGTTACGTTCAAGACGGGCGCAAATAGAGTCGCCACGACTTACGGCGACGAGGTGCTTTCGTCCAGCGATATCATTTCGAGAGGCGTTGCAAGCGTTAAATTAAACGGCAACGATACGTCTATCAATTTGAACGACGTCATCACCGTCGGCGTATTCACGAGCACGCAATCCAGCGCGACGCAGATTACGAATAGGTATACTAATGCCAGAGAAGACGGATATCCCGTCAGAATTACAGGTTACGGCGCGCTTAGCAGCGATGACCTTCAAGTAGACGAAGATGAATGGTATCAATATCAAATTGAGAACCAATCCAATCCTATCGATTCTTGGAATAAAAGAGTAAACGTTACGCTCAGCGAAGCGAACAGCGCGTACGTTATCAACAAGAAAGAAGTCACTATTATTTGGAATATGGACGCGCAAGACGTTCAATACTATGACGGCGGCTCGGGACACAGACCCGATATAAGCAAAATGACCGTCGACGGCAAGATTGACGAAGACGGCAAAGATTTCGTATTCTCAATTAGAATAATTGGCGACGGTCAAATCACAATCGACGACGTGACTTACGTTGCGCCTCTCGTAAATAGACGTACGGATGTCGACGGCGTGTCTTACGGCTCGGCAATGTGGGCGGGTACTTATACCGCGACCGCAGTGCTCAGCATTGAAGACGACTATACTTCCGTCAACTATACTATTACTAACGCTACGCAGACGTTTGAGATAAAACAGCGCGATTTGGTAGTAGACATGAAAGATATGGAGTTTGAGTACGCTCAGACTATAAACGAAATATCTAGAAACAGCAGAAGCACCAGCGCAAGCGAATTCCTTGATTTCTATACCGAATCAATGTTCGCTGACAACGACTACGCTGAAGATAACGCAAAAATCTACACTTACGGCTTAAATGACAAAGGCGAACAAACTTCTTTGGCTATTGCCGGCAGAGCAAGCACCGTATTCGAAGTCGATATAGTGGGCGCAGAGACGACCAATCCAAGTAATTTCGGTAGCGAAGATAACTTCTATACCGCAAAAACGCACGTGGGCGTTCTTGTAGCAAGATTGCGTTCTCCTAAAGACGGCGAAACGGACAGCGATGGAGAGCCGCTCGTTCAAGCGCGTATCAACAGTTATAATTTCGTAAGCCACGAGGCAGATTTGATTATCCACGAAGCGACTATCATATCCGATAGACAGGATATGCGCAAGACTTACAGAACCACTCCGCAAGAATTTGCATTGAACGTAGAATTGCTCAAAGACAAGGGATTGAGCGGTTATGAACTTCTTCACTACAAAGAAGAAGGCGTCGTAAGATTTGAATATAGTTTGGAGCAGAACGGCGAATATTCGACCAATCCTATCGCACTCTATGGTTATAAAGGCGGTCAGGCTACGGTAATCTATTATAAGATTAAAGTCGCCAACCACTATGAAGTAAGCGGTCACTTCGAAGCTTATATCGACAGACTTCCGGTTGAGATCAACATCGGAAATCAGGTTGTCGAGTACTTCTACGGCGACGATATTCCAGACAACGATAAGTTGATCGCAGCGCTCGGTATTACGAGTACAGCGTATACGAACGATGACGGTGACGAACATGAATATGCTTTTAGTATAGGAACTAATCTTGAATTCTACCTCACCGACAACGGTCAGGCGTTCACAAATCGCGACCATGGCGCGGGCAACTATTCGCTCGCATTGAGATCAAAGGGCGATGGTGAGTTGCTTGAAAACTATATTTTCACCTGGACGGGAAGACTTGCGGCAGGCGCATTCAAGATCTCGCAAAGACCTTTGATTATAGATTGGAGACAGACGGGCGACGAGTGGCAAGACGGTATGAGTTATATTTACGATACCACAATTCCGACCATTCAGCCTATCATAAGACAATATAGAAGAGTAGACGCAAATTTGACAGACGCTAATCAAATCGGCGACGCGACTGCGGACGACAACGACGGCGATTATATTGAGAACTATCTCGAAATCGCTACAAGCGCTATCACGCTCAGATCGCAAAGATTGAGCGGCTCGACAGTCGGCGCATATACTACTGCTCAGGCAAGTTTGACAAATGCAAACGACCAAAGAAACTACTGTTTGGTCAACGATACGACTATCTTCAATATCGTCAAGAGAGAGATAGAAATCGACGTATTTGATAAGAGCGCGACCTACGGAAGCGCAAGCACCGTTCCAATGGGCGTCCTTACCAATCCGACTTCGGTAGGAGCAAATTGGAGATACCATACGGCTGACGGACGCAAATTCGTAGGCGACCACTATATGTACTGGGAAGTTTCTACGATTGCTCAATCAAGCGTTGAAGGACAATATAATGGAGTAGGAAATTATCCTATCGTGTTCAGCACCAACGACGGCGGTAGCATATCGAGCAACTATACTATCATTCCTTATAGAGTAAGCTATGATGACGACAACAATGAGACTGTCACTCCTTCTGATAGTTTTGACAGCGTGGCGACGTTTAAGATAACAAAAGCCAACCTCAGTATTATGCACAACGAATTCAACTTCGACGCAAGTCCGAAGTCAGAAGATTCCAACTCGCCGGTAGAGACTTGTGAGTTGACAATATCCGAAATTAGGGAAATCATCAGAGTTGTCGGCGGTACTAAATTGGCAGATTTGACAATCGAAATGTCCGATATATTTGAATATACCACCGGAACAAATCTCGGTAATCAAATTCCAGATGGCATCGATATGAACTTTACCATCGCCAATAGAAGTATGGAGCAACTCGGTAAGTTCTACGTTTGGATAAGAGTCACCAACGAAAACTACAACGAGTTCGTTACGCCGATATATATCAGCAACTATTCAAGTTGGATCAGTATTAAATTCAATTCGACCACAGTAGGTACGAATTACGGCGACAACATAATGAATTCCACGCGGTTGTTTGCTGCGCTTAGAGATGGATTTGCCTCTGAGAGCAACACCGACACTGCAAGCATCGTCGGCGTTATGTCTGACGCTGCTACAAACACGGGTAGCCAACTTCTCGGTAGAAAGGCTTGGGACGCTATCATAGCAAGAGGATACTTCTCGCTCTACGTTGTAGAAGACGTGACGACTAGATTGGACGTAGGCTTCTATACGATAAATATGACGATAGACCCCGAGAAGGCAGTCTACACCAGTGAAGGCGTACAACAAGAACTTCACATCCGTTTCATCGGAGCTACGGCGGGCAGAGGTAAGACTTCCAACGTAGATAAGTATGAAGTCAAGCAAAGACCTATTTGGCTTAACTTTGATCCGTCTATCGACGAAGTGTACGGCGACCACAGCGACATAAGTCCAAGCCACACAGGCTTTGAGATTGGCAACATCTTGGAAGAAGACGAAGAAGCCGGTACGGTAAGACCTATTCTTACGTACACGTACAGAAACGGTGATTCCGTCGGAGAAGGTCACGTTCACTACGTAGGCGAGTATACCGTGAGACTTACCGGAGTGTCGCACTCCAACTATAGAGTTCCAACGTCGACGGAATATAGCGAACTTGGTATTACCGCAAACAACATACGTAAATTCTTCGAGATCACCAAGAGACCTATCACTATAACTGTAAAGAACCAAGAACTCACCTACGGCTCGGCTGACGCAAGAATTACGGGATCGAACAACAACATCGATATATATCTCAATTCCGACGATATATACACCATAAGCGGTAGAGGCTTGTACCCGGGACACAATCCGTCCGACATATTCGTACTCTCCTCGCCTGAGGCAATCGACGCTACGAGGGAAGTATCAAGTTCTCTTAATTACCTTGTCGTCGGTACGTTCAATATCGAAGGAGATTACAAAGGCGGATTGATAAGCGATCAATATCTTATCAGTTTTGAGACCGAATTCAGAGACGAAACGTACGCTACGCTTACCATCAACAAAGCAACGGCTACGATTGACACGAATACGTTCAAATCTATATCCTTCGACGGCGCATGGCACTGTCCGCTTGCAGACGTAAACGACGTGCTTGCGTTTACCTTCCAAGGTGACGCCGACTACATTAGAGGACATAGAAATACCTACTTCAATGAGGACGTCAACGCAGATCCAAACGATCCTACGGGTTGGGTTCAAATTTGGAGAAACGGTCAGTATGTTGAAGACAATGACTTTACTTTCAGAAATGCAGGTACTTATACGTTTGCAGTCATGGTAAGGTCAGACAACCACGAGACGGTAGTTCGTCGAGACATCTCTTATGAGATTTTGCCTGTCAACGTAGTAATCAATATGACGGGTACAGTCGAGAAGACTTACGGCGACGTGGTAACAAATCTTTCTGATAGAATTAAGACTGACACGAAAGTTTCGTACACCATCACTACTGCTAGCGGTACGCCGTGGGATAGCAGTATGAAGACGAAAATCGACGACGCGTTGACATTCTACGTAGTCGCAGGTGGCGAGGACGGAGCAAACGGCGGCGCAGCAACGGCTGACTTCACCAATGACGTGGGCTATTACAGAGTATATCACAGATTTATAGATAGCAATGAAAGAGCCAACTACGTTATAGATTACGCAACCAACGCAAGCGGCGTTAGATGTAATGCGGCAGCATATCACATCAACCGCAGAGTAGCCGAAGTCGTTTGGTATACGCGTAAGGACGGCGTCACAGGTAGTCAAATTACATACAGTGAAGAAGAATTCTTGGCAAGAGCGGACGTTTGGTCTTCCGGCAAAGAATTTGAGTATGCAAACGGCGGTATCGGTTTGCGCGCTGCTTACACGGGTATCAGATACAACGAAGATGGAGATTTGGAGACTTACTACATACCTTTGACGGTATCGGGCGTTGGTAGCCACGCAAGAAGCAATGCGTATACCGCAAACGCGGCTTTCAATACGACGTCTACATATTCGGCTATAAATAAAAACTATACGATTCCATCGGGTACGACGTTTGTTCACACTATCGTTCCTAGAAAGGTGAGCGTACGCATCAGCAGTCAAGGTACGACATATGGATATACCAAAGCGCAAATCTTGAACGCATTCAATGACAGTGAAACACAGTGGAACGCAGAAGACGGCGAAATAGTTCCGGAAGGTATCAATATTTGGCTTGACCTTTCGATGTATGAAAACAATCAATACGTTGACGCAGATACTTACAGCATTAGAGCTGCGTACGAGGGCGATAGCGAAGGATACTTTGACTTTGCAGTTACGTTCAAAGATAAGGACGGCAACGAAGGTTGGGGCGTATACACCGTCAGAAAGCATGCCGCAATTGACAATATGGTCGACAGCATGGTAGGCTTGGTTTACAACGGCGCAGAGCAAGAAGTTGACGTTTGGTCTTATATCGATTCGCTCGGCGATTCCGACGACTTGCTCGTAGGCGCTATGAACTGGTCGGATGTTACCGTCAAGTATAGCGATACCGCAAGCCAAGACGCTAATGATTACAGCGCTCAAAAGAGAACTGTCAAGAACGCTACTAGCGGAACTCCGATATACTATATGCTCAGCCTTAAGAACTACGAAGACACCTTCGGCGAGATCAGCGTAATAGTTAGAAGCGCAGAAATTAGATACAATGCGGATATCGTTGAGATTCAATATGGCGAAACCCAGCTCACTTCGGATGAACTCTTCAAGCAAATGAATATTAGAGTCAACGAGGATGAGAGCGATCCGCTCGCAGTACAACTCAAAGAATTGGTAGAATTCTACGTAGTTGATAACAACCACACAATAGGTACTTACAGAATCAGAGCAAGATTCAAGAATGAAGCTGACTCTTCGAATATTACTGTAAGAAATCAGTACAGTGATATAATCGAAGGCGTTGAGGAAAGCGCAACTGCTTATCCGTACCACATCGTACGTAGAGTGCTCACAGTCAACTGGGGCGAAACTGTTTTCGTATACAACGCTAGACAGCAAGAATTTACGGCAGACGGCTTTGACAACGTTCTTCCGGGCGAAGAGATTTCTCCTGCTACTTATAGCGTAGTTGAGAGAGACGAGTCCGGTGAAGTTATCTCGCAAACAAGCGGTAACGGAGTCAACGTAGGTAAATACGAAGTTAAGATTGTCGTAAACCGTGAAACGGGAACAAATGCAAACTACGTAGTTAAAGAAGAAGACAGCTACATGATTTTCGAGATCATACCTAAGGAAATCGAATTGACTTGGAGCAATCTCTCCTTCGAGTATGACCGCGAAGTACACTTACCTAAGGCAACAATCGCAAGAGGTAGCATCTTGGGTACGGACTACTGCAACATCCCAGAAGAAAACTGGTATTCGTTGGAGAAGGTATCCGGTAGCGGAACTGAATTCGGCAAGGATGCAGGTACGTACAGAATAAACGTAGTTGCGTTGGACAACGACAACTATACTGTTCCTGCTTCTCAAGCGACAACCTTCGTTATCAATCCTAGAGAGGTAGATATTATATGGAATGGCGAAAGCTTTACCTATGACGGTCAACTCCACTGCATTACGGCGACTATCGCAGAAGGCGGTATCCTCGGCACTGACGAGTGCGAAGTAATCGTCAACGGCGACGCAAAAGACGCAGGTTGGCACAACGCAGTTGCTACCGGTCTTACCAATCCAAACTATAGATTGCGTAGAGGTAACGCAGGTCAATCGTTTGCTATAAATAAGGCTACTATCAGTCAAGTAACTTGGTCGGATACTTCGCTTACCTATAAAGAAGAAAACGGTATCGGTCAAGCGCAACTTCCTACGGTTACCGCAGTGGTCGGCGCAATTCCGGGCGATGCAATTGAGTTTGAATTGATCGTATCCGAAGGCGAGGCTGTCAACGTCGGTACTTATACCGCAACTATCTTGATGATTAAGGGAGGCAACTACTCGCTTGACATAACCAACAATACGATGAAGTTCACTATCAGCCAAGCTGACAACGCTTTCGTTGAAGAAATCAAGATGCCTGAACCTGACGGCGGTTTGCCTGTACTTGCAGATTTCGCAAACGTAACCGCTAAGTACGGTAAAGCAACGATTAAGTACTATACTGATGCAGAGTGTCAAAACGAATACACCGGCGACATCAGCGAAGCTTCTAAGGGCACGTACTACGTAGTAATATCGGTTGAAGGCACTCAAAACTATAAAGCGGTTGCTTCGCAAGCGTTCGCTATCGAAGTCGAAGGCAAGTCCAACGTTGGTCTTATCATAGGCATCGTCGCAGCAGTAGCGGCAGTAGCGGTAATCGCTATCGTCTTGATAATCGTATTGACCAAGAAAAAGAAAGGTAAAAAGGACGTAGCGTAACGCTAAGCGACAATTCACAATTAAGTGATTCAAAGAGGACTTCCATCAATGGAAGTCCTCTTTTTTATAACCCTTGAAATTTAAGAAACCTTCCATTATATTATTGATTTTTCCCTATGGATATAGTATAATAAGTTTGAAATTATACACTAATTACGTTATAGTGATATAATTCAAATACGCTTTGATTTTTCTAAAACAAGCCGACGTAAATATTCGTAGGATTTTTCTCGATAGGCGGGTCGGCGGATAATAGTAAGTACCAATTTCGTTCAAGATTTTGAGCGAAATGGCGAAGCGCACCGAATTTTTTATTTTAGTGGACGAATTTATGACAACAAAAGATAATTTGCTTATTCTCGGCGCAGGTCAATACGGACAGGTGACAAAAGAAATCGCAGAGAGCACAGGGCAGTTTGAGAAGATAGATTTTCTCGACGACAACGTCGAAAATGCTGTCGGCAAGATTGCCGATTACAAGAAGTTCGCAGGCAATTATTCTTACGCTATCGTCGCTATAGGCAACGCTGATTTGAGACTTGCTTATATTCGCGAACTGGAAAGATCTTGTTTTAGAATTGCTATTTTGATAAGTCCGAAAGCGTACGTAAGTCATTCGGCGCAAATTAAGCAAGGCTCGATAGTAGAACCTTTTGCGGTAGTCAACGCCAATAGTTTTGTGGGCGAAGGAACGTTGATTTGCGCAGGGGCGATAGTCAATCACAACGCCGTTGTTGGAGACGCCTGTCAATTAGATTGCGGCAGCGTAGTAGAAGCGAACGCTGTTGTGCCCGACAAGACAAAGTTGGGTAGCAACAAAGTGTTTAGTAGAGATGGAAAGATTTTAGGATAACAAATAATATGTACAAACATTTTTTCAAAAGATTATTTGATTTTATAGTGTCTTTAATAGGCGCAATCGTATTGTTGCCTTTCTTTATTTTGATTGCGATAATTATCTTTATAGACGACCCAGGTCCTGTGTTTTTTAGACAAAAGCGTGTGGGTAAAAACAAGAAACTGTTTTGGCTGTGGAAATTCAGGACAATGAAGACCAAGACTCCCGACATTCCTACGCATTTGCTCGAACATCCCGAACAATATATCACGCGTTTTGGTCGTATAGCAAGAAAGTTGTCTATCGACGAATTGCCTCAAATTTGGCAAATCCTTACCGGAAAAATGAGTATTATCGGACCTCGTCCCGCTCTATGGAATCAAGACGATTTGATAGCCGAGCGCGATAAGTACGGCGCAAACGATATTAAACCGGGACTTACGGGTTGGGCGCAAATAAACGGCCGCGACGAACTTGAAATCCCCGTAAAAGCGGCGCTCGACGGCGAGTACGTAAAGAAGATGAGTTTTGCATTTGACTGCAAATGCTTCTTCGGCACGATTAAAGCCGTATTCAAGCACGACGGCGTAGTCGAAGGCGGTACTGGCGAGTTGCATAAGCAAAACGCGTCAAGCAATATCGATTATAAAGCGGAGTACGAAAACTGGTGTAGCAATCCGTGTTTTGACGAGAATACGCGAAACGAACTCAAAGCGTTGACTGACGAAAAAGAAATCGAGGATAGATTTTACAAACAGTTATCGTTCGGTACTGGCGGTTTGAGAGGTATTATCGGCGCGGGTACGAATAGAATGAATATTTATACCGTCGGAAAAGCGACGCAAGGATTGGCAAACTTTATCAACAGCCAAACAAAAGACGGTAGCGCGGTAATCGCTTATGATAGCAGAATAATGTCAAAGGAATTCGCTCTTGATTCCGCGTTGGTTTTGTGCGCAAACGGAATTAAGACTTATTTGTTCGATACGCTTCACGCTACGCCGCAGTTATCGTTTGCAGTGCGTTATTTGAAGGCTACTGCAGGTATAGTTATTACCGCGAGCCACAATCCGCCTCAATACAATGGATATAAGGCTTATTGGTCGGACGGTGCTCAAGTCGTTTCTCCGTACGATAAACTTATTATCGACGAAGTAAATAAGATAACGGATTATGCCGACATAAAACGCATTTCGGAAAGCCAAGCCAAAGAGAGCGGTTTGTTGACTTACGTAGGCGAAGATATCGACGACGCGTATATTGCCGAACTTAAAAAACTTGTTCTCAATCCCGACGCGATTAAGCAAGTCGCAAAGGATATTAAAATAGTTTACACTCCTCTTAACGGAACAGGTCTCGTTCCCGTAACGAGAATTCTAAAAGAATTGGGATTTGAAAGCGTAAGCGTTGTAGCCGAACAGGCGCAACCCGACGGAAATTTCCCTACGCTGAAATATCCTAACCCAGAGGATAGGAATGCGTTTGAACTTGCTTTGAAACTTGCTCAAAAAGAAAAAGCCGATATCGTTCTTGCTACCGACCCCGACGCCGATAGATTGGGCGTTTATGCGTACGACGCAAAGTCTGGCGAGTACAAAGCCTTTACAGGCAATATGAGCGGATTGTTGATAGCCGAATATGAATTGTCTCAAAAGAGTAAGTTGGGACTGTTGCCCGATAATAGAAAAAATGCCGCTTTGATTACCACCGTCGTATCGTCAAATATGGCTTATGATATTGCTGATGAATACGGATTGACCGTTAAGGAAGTCTTGACGGGATTCAAATATATAGGAGAGCAAATTAATCTCTTTGAGAAAGCGCAAGAAGACAACAACGGCGAACTTGATTGCGATAAAAATGCGCTTGAATTTGAGTTTGGATACGAAGAAAGTTACGGTTGCTTGGTAGGTACTCACGCGAGAGATAAAGACGCTATCGTTGCGGTTATGGCGCTGTGCGAAGCAACCGCTTACTATAAGAGCAAAGGAATTAGCCTATGGGAGCAGATGCTCAACATCTATGAGAAATACGGCTATTATATTGAAGATTTGCAAAGTATAACGTTGAGCGGCGTTGACGGAGCAAATAAAATTGTTGATATGATGAAACAACTTAGAGAGAATCCGCCAAAACAATTGGGCGATTTCAACGTCATTGCAGTACGCGATTATTTTACAAGAAAAAGAACTGACGTTAACTCCGGCGAAGTTAGCGATATAGATTTACCGCAAAGCAACGTACTTTATTTTGAACTCAACGACAACAGTTGGTGTTGTGTTAGACCGTCTGGAACAGAGCCTAAAATAAAGATTTATTTCGGCGTAAAGAGCGATTCGATTGAAAAGTCGCAATCATTGCTTAGTAAAGTTAAAGAAGATTTGATGAAGACGATAGGTTGCTAGTATGGTTAAGAAAAGAGTATTGATTACAGGCGCAAATAGTTATATCGGCACATCCGTAGAGAAGTACGTTCTCGAAAATTATCCCGAGGATTGTGCTTTCGATACTATTGATTTGAAAGATTCCTCTTGGCGTGAAAAAGACTTTTCGGATTATGACGTAGTTTTTCACGTCGCAGGTATAGCGCATCAAAAAGAAACTAAGGAAAACGCAGAAAACTATTACAAGATAAATCGTGATTTGGTAGTCGAAGTGGCAACGAAAGCCAAAAGCGAGGGAGTAAGACAGTTTATTCAATTAAGTTCTATGAGCGTATACGGTTTGACTACCGGTAAAATAACGCTTGATACGGAAACCAAACCTAATACTAATTACGGTAAATCAAAACTTGAAGCGGAAGAAAAAATCAGTGTATTGGCAGATGAAAACTTCAAAGTATGTATTTTGAGACCGCCGATGATTTATGGAAAGAATTGCAAAGGTAATTATCAAACTCTTGTAAAATTTGCCAACAAGTTGAAAATTTTTCCATACGTAAAAAATCAGCGTTCAATGCTTTACATTGATAATCTTAGTGAATTTATTAGACTGATGATTGTCAATGAAGAAAGTGGAATTTTCTTCCCACAAAATGCAGAGTATACCAATACGTCGGACATGGTTAAGGCGATTGCTATCGCGCATGGCAAAAAATTGCATTTAATTCACGGATTTGGTTGGGCAATAAAACTGATGGGCTTGTTTATAGGTCTTGCAAAAAAAGCTTTTGGAAGTCTAACGTATGACGTGACAATGAGTAATTATAAAGAAGATTACGTTGCAGTAAAATTGATGGATTCTATTAAGAATTGCGAGAGTGAGGACAACGAATGAAAAGAGTGTTGCATATATCAACTTATTTCCCACCGCATATAGGCGGAGTAGAGCAAGTAGTTTCTGATATCGTTGATTCATTAAAAGGCAAATACGAACAGATGGTTTTGGTTTTTAATCATGAAAAAAGCGATAGTGAAGAAACGATTGACGGAGTAACTATTTTTAGATGCAAACCAAATTTCAAGGTTTCATCTCAAGCTATTGCGTTAGGATATGGAAAAAAATTAAAGAGTATCATAAAAAATTTTAATCCAGATATTATACATTTTCATTTTCCAAATCCTTATGCGGCGCATTTTTTGCTACAATGCAAGACGAATGCGAAAATAATTGTTCACTATCATTCGGATATAATAAAACAAAAAATACTCAAAAAGTTTTTTGTAGGACAGACAAAAAGATTGTTAAATAGAGCGGATAAGATTGTAGCTACCAGTCCGCAGTACATTGACCATTCAGAATTCCTTTATAAGTACAAGGATAAGTGTGTATTGGTCCCAAATTGTATAAATGAAAACCGTTTGGCTATGGCAAGCGAAGATATCGAAGAAAGCAGAAGGTTAAAAGAAAAATATAGAGATAAAATCGTATGTTTATTTATTGGTAGACACGTCCCGTATAAGGGCTTAATTTATTTAATAAAAGCTGCGCAATATATTGACGATAATATCGTTATTAGAATTGCCGGAAACGGTCCGCTCACCGATGAATTGAAAAAGCAAGCCGATGGCTCAGACAATGTAGAGTTTATAGGCAAAGTTGATCAATTGAATAGTAATTTTGATTCTTGCGATATTTTTACTTTTCCATCAATAACAAAAAACGAAGCGTTTGGTATAGCGCTTGCCGAGGCAATGTGGTTTTCAAAGCCGGCTGTTACGTATTACATTGAAGGGTCGGGCGTAAATTACGTCGGTATCAAAGATGAGACGTGTATAGAGTGTGAGAATAGAAACGTTCAACAATTAGCGGATGCAATAAACAAATTGGCTTCTGATGCGGATTTAAGAAAAACGCTCGGTCAAAATGCATTAAAGCGAGTGGAAGAGCTTTTTACTTTCGCGCATTTCAAAGAGAACGTAAATAATTTGTACGAGCAGGTAATAAATGAAAATTGCGATTGATTGTAGGTATCTTGGAAAGTCAGGTATTGGTCGATATCTAAGCGGAATTCTTGAAAACTTGGATTTTGATGCAGATCAATATTTCTTGATCGGTAGTAAAGAAAGTCTTGATAAGTTGCAATATAATTTTACACCTATATATTGTGATTTAAGTCCGTTTAGCTTAAAAGGATTACTTCACTTTCCTACAAAGCAAATTAACGGTTGTGACGCATTTTTTTCTCCTAATTTTATCGTGCCTTTCGGAATCAAGGCTAAAATATATACGACTATTCATGACGTGATATTTCTTGATTATAAAGACAGCAACAACGGTAAAGTTGATTATTTAATAAAAAAATATTTTTTGAAACGTGCATTAAAAAAATCAAAAAAAGTGTTTACCGTATCCGAATTTTCAAAAAAGCGTATTAAACACCATTTTTCAAAGATAGATACGGACGTTGTAATAACGGGTAACGCGTTAACAAATGCATTGAAGTCATATTCGATTACTGAGGATAAAATCCCTAATTCTCTTGTGTACGTAGGCAACTTGAAAAAACATAAGGGATTGCATTTGTTGAAAGAAGCATTGGAATTGTTGAATAAACAAGAAAGTAAATATCAATTAACAATAGTCGGCACAAAGGATAATTTTAGGACTTCGGACGATTGCGCCGACCTATTGGAGCGACAAGACGTTAAGTTTACCGGATATTTAGACGAATTAGATTTGATAAAGGTAATTAGTAGCGCTAGTTTTTTAGTACAGCCGTCATTTTATGAGGGATTTGGAATGCCGCCGCTTGAAGCTATGTATTTTGGAACAAAACCAATAGTTTCCGATATAGAAGTATTTCGAGAAGTATATAATGATTTTGAAGACGTCGTATTTTTCGAAACAGGAAATGCTAAAGCTTTAGCGTCTGCGATAGAAAATAGCGATACAAGAGTAATTACTACAAAAGACGATATTAACTCAAAATTTAATTATAATAATTTTGCGCAAGCAATTTTAAGAGTTATAAGAGATGCAGAGTAATTTAGTTGCAGTTAAACAAAGACAAGCAGTGAGGTCAAGTTATGGAGTAATAGATTTCATGACTTTTTTGACGATTCTTTTAATTGGCGCAGATATTTTTGGTATTGATATAGGCGTAAACATTAGAATAGTTCAAATTTTTGCCGTATTCACCGTTTTTTTATTAGTTGTTAAAAATAAATTTGCATTACCTAAAACGAACGTCAATATTGTATTTATGATTGCGTTTTTCCTTGTTTCGTGTCTATTATCTCAATATAAGCGCATCACATTGCCGTATTTTATGTGGTTCGTTTATAATTATATTTTTATTTTTGGTCTAGCGTATTCGTATATTTTATATTTCGGATTTAGAAGGTTTTATAGTATTTTTAGAATGACAATGTATTTACAAGTAATTTTAATTGCCATTCAGTTTTTGGCAGAATTACTTGGACATCCTATTCCATTTTTCAGTACGGGGACATTTCACGGTATTCCCAGACCGGCAATATGGTTTTATGAGCCGAGTTATTTTGCCACGTATTTATCATTTTGGTTGACTGTTTCGCTTGTTATGTGCGTTTGTTTTAAGGATAAAAAGCAGTTATTTAACGTCTTATTCTCACTTTTAGGTATGGTTTTGTGTACGGCAAGTACAGGATTTGTCGCCATTGGATTGGCTGTCGTAGTAGTAGTTTTATATTCTATCCGCAAAAATAGATTGGGAACGATTATAAAGTTTACGCTTATGCTATTGATTTTAGCAGTAATAGCCTATTGTTTATTTAGAGATATTGTCAACACTTTTGTGTTAAGATTGATAACTCAAGGCATAAAGGGGTCTGACGGTGGAAGAACTTCCATGTATGGTGAAATCTGGTCAGTATTTAAGGATAACTGGCTTTTTGGCGTTGGACCGGGCGCGTATGGATTTTATATGGGTGCGGATAGAAGTTACGTTCCATCAAATGTTACGTTAGAATTATTATCTACTTGCGGCATCTTGGTTACCATACTTTTTTATGGTTTTGTCTTTAGGGTAATTTATAATGCTTATAAGGTTGGTAAAAAATATAAAAATAATTATTTGATTGCATGTAGTTTTGGATTGTTGGTTTTTATGATTGTCTTGCAAGCAAATCAAAACTATCTTAGACTTTATATGTGGATGTTCTTTGGTATACTAGCTGGGTATACGCGAATTATAAAGAAAAATAATATGGCGCGAGGGATTAGATAATATGAAAGTATTGGTTGTATGCGGTTCATTCCCTCCGATTAAGTGCGGCGTTGGGGATTATGCAAACGTTCTTTATAATAAGATGGCTGATAAAATCGACGTCACTGTATTGACTTCAAAAAATGCAGATGTGCCGACTGATTCGAAGGTTAAAATTATCAATTCAATTGAAAAATGGAAAGGATATTCATTGTATAAGGCTATATTGAAAGAAATAAAAAGGGGTAAATACGATTTGGTTCACTTTCAATTTCCAACAAGCGAATATGTGAATAGCAGTATAATGCTTTTTATAGTATTGCCAATAATATTAAAGTTGAGAGGAATCAAGGTTGTCTACACTATTCATGAATATAGCAATAATAGATGGATTTCAAAAGTATTAAGAAAACCTGCGATATATTGCTCTAATAGAATAATTGTGGTTGAAGACGCGTTTAAGAGCGATATATTAAAACGAAATAAATTGATAAATAAGAATAAAATAAATATCATTCATATTGGCGCGAACGTGCCGAAATCGACAAAAACAAAAGATGAAATTTTATGTTTGAGAAATAAAATTCTGACTGACAGGCGCGTTGGGATTGAGAAGATTGTTGGGTATTTTGGATTTATAAACGTGTCAAAGCGATTGGATATTATCCTTCAAGCATTTGCAGAGTTGAAGAATGAAAATAAGTTGAAATCTCTTTTATTAATTATCGGAGAATTTAACAGTGAAAAGTGCCCTCAAGAATTGTTTGACGAGTTGCAAAATATTATTAAGAATAACGAACTTGAAGATTATATATATATCACGGGATACGTTGAGGACTTGGAAGTAGGAGATTATCTAAAGGCATCCGACGCTACTGTGTTTTTATTTAAGAACGGAGTATCCGTGAGAAATGGCAGTATGTTGGCGGCTCAACAAGAGGGAAGGACGATTATAACGACTAGACCGACCAACAATTTAGAATATTTTGATAATGGGCAATTTAGATTAGTTGAAAATGACGTAGAAACGGTAAAAGCCGAGATATTGCGAGCGCAGGATAATCCTACTGAGAATTTTATTCAAAATGACAATGATCCTTGGGATGCAATCGTTCATAAGCACATCGAAATATACGAAGAATTGGTTAAGAAATAAGTTAAGCAGATTTTTTAATCAATTATCTAAGAGAACTATGGAGAAAAATATGGAAGCATACGGAATAATAATGGCGGGTGGCGGAGGCACAAGATTTTGGCCACTTTCAAGGAAAGATACGCCTAAACAGCTTTTGAATTTAGACGGCAAAGAAATTATGATAAATGAGACGATAGATAGACTGGCTCAGGTAGTTAATAAGGATAAGATTTTTATCGTCACAAATAAATCGCAAGTCGGAAAGATGAAAGAAGTAGTAGCAGGAAGAATTGAAGGAGACAATATATTGTCCGAGCCTGCTGCGCGTAATACCGCCGCGTGTATAGGTTATGCCGCGGTTAAAATTCTTAAAACGTACGGAGATGGGGTAATGGTAGTAACTCCGTCCGACGCTTATATAAAAGACGAAAGTAAGTATGCGGATATTTTGAATATAGCAATTGCCACTGCAAAAAGAACAGATAAATTAGTTACGGTAGGCATAAAACCGACGTTTGCGGCAACCGGCTACGGTTATATTAGATACAATAAAAGCGAAGATAATGTTAAAGAAGTAAAGAATTTCGTTGAAAAACCGGACTTGGAAACTGCAAAAAAGTATTTCAAGAGCGAAGAATACGTTTGGAATAGCGGAATTTTTGTATGGAAAGCTTCTGTTATTCTAGAAAAATTTAAGAGTTTTTTGCCTGATATATATAAAGATTTGACGAAGTTGTATGATGCTATTTGTACTTCGGATGAAATTGAGGTAATAGAAGATATTTATCCTAAAATAAGACCGATTTCCATTGATTACGGAGTTATGGAAAAAGCAGGCGATATACTTGTAGTTCCAGGCGAGTTTGGATGGAATGACGTTGGTAGTTGGGATATGTTGAATGCATTACACGAAGCGGACGAAAGCGGCAATATATCAATAGGCGACGCGCTTGCTATGGATTCAAAAAATACGACGATTTATTCTAGCAATAGATTAGTTGTCGGAGTGGGATTGGAAGATTTAATTGTTGTCGAAACTCCAACTGCCGTTTTGGTGTGTCCAAAAGACAAAGCGCAGGACGTTAAGAAAGTAGTGGACGTGCTAATTGAGCAAAAACGCTCTGATTTGATATAGAATAGAAGCATAGATATTCAGAAGATTGTTATAATAACGATTTTTCAAAAAGAGGAAAGTAAAATGGACGTATCTATCGTTATGATAAATTACAATACGTATGATTTGACAAAAAATGCCATTGAAAGCATATTGAGTTATACTGCCAATTTGCAGTATGAGATCATTCTTGTCGATAACAATAGCCCGGATAATTCTGGTGAAATGTTAAATGATTTTTTTGAGAGTAAAATTATCTATATTCAATCCGGTGGAAACTTGGGAACGTCTAAGGCATTTAACATGGGCGCGCGTATTGCAACAGGGAAATACATATTATGGCTGAATTCTGATATTTTGATAAAAGATAATTTCGTATTTGATCTATTTGATTATATGGAGAAATCTCTTGAATGCGGTATTTGCGGCGGGAATCTTGTTAATTGGAATAACGAACCTATGCACTCTTATCGTTTAGCGCTTCCTTCACTTGAAACAGTTAGAAAGAGCAATGGCTTGTGGCATAAAATAAAAAATAAATTGACTAACAGTGATATAAAAAATCAATATAATTTTACAGGCAAGCCTCTTGAGGTTGGATATATTACCGGAGCAGATATGATGATTAGAAAGTCCGTAATTGATGAGATAGGCGGATTTGACGAAGATATATTTATGTATGCTGAAGAATGTGAGTTCACGTTTAGAATGAAACAACGCACTCATTATAAAGTAATCAGCGTGCCAACTGCTACAATGCAACATTTAGAAGGCGCAAGTTTTGGTAAAGAAGCGGCGTTTAACGAAAGGCGATTTAGGGCAATGTTAAATGGCAACAGCATTTATTTTGAGAAATGTTATGGAAAGAGTACGCTTATTAAGTATTTAAGGCTACTGTGTCGAGCAAATCTAAAGTTAGCCGTTTTCAATCTTATTTTGTTTAGGAAAAGTAAAGCGATTGCAAATAAAAAAGGCAGAGCAATAGTTAAAGAAAAATTACGGGAGATTAGCGTTAAATGAAAGGAATAATTTTGGCGGGCGGTAGCGGAACGCGTTTGTATCCGCTAACTAAAGTAACAAGTAAACAACTCTTGCCGGTATATGACAAACCGATGGTATTTTATCCATTGTCCACGCTAATGCAGGCTGGGATAAAAGATATTCTTATCATATCGACGCCGACAGATTTGCCCAATTTTGAAAGATTATTAGGTGATGGAAGTCAGTTTGGCATAAACTTATCATATTGCGTTCAGCCGTCGCCGGACGGTTTGGCGCAGGCATTTTTGCTCGGTGAAGAATTCATTGACGGCCAACCTTGTGCAATGGTACTAGGCGACAATATATTTTACGGCAACCATTTTGAAGATTATCTTAAACGCGCGGCGGATAGCGCCAAAAAAGGCAAGGCGACGATATTCGGATATCACGTCAATGATCCGCAAAGATTCGGAATCGTTGAGTTTGATAAATCAGGTAAGGTTTTGTCTGTTGAGGAGAAGCCGCAGAAACCGAAATCAAACTATTGCATAACAGGTTTGTATTTTTATGACAAGCGTGTTGTCGAATATGCAAAAAAAGTTAAGCCGTCCAAACGTGGCGAATTGGAAATAACAGACCTTAATCGACTATATCTCGATGAGGATGATTTGAACGTCGAACTTCTCGGCAGAGGTTTTGCATGGCTGGACACAGGAACTATGGATAGCTTATTGGAGGCATCTGAATTCGTACAAATGATGAGTACCCGTCAGGCGATAACGATATCTGCTCCCGAAGAGATTGCTTACAACAACGGTTGGATTACAAAAGAGCAATTATTGGTTTCGGCTGAGCAATACGGAAAATCTCCATACGGAGAGCATTTGAAAAAAGTAGCGGAGGGCAACATATAATGAAAAAGACAATAATAGTTACCGGTGGAGCGGGTTTTATAGGAAGTAATTTCGTTTTCCATATGTTGGGAAAATATCCCGATTATAGAATAGTTTGCTTGGACAAGTTGACGTACGCGGGCAATCTTTCCACACTTGCGCCGGTTATGGATAATAAAAATTTCCGCTTTGTCAAAGCAGATATTTGCGATAGGGAAGCGGTCTATAAATTATTTGAAGAGGAAAAGCCGAATATTGTNGTCAACTTTGCGGCNGAAAGCCACGTTGATAGAAGCATAAAAGATCCGGGNATTTTCTTGCAAACAAATATTATGGGTACGGCAGTTCTTATGGANGCNTGTAGAGAATACGGAATNGAGCGCTATCATCAAGTGTCAACCGACGAAGTTTACGGCGATTTNCCGCTTGACCGTCCCGANTTGTTCTTNACCGAGACTACGCCNATTCACACGAGCAGCCCATACTCGTCAAGCAAGGCTTCNGCAGATTTGCTTGTGCTAGCATATAANAGGACTTATGGCTTGCCTGTGACAATCAGTCGTTGTTCGAACAACTACGGNCCGTATCATTTNCCTGAAAAGTTGATACCNTTGATGATNGCGAACGCTTTGAACGATAAGCCTTTGCCTGTCTANGGAAAGGGAGAAAACGTGCGCGACTGGCTTTACGTAGAAGATCATTGTAAAGCGATAGATTTGGTNATACATAANGGCAGAGTAGGAGAGGTTTACAATATCGGCGGACATAACGAAATGAGAAACATAGATATTGTNAAACTTATTTGNAAGGAACTTGGNAAACCCGAAAGTTTAATTACGTANGTTACGGATAGAAAGGGACACGATTTGCGTTACGCTATCGATCCTACNAAAATACATAATGAACTTGGTTGGCTTCCCGAAAC
The DNA here is from genome assembly GCA_014799645.1 of Clostridiales bacterium. GTDB lineage: Bacteria > Bacillota > Clostridia > Christensenellales > UBA3700 > RACS-045. The sequence continues at coordinate 93,721 of JAAVHQ010000025.1, read as the reverse complement.
AAAATTTNCNGACGGCATNAAGAAAACTATAAAGTGGTANCTTGAAAATCGCGAGTGGTGGGAAACNATAATTTCGGGTGAGTACCAAAACTACTACAAAAAAATGTANGGGGAGAATTAGCGATGAAAGTATTAGTAACGGGCGTTAAGGGNCAATTAGGNCACGACGTTGTTAATGAACTTAACAAGCGCGGACATCAACCTATCGGCGTGGATATCGAAGAAATGGATATCACCGACGCGNAAAGCGTATCGTCAGTNATTAGTAAAGCCAATCCCGACGCNGTAGTGCATTGCGCGGCTTGGACGGCTGTGGACGCTGCCGAAGATAACGTCGAAAAGGTNAGACTTGTAAATGCNGTCGGTACNGAGAATATTGCAAAAGAGTGCAAGAAACTNGGTTGNAAGATGATGTATATATCTACGGACTACGTGTTCGACGGACAGGGTACNACGCCNTGGCANCCCGATTGCAANGAGTATAANCCGCTCAACGTTTACGGNNAGACAAANCTNGANGGCGAGTTGGCAGTNGCGGAAAATCTTGAAAANTATTTTATTGTNAGAATTGCTTGGGTATTCGGCAAGAACGGTAANAACTTTATAAAGACTATGTTGAACGTCGGCAAAACGCACGATACGGTAAGGGTNGTGAACGACCAAATAGGTACGCCGACNTATACNTATGATTTGGCGAGATTNCTCGTCGATATGATNGAAACGGANAAGTANGGTTATTATCATGCGACGAANGANGGCGGATATATCAGTTGGTATGANTTTACNAAAGAGATATTNAGACAAGCNGGNTATACGACGGAAGTTATTCCCGTAACNACCGCCGAGTANGGANTNTCCAAGGCNGCNAGACCGTTTAANAGNAGATTGGATAANAGCAAATTGACNGAAAANGGATTTGAATTNTTNCCTACGTGGCAAGACGCATTNAGCAGATATTTGAAGGAGATTNACGATGGGACAAATAAAGGTTGANAANAANGTTGGCGGNATTGAAGGACTTTACGTTATAGAGCCGGCCGTTCACGGAGANAGNCGCGGATATTTTATGGANACGTACAATAAGCGCGATATGGAAGAAGCAGGNCTNAATATGAATTTNGTNCANGACAATCAGTCTATGAGNACGAAAGGAGTTTTNAGNGGNTTGCATTTTCAAAAACANTATCCGCAAGGAAAACTCGTNCGNGTTATAAANGGTAAAGTNTTTGACGTAGCGGTNGATATGAGAAAANATAGNNANACNTACGGCAAGTGGTACGGNGTAGAACTNACCGAAGAGAATAAAAAGCAGTTTTATATTTCNGAAGGCTTTGCTCACGGATTTTTGGTNTTNAGCGACGTNGCGGAATTTTGCTATAAAGTTACTGATTTNTATCATCCNAACGATGAAGGCGGTATAGCGTGGAANGANCCNNCGATTGGAATTGATTGGGNAGTNGNAGGCGAGTATAAAGGAACNGCNGATCCNTGCGGATATACNCTTAAAGATGGCAGTCCGATAATAATGAGCGATAAGGACAAGAAATGGGACAATTTGAAATGAACAAAAAACTCAACGTTACACTATTTTGCGTTTCTTTTAGGTTTTCGAATATTGAATTTAAGAAACCTCCTTTTCAAATTATGAAAGCAATTCATGACGTTTATGGCGTGACAAGTAATATTGTATTCGATGAGGAACTATATCCGTTGTACTATAAAGAGAACAATTTGAAAATTAACGAATCAGTTGACGGCGTAAACCTTATTAATTTGTCGGACGGAGATAGAGAACTTCCTGTCTTGAAAAGATATTTACAGTATATAGAAGACAATGCTGATAACATAGACGTGATGATGCTGTTTCATTGCACAAAATACGGCGCTATAATAAGTAATTACTACAAAAAAAAGAATCCGCGCGGTAAAGTTNTTGATGTGATGGATAATCGTTTCAATANAAATAAGGAAAGTATATTAATACGGTTTTTGAAAACGATAAAACNNAANGTATTTAATAGAAACATAATTCAGTTCATTAAGAAGACGTGNGANGAGTTTTTGATTTGTACCAAGAAAGAGTATGACTATTTGAAAAATAATAAATTTTTCTCAAAAGATATTTCATCTAGAATTTCTCACGTTCCGTATGGAATTCAATTTAGTAATAATGAAAATACAGTGACTGATAAAAAGAAAAAATTTATTACTGTCGGAAGAATCGGTACGTCAGAAAAGAATACTTCATTGATATTAAAAGCAATTGACGGACTTGATTTGAAAGATTGGGAGTTTGATTTTATCGGTCCAATAGAAGATTCGTTTAATATGGAGATTAAAGATTTTTTTGAGAAGAATGAAAACTTAAAAGATAAGGTAAAATTTATCGGGGCGGTGGAAGACCGTGAATTATTAAAACAATATTATTCCGAAAGTTCCGTATTTGTTTTATCCTCTAAGTATGAAAGTTTCGGATTAGTTTTGGTTGAGGCGNTGAGTTTNGGAAATTATTTATTGTCTACTGACGTAGGCGTGGCNAGCGAACTAATCNATAANAATAATTGCGGTAAAATCTTTTGCNCCGCAGACGAGCTTAAAGATTATATGATTAAGATAATCAACAACGTAATTGATATNAGTGAGGCATGTGAGTGCGCTTCAAAAGTAAGAAGCGATTATAGTTGGAACAATATAGTGGGCAATATAAAATCTTTGGAAGCAATTTTATAAATACGGGGAAGGGAATTATGGATGTTTCAATAATTATGATAAACTATAATACGTATGACTTAACAAAGGATGCGATTATAAGCATATTAAACAATACGNCCGATATAGATTACGAGTTGATATTGGTTGATAACGATAGCCCCGATAAATCGGGTGAAAAACTATTTGAAGAATTCTCCGAAAACATAGTATACATAGCTGCAGGGGGAAATCTTGGCACATCTAAAGCTTTTAATTTGGGATTAAAAAAGGCAAGAGGAAAATATATTCTTTGGCTGAATACAGATATCCTTATTAAAGAAAATTTTGTNAANACNCTTTTTAACTATATGGAAGATGACCCTAAATGCGGCATATGCGGTGGTAACATATTGGACTTCAATGGAGATCCGACAACGTCTTTCCATACAATGCCCTCGATAAAAAGCGATAAAAAGAATTTCAGTGTTATGCGGTTGATTTTGAATAAAATTTTCCGTATTTCAAAAAAGGAAGNGGTATATAATTATTCGGAGAATCCTATCGAAGTAGGCTATATATGTGGCGCGGATATGATGATTCGCAGATGTCTATTTGATGAGTTGGGCGGTTTCGATGAAGATATNTTTATGTATGGNGAAGAAACTGAGTTTGCATTTCGTGTAAAACAAAATACTGACTANAAAATAATGTCAGTGCCGAACGCGCATATATTCCATTTGGANGGCGCGAGTTTTTCAAAAGACAAAAGGAAGTTTAATAAAAGAAGATATAAAACTTTTCTTGACGGCGTAACANTATTCTACACAAAGTGTTACGGTAAAAAAAGCGCAATTAAATANTTNAAAATTTTGNNTANNTNNTNTTCAAGATTAAANNTGNTAAATAGANTTNTANGGANNAAGNATGAAGCCGATTACTGTAANCAAACGGCGGAAACAATTGTCGAAAAGATTCAAGAGTGTAAAACTGCCGCATAATCNCAGTAGTTTTTTATAAGAAAGATAAGAATTTGGGAGGAGAAGCCATGATAAATTCAATTGGAGCTAAGATATATATTTTTTGTCCTAATAATGCGGTGACAGGCGGACCTGAAGCATTACATCAACTGCAATACTATATGAGGGATTGTGGGTTGGATTCGTATTTGGTTTATTATTTCTCTAAGTCTACCGAATGTACTCCACGCTACAAAATATATAATCCAAGAATAATAAGTTACGAGGATATTGAGGATTCTGAGAAAAATATTATAATTGTGCCTGAAGTTGCGACTACTTATCTTAAATATTATAAACGCGCACGCAAATTAATTTGGTGGTTAAGCGTAAATAATTATTTACAATGGAAAAAGAATGGGAGCGCGATAAAAGATTGTATAAAGCATATTTTAAATCGTTTTATAAAGACTGGGACGCCGTACATGTATTCGTGTCAGATGCGCATAACAGATTCTGTATATCATGCATGTGGGTCGCAGTATGCTTTCGATTTCTTGATTTCGTCAAAACAAAATATAAAGCCGAGTATGTTGGTTGAGCCAATAAGTAAGCAATTTTATGATGCGGGACCGGAAACAANCTTTCAGTCTACAGCTCGTGATGATGTAATATTATATAATCCATCAAAGCCGTCTCAAATAATGGAGAAATTACTTATGCGCAGTGATTTAAAATTTAAACCGCTTAAAGGATTTACGCCTGAGGAACTCGTAAGTGTTTATAGGCGAGCAAAACTTTATATTGATTTTGGAGAATTTCCAGGACCTGAAAGAATTCCCAAAGAAAGTGTGTATAATGGAACTTGTTTGTTGGTTGGGAAAAGGAATGCGTCAAAAAATGATTTTGATATACCTATCCCAGATTTTTATAAAATTGATGATTACAATAATGAAGAGCTTGTGGTTGAGAAAATAAAATACATTTTAAGTCATTATGATGATAGTATTTTAGATTTCGATTCTTTTAGAAAAAAGATAGCGAGCTTAGAGACAACTTTTGAGAATGATATAAAAAGTATATTTATTAGATAGGATTATGGATAAAAAGAAAGGACTTCTCAACGTTTTTGTATCAATAGTTTTTAAGGTGATGATTCTTATCGCAAGTATTGTGGTAAGAAGATTCTTGATACGCTATGTCGGTAATGGAGTAAACGGATTGAATTCTCTCTACACTTCCATATTGGAATTCTTGGCAGTTGCGGAACTTGGCGTGGGAATTGCCATTACTTACTGCATGTACAAACCCATAGTTGAGGGAAATACTAATAAAGTTTCGGCGTTGTACGGTTTATTTACAAGAACATATCTTTTGATTGGGGGAATAATTTTGGTAGGCGGTTGCATTTTAATGGCCGCGCTTCCGTATCTTGCAAAAGACTATCAGAGTCTTGACGTCAATCTCTATTTGACATTTGGACTGATGCTTATATACGTAGTGCTTTCCTACCTTTTTAGTTCCAAGACATCCTTAATTAATGCCTACAAAAACAATTATATCACGACTATAATATCTTCAAGCGGGGCTCTTGTACAATATGGCTTGCAAATTATTGTATTAATATATACGAAGTCCTTCGTTTGGTTTTTGATATGTCGCATAATTTCAATGGCGCTTCAATGGCTTGTCACTGAAATTGTAACGCGTATTAAATACAAAGATATTATTCGCAACAAGCAGTCTATCGATTCTCAAACAAAAAAAGAAATTATCAAAAATATTAAGGCAATGTTTATGCATAAAATCGGCGGAGTGTTGGTAAATACCGCCGACAGCCTTATTATTTCGGCTTTTATAGGCATCATTATACTCGGCAAATATTCCAACTATACCACGATAATGGTTGCAATGACGGGAGTAATCAATCTATTCTTTACGCCGTTGACGTCCGTAATAGGGCACATGTGCGTAAATGAAGATAAGATGCAAGTCAAGAAGTATTTCAACTTCTTCCATACGTTCAATTTTGTATTGGGAATGGTGTTCTTCCTAGGTTATTATGCAGTTATAGATAATTTGATAACGATATTATTTGAAGATGGACTTGAGTTGGCTAAATCAATTTCATTTGTGATTACACTTAATTACTTTATTCAGTTTATGCGACAGTCTGCGTTGTTATTTAGAGATGCAACAGGGACTTTCTACAATGATAGATGGAAACCGCTTATTGAAGGTATTGTGAATACAGGATTATCTATATTATTTGTTTTTATTTTTCCGGAAGGATACAATGTAGTTGGTGTAATCGTAGCAACAATAATTACAAATATATTTATTTGTCATATTGTAGAGCCACATGTATTTTATAAATACGCATTAAAGACAAGCGCAAAAGGTTATTATATTCGTAATTACGGCTATATTGCAATATTTACCAGCGCACTTGTTGCATTAAACTATTCTATGATTTCCAACGACAATCAATGGATAGAATTATTTGCAAATGGCGGAATTTCGCTTGCATTCTCATTGACAATCTCGCTTTTGATTGTTCTATGCAATAAGGATTTCCGTCATTATATGAAAAACTTTATTGGAAGATTTATTAGACGAAAAGGGAATAGTGAAGACAAACCTACTGAAATTGAAGAAATCGTTAGCAAAAGCGAATAAATAAATTTACTTAATAAGCAAATGCAAAACCTCCGAAAAATATCTCGGAGGTTTTTTTATGCGTTTCAACTTTTATGTAAAATCTACATCTTTTTTGTATATTAACATAAATTTTAATATTGATTTATTATAGATAGTAGATTATAATATAGTCAAGGAGGGCGAATAAATATGTTGTTGGCAAGTAACGGACTTACGTTTTGGGAAGAGTTGCAAATCGCTTTCGGCGAAATCGGCATACTTCCGGCAATCTTATTGATTTTGGGTACTATACTCATCATCGTTGAGATTTTCCAACCTGGCTTTGGCGTGTTCGGCATAACCGGTATTATACTCGTCGCATTGGGTATTGGAATAAGACTTTTTACAAGCAGAAACGGCAATCTGTTGATTCAATTCTTCGTAATGGTTTTGTCGGTCACGATAGTGGTCGGGGTGGCGCTTATAGTTATGGTACACTCGATGAAGAAAGGTAGATTGTCGCGCACGTCGCTGGTTCAGAACTCCACGGCAGTTCCGAGCGGAATTACTAAGGGCACGGAGGACTTTACTGATTTGGTGGGCAAGAGCGGTGTCGCGGAAACGGTTTTGCGTCCGAGCGGAAACGCTACTATAGACGGCAAACTGTATAGCGTAGTCGCGCAGTCGTCGCTTATTGAAAGCGGCAAGAATATCGTAGTCATTAGCGTCGAGGGCGTGAAAATTACGGTAAAAGAAATTTGAAAATAATTAAAATATTATAAAAAGGAGAAAGAAAAATGATTTTAGCAACATTGGCTGCAATGACGACCGGCGGTATAATCGGCTTGGTTATCGGTGTAGTGGTACTACTGATTTTGATAGCGGTATTGTTTAGCATATTGCCTATCAAGATTTGGTTCAGAGCGCTCGTATCGGGCGTAAAGATTTCTATGGCAAAGCTCATAGGAATGAAGTGGAGAGGCATTAAGGTTACGCCGCTCGTCGACGCGTACATTTCCGCAAAGAAAGCGGGCTTGGACATATCTATTGACGAACTCGAAAGCCACGTCCTCGCAAGAGGTGACGTAATCAAAGTCGTCAACGCGCTTATCTCCGCTCACTCCGCGAATATGGAACTCGCTGCTGAGACGGCAAGAGCAATCGACCTTGCAGGTAGAGACGTGCTCAACGCTGTTAAGGTATCGGTCAACCCGAAGGTCATCGAAACTCCCGCTATTTCCGCAATCGCAAAGAATGGTATCGAGTTGCGCGTTAAAGCGCGTGTTACGGTAAGAGCCAACATCACCAGACTTATCGGTGGCGCAGGCGAAGACACGATTATCGCTCGTATCGGCGAGGGTATCGTCACGACCGTAGGTTCGGCAGAATCTCACAAAGATGTGTTGGAAAATCCGGACGCTATTTCAAAGACCGTACTTCAAAAAGGTTTGGACAGCGGTACTGCATACGAAATTCTTTCTATTGATATAGCAGACATCGACGTTGGCAGAAACATCGGCGCGCAACTTCAAATGGATCAGGCAGAGGCAGACAAGCGTATCGCAGAAGCGAAAGCCGAAGAGAGAAGAGCAATGGCTGTCGCTCTCGAACAGGAAATGATAGCAAAGACGCAAGAGATGAGAGCTCTCGTTATCGAGGCTGAATCGCAAGTGCCTAAGGCTATGGCAGAGGCTTTGAAGCAAGGCAAACTCGGCGTAATGGACTACTACAATATGCAGAACGTTATGGCTGATACGAATATGAGAAATTCAATCGGCGGAATCGAAAACGGCGCTCAAGGCACAGAAAAACCTAAGAAGGATAAGAAATAATGCAATTCATATTTATAATACCCGCTATTATAGTAATTGTTGCAATCTTAAACGTAGCGAAAGAGGCTAAGAAAGAGAAGGCAAAGAAAGATGCTGAGGCGGCAATGCGAAAGTTTGACGAGAAAGAAGAACTCAAAAAGTTCGTCGAACCCAAACCAAGCGTGTCGGCAAGTCAGAAGTCCGCGCCGACTCTCTCGACCGCTTCCAATAATACGTCGGCGGAGAAGAGCGCGCAGGCAAGGCTTGCGACTCGTCTGCAACAGCTACAAAAACTCGAAAGCGAGATACAGTCTATGGGACATCACGACGACGAGCATTGCGCAGTAAAGCACGAACCGACAGGTTCTTATAGGGTTGAGAAAGTCCCCGTAATGAACAGTATAGGCGGAAAATCGACGGAAGGTTGCGCAGATCATTACGACGTCAGGTATGTCAAAGTTGACGAGAAAGTCGAGCAAAGTCGAGAGTTGACCGATTTGCAGAAATTAATAGTCTACGGCGATATTATCAATCAACCTGCGTTCAAAAGAAATTATAGGCGTTGAACAAAGGCAAAATCAAAAAATTATGCGACGGAAATTCCGTCGCATTTTTTATTGAATTGATAATTATTTCAAATTACTTTCTGTCCTTCATCTGTACGTAATCCAAAGCAGGTTGAGCGCAGTTGTAAGCAGGACGCATAATTCTGGAAGAATTGATAAGTTCTTCAAGTCTGTGAGCTGACCAACCCGCAATTCTCGAAATAGCGAAGATAGGAGTATAAAGTTCCTGCGGAAGTCCGAGCATATCGTATATAAATCCGCTGTAAAAGTCNATGTTCGCGCTTACGCCNTTGTAGATATGACGTTGATTGGAAATCAACTTGATAGCGATTTCTTCGACNTTGGAGTATAGTCCGAATTCTTTGTCAAGNCCTTTTTCATCGCTGAGTTTTTTGGTAGAATTTTTGAGAAGCAACGCTCTTGGGTCNGAGAGGGAGTATACCGCGTGACCGATACCGTAAATCAAACCGCTTTTGTCAAAGCACTCTTTGTGGAGTATTTTGTTGAGGTACGCTTCGATTTCTTCGTCGTCCTTCCAGTCGGCAACGTTCTTCTTNATGTCGGCAAACATTTGCGAAACCTTGATGTTNGCGCCGCCGTGCTTAGGTCCTTTAAGCGAGCCGATACCTGCCGCGATAGCCGAGTAAGTGTCCGTACCCGAAGANGAAACGGCTCTTACGGTGAAAGTCGAATTGTTGCCGCCGCCGTGCTCTGCGTGGAGTACGAGCGCAAGGTCGAGGACTNTCGCTTCGAGTTGNGTATACTTGCTGTCGATTCTAAGCATNTGCAAGATATTTTCCGCAGTGGAGAGTTCGTCCTTCGGCGCGTGAATAAAGAAAGATTTATTTTCTTTGATATAATAATCGTACGCTTGATAGCCGTATACNGAGAGCAACGGGAAAAGCGCAATNAGTTGCAGACACTGNTTGAGCACGTTGCGGATAGACGTATCGTTGGCTTTCTCGTCGTAAGAGTAGAGAGTAAGCACGCTTCTTGCCAAAGAGTTCATCATATCTTTNGACGGCGCTTTCATAATAATATCTCTTACGAAAGAATTTGGGAGAGATTTTCTGTATCTTGCCAAAACCGATTTGAAATTGTCAAGTTCCTTTTCGTCGGGCAATTCGCCGAAGAGCAAAAGNTAGGTGATTTCTTCAAAACCAAACCTGTTGTTGCTAATAAAATCATTGCAGAGCTCTTCGATTTTGTAACCTCTGTAATAAAGTCTGCCTTCGCAAGGNATTTCTTCGCCGTTGANNACGTTTTTGGCGATGACGTCGCTGATGTTGGTAAGACCTGTCAATACGCCCTTACCNNTCAAATCTCTAAGACCCTTGTTGACTTTGTGTTGAATAAACAAATCAGGGTCAATGACGCTGTTATTCTGGCATTTTTCGCTCAAACTGCTGATATATCTACCGTTTTCTTGCTCGTTTTTTATTGCCATTTACTAAACCTCTTGATGCTAATAAAATTATTTTATATCTATTTTATACCAAAAACTGCCATCTTGTCAATTGTTCGGCAATATGACTTTTTAAGAGAATNATTTGAAAATNATNGTTATATTACTAAATTTTTTAGTTAAAGTGTTTTATTTTGAATGTTGTGTGTGATATAATAAAAACATCAATCAGGGGAGTATGGTTATGGATCTTAAAAAATTGAGAGACAACAGTGACGCGCAAGCCGATTATATGATGGAAGAAATCACCACGATAATCAAGACTTGCGGAAAAAGACTTCCGGGTAGCGANGGGGAGAAGAAAGCCGTCGACTATATGGCTGACACNTTGAAAGAATATTGCGACGACGTGAAAATCGAACCTTTTGAATTGCACCCNGCGACGTTCTTTTATTGGAGCGCAATTATGGTTACGCTCATTCTTTTGGCAATGGTAAGTTATTTTTTCATACCGTTGCTTTCCATAATATTGGTAGCGCTNGCAATGCTTTTGATGCTTTTGCAGTTTGTGTTATATCTTGAAATTGTGGACTTTATGTTCCCCAAAAAGACGTCGCACAACTTAATAGCCGTCAAGCATCCNAAAGGTGAAGTAAAGAGAAGAATACTNTTCAACGGACACCCCGACGTAGCGCACGAATGGACTATGAGCTATCTCATCAGCGGTGACGCTTTCGTAGCGCACTTNGTNATCTCAATGATTGGTATCGTATGTCTTGCGGGCATTTCTATCGTATCTATTATATTGCAAGGCGGAGTAGGNTTTGCGGTAGCNAACTCNGGCGTGCCTATGATAATGGGTCTTGCTTGCCTTATCTTCGTGCCTTTCTGGATAGCNATGTATAGAATGTGGAATACGAGCGTAGTCGTCGACGGCGCAAACGACAACCTTACCGGTTGCTATATGGGTATTGCGGTAATGAAGGCTTTGCACGATGAGGGTATCGAATTTGAAAACACCGAAGTCGGCGTACTCATTTCGGGTAGTGAAGAAGCGGGTATCCGCGGAGCGAGAGCGTGGGCAAAACGTCACTCGCAAGCGGGCGACTATAAAGACGTAGAGACTATTATCTACGCATACGACACATTGAGAGAGGGCAAATTCCTTTGCGTAAACAAACGCGACTTGAACAACACCGTCAAGGCTGACCCGCACGCAAGCGAATTGTTCTACAATGCGGCGAAGAGCATTGATATTACTTGTTCTTACGGCTCAGTACCTCTCGGCGCAACCGATTCCGCGGCTTTCAACAAAGGCGGTTATCAGGCGGTAGGTATTACCGCGCTCGACCATAAGTTGCGCAACTACTATCACACGCGTTACGATTCTTATGACAATATGGATAAGCAGTGTTTGTCCGATTGCTATAAGGTTACGGTAAAGACGCTGGAAGATTTTGACGACGGAAAATAAGCGATAGAATATCAATGATAAAAATAGCAAGCGGTCTGCTTGCTATTTTTTATTTGTCGTGTATAAAAACTTTTGGAATGGCAATAATCGGAATATCCGATTGAAATTGCGAGGTACATAAAAATGAAAGTAGTGGTAGTAATAATCTTGTGCGTAATACTCTTGGGCGCGGTAATAATGTTTGCCAAGACGCAAAACCAAAGTTCTCCCGAAGAGACTTATTTGAGAATACATATCAGAGCCAACAGCAACGACGCGACTGACCAAAGCGTAAAGTACAAGGTCAAAGAGAGTATTGTAGAGTATATGAGCCCAAAACTTAACGGCGTGGCGGACAAAGCGCAGGCGATGGCGATTCTTGCCGACAACATCTCGGGAATGACGAGCGTAGCGGACAAAGTACTTGCCCAAAACGGCTATGACTACAAGTCCACGGTAAGCCTAAGACAAGAGGAATTTCCTGCGCGTACTTACGGCGACTTGACTTTGGAGAGTGGAGTATACGACGCTCTTATTATAGAACTCGGTAGCGGTAAAGGCGATAACTGGTGGTGCGTGGTATTTCCGCCGTTGTGTTTCGTGGGCGAGGAGAGCGACAACTTCCAATATAAATCATTTTTCTTCAATAAATAAAACAAAGCCCTTTCTTTTCGAAAGGGCTCTATTTTTGATTTACCTATATTATCAGGTTAAAATAAGTTTCTTCTGAATCAAGCACGAGAACAAGTCAATCCAACCGAGCAATACGCCGGTGATAGGAATGATAGCCAAAATGAGAACAATGATTTGCTTAATAGCCTTACCGTGCATAGCAGCAGAGACACGAACAACAATTTCCGTAATCCAGTTTACACCGGGGATTAAAAGAAGGATGATTTGAACGAGTCTAGGTAATTTTTTGAAACCGCTAACGAATGACATCTTTTTAACCTCCTTAATATATTCTATTTATATTATATCACTTTGGAAAAATATGTCAATACCGTATTCCCAAATAATATCAATTATATTCGCTTAGACCTAATAAAAAATCTGTCGATACGTCAAGCGTTGTCGCAATCTTCATCAACATATCGAAATCGGGTTGTCTTGCTTCTTTTTCCCAATTACTAATTGTGTGTTGCACTACGCCGAGCAATTCCGCAAGTTGTTTTTGTGACATTTTCGCTTCTATTCTTAATTCTTTTAGTCTTTCAGCAAATTTATTTTTCATAAACCGATATTAGCACATTTTGTGATATTATTTGTTTGACATATCACGATGTGGTCTTTATAATATACATAAGGACACTATTACTATGTGCAAAGAAAAGAAATGTACTAATTGCATATTTTTTAAGTCTTATAACGAAGCTAGTATTTCAAGCGAAAATATTGGCTTTTGTACAAGATATTTTATTTCCAGCGAAAAGGCAAATAATCATATTTCAGAAAATACCGGTTGCGATATGTGGGAAGCGGGCGAGAACAATCGCAAGGCAGAAATAAAGCATATTCAAAAAATGTTGAGAGATATTCAAGAAAAGTTGGCGCATATTGTGCAAATTCTCCAAGAGGAAAATAACTTAGAAAATTAAATACCCAATTCACACGTTGGGTATAAAACCCTTTTGCTAGGCAATAATCAAAGCAAGTATGCAAAAAGGAGTTTTTATGGATAAGAAAGTTTTTGTAAAGACAAGTATCGTAGTAGCATTGTTGTTGGTTACGGTGGTTGTCGGTATCGTGTCTTTTTATTCCGTGCCTCAAAGCAGTGAAGAAGTAGCGGTATTGAAGCAAGGTTCGAGCGGTTCGCAGGTGAGAACGTTGCAGACCAAACTCAACAGGTGGGGATATAATTGCGGAACGGTAGACGGTATATTCGGAACGAAGACGCTCAATGCAGTCAAGCAATTTCAACGTAACAACGGACTGACGGTCGACGGCATTGTCGGCGCGAAGACTGCGGCGGCGCTCGGTATGACGCTTTCCTCGGGAAGCAGTAGCAATAGTTCGTACAATTCGTCGGACGTGTATTTGCTTGCCAAGTGTATTTATGCGGAGTCGAGAGGCGAGCCGTATCTCGGTCAAGTCGCAGTCGGGGCGGTAATACTCAACAGAGTGAAGAGTAGTTCTTTCCCCAACTCGATTTCAGGCGTAATCTATCAGCCTTACGCGTTCACGGCGGTATCCGACGGACAAATCAATTTAGAGCCGAATGAAACTGCCTACTCGGCGGCAAGAGACGCAATGAACGGCTGGGACCCGACCAACGGTTGTATCTATTATTACAATCCTGCGACGGCGACAAGTTCTTGGATATGGTCAAGGACGGTAAAATTGACGATTGGCAAACACAGGTTTGCGGTATAGTGAGGTGGAATTATGTTGAGAGACGCATCTGGCAAATTGGTAATGACCAAAGGATGGAAAGCATTCTTTATAATAATGGCGATTTTGATGATAAGCGCAATTATCGTGCTTTCGGTATTCTTGGGCATATCCAAATCGCAGGAAGAGAAATGGATGGCGAACAGCGAGTATAATTACGAGAACGCATATTACACTCTTACAGACAGCCTTTTGAATATGGAAAACGGACTTTCGAAACTCCGTGTCGCGAGGTCGGAAAACCTTGTCAACGAAATGTTGATTGAAGTCGCAATGAATTCACAGACGGCAGTCGCGAATTTGACTACGCTATCGTACAGCGGTTACGATATGTCGTCGGTAATCAAGTATTGCAACCAAGTGGGGGATTACTGCAAATATCTTGCGCAGAAAATCGCCACGGGCGGTACGATAACCGAAGAAGAGAGAAACAATCTCGACGGCTTGTATCAATCGACCTACAAGTTGGCAAAGAGCCTAGGCGAAGTAAAGGAAAGCCTTGTCGCAGGCAATAAGATTGTCGAGGGTATCGGAAAACTCAACGTGGGCTTCGTCAACGTCGCGACGGGTCTTGTAGACGGCACGATAGAATATCCGTCCTTGATTTACGACGGCGCGTTCAGCGATTCGCTCGCAGAGAAAGAAGTCAAAGGTCTTAGCGGTGAGGATATATCCAAAGACGGACAGGAAGATTATATCAAGAGAATTTTGAGCGGACAGGACGTCAGCAGTGTGGAATTTATCACCGAAAACAACAACGGCTTTGATTCGTATATGTATCAAGTGACCTTAGCCGACGGCAATATCGCAAGCGTGCAAATCGCCAAAAAGGGCGGAGCAATCGTCATGTGGGATACGTCGTTCGACTCGCAAGAGCCTAAGTTGAGCGTAGAAGAGGGCGTTGTGCTTGCCGAGCAGTATATGGCAAATCAAGGCTATACGGATATGAAAGGCGTATACGCTTGCGTGACCGACGGAATCTTGTTCGTCAATATGTGTTATATGCAAGACGATATAGTCATCTATCCCGATATGATAAAAATCAAAGTGTCTTTGGACGACGGCAAAATAGTCGGCTTTGAAGGACTCAACTATATTCACAATCATACCGAGCGTACCATTGCCGCGCCGAGCGTAACCGAAGGGGAAGTCAGAAATATGGACTTCGGCGGTCTTAGCGTATCGTCAATAAGACTTGCGCTCATTCCTATGCCCAATGGGTCGGAAATCTTGACCTATGAAGTCTTCGGCAGTATGGATAATTACAATTTCTACGTTTTCGTAGACGCGCAAACGGGCAAGCAAGTCAAGGTAATGCAAATTATCGACAGCGACGAAGGCGAGTTGTTGATGTAAGTTTTTAGTTCGGCGGAAAGGCAGTCTAGGCAGAATTAAAAAGCGTCTTTTCCGCCAAATCAATATAACAAAAAGGTCCCAACGTTAATCAAGTACGAGGGACTTTTTTTTATATCGCCTTGACAAAAATCTATCTTTTTACGTTTTGTCTATCTTCATTCCCGCCGAACTAGGCGGTTTTCGTTTTTTTGCGAAAAATGGCGAAAAATTGAGAAAACATCTAAAATATGTCAAAAAATTCCAATAAAAGTATACATTTCCTGACCGAAGATTTTCGACACCTAGATGTCAAAAATCGCGATATTTAGACACGTATATCATAACATATCATAATTTTATATTCAAGTCATTTTAGTCAGGAAATGTATACTTTTCCTGACCAAGCCGAAAAAACGGCAAAAACGAGGTAAAAAAATGGATACGAGAAAGAGAAAATTAAATGGATATATTGCGCTGTCATTATTGATAATTACGTGCTTGATTATGGCAAGCGCAATGACTTTTGTTGCTCCGAAAGAAATCATTGACGCTTTAGTAAGCACGTCGCCTATTGTTGAAGTAAAAGAATTATTAAATACCGGATATGAAAGTTATTCAGATAATAAAAATATTTTTAATAAGACTAATCTTGATGATCTTTATGTAAAACTGACAGGTAAAAGTGGAGCAAGTTTTGGCATGGTGCAAGCGCTAGGAACAAAAACTTCCAATGATTTTAGAACTGCAAACGGTAATAAGGATATTGTTATTAATTTCGGCGGTAAAAGGTGGACGGCGACGTACTTGACAAAAGATAAATATTCTGGTGAAATTGTTTTAGATTTATGGCTTGCAGATTGCGAAGGCAATTCTACGTCATTCAACACAAGCATTGTTACAGGTAGTGGAGGAACGTATCCTTCAAATATGTACGGAACTAGTAAAATACGCGCTGTAGATTTAAATAATGGCGGAAAATATTGGGAAAGCACCAGTTCTTTGACAACAGATGAACATAAGCCAAGTAGCTCTAATAGTTTTGCAAAATTTACGGTAGATGACGTAGCAGGAAGTCTTACTCAATATATTGTCAAACCGCAAAATATTGAGTATCAAGAAAAAGAGGATGCGAAAGATATTCATAATAAATATACTCTTAATAATGATGCTTATGGAATAGTTGACGATGCTAATTACGGAACACCAGACTATTCGTCAAATCATATGGAACATGGTTACGATAATTGGAAAACAGACTATTTGTGGCTTCCTAGTCTAGCTGAATTGGGACTCGGAGATGGCAATCAAGGCGTTTGGATGACCTCTACGGAGCAGAGAAAATCTTCGGCAGCATATTATTGGTTGCGCTCTGCTGTAGAAAAAAGTTATGGTTATGTTTATGTTGTGGCAGGAAGCGGTACATCGTTAAGTTGGCCAGTCACTATGCAATATCAATGGTATTTGCGCCCAGCTATTCACTTGAATTTAAGTAAAATTGCAGGTATTCTAGACGAACCGACTGATATTACAATGGAATATGAGGGTAAACAGTTTTGGATTGACGACGTGCCTGAAAGTAAAAGGACTTGGTACGATTCTTCCGCACTAGATATAGATTATATCAGCGGTGACAGAACTAACGTCGGAAGTATAAATAAAATTAAATTGACAGTCAAGTCAGCATTGCAAGCGGAAGGAATAAAATTTAGCGGTGAACCGGATAAAAGCAAAAATGAAACGGATTATATTCGCTACATTGAATTAAAGATCGAGCCAAAGACATTGCACGCGAATTTTGATACAAGCGTAAGTCCTCCTACGGTTAAGCCAGTTGAGGACGATTTATGCGATGTAGACAAAGATAAGGCAAGCAAAATACTTAGGATTAAGTATACGGATTTAGATACGAGAGAAGTGTCGTACAATTCTCCTGAGAAAGTAGGTAGGTATAAGGCAGAAGTAGAGATAGATACTTCGGAAAGCAACAACTACGTTTTGGATAAGACGTATAGTAAAGAAGTAGACATAGATAAGATACCTATAGCGTTGCCAACGTTTACGCCGTCGACTCCGTACAAGTACGACGGAAATGCTCAAACGTATATACTAAGTTACAACGAAGATGAGGTAGAGGTAACGCTGGCGAATAATTATGGCGGGAAAATAAGTTTAACAGGGAAATTTGTTACAGTCACTGACGCGGGAGTCTATAAAGACGCATTGAAATACCATTTGAAGAAGCAGTACGTAGCGTCGGACAATAGCGGTATTACGGTATGGGACGTTCCGTCAAAGACATCAGATGACCAATATGGGGATGTTAAAGTAGACCAGAAAGAACTCAAATTCACAATAGATTCTAATAACGGGATAATAGAGGGGAACTTAGGACAGCCGTTGTCAATCGACGTGAAGTATTCCAACAACAAGCCATTTGCGAGGGATAGCGTAAGTTATACAATAAGCGCTGAATTGGTAGGAGTAACTACAATAGATAACATTGGAAGCGGAACTGTAAACGGACCGAGTATAGATAACGTTCAAGCAAGTAGAATCTCGTTGGATATGAGCAAACTGCCGGTTGCGGGAGATTGGGTGTTGAGCATTAAGGAAACGGATAGCAATGGCAATTACAAGGTAGATTTGGGAAGTTCGGTGACATTGAGATTGACAAGAGCGAATGCCAGTCAAGATTTAGTATGGTGGTTTAAAGAAGACGGAGTAGATACATGGGAGTCGGTTAACGCAAAAGTAGGAGAGACGAGAGTAACGTTCACTCCCGCCACAGATAAGGGATACAACGGCAAGGAGTATTCTTTCTATGCGGAGGAGCCTGCCGGCTATGAGATAGATACGAACTATAACGATAATGGATTTACTAACGGCTATAAGAATAGCGTAGTGATAAACGCAAGCGAAAATATAGTTACAGAAGTAATGATAAAGAAAGTCGGCGATCCGAGCGGAAGCGGAACAGCGTATGCAATAACTTGGAAGATAGTGAAAGCGAAGTTTAACTTATCTAACGTCAAGTGGGAAGGCAACGGCGAGGTAGAATACCGAGAGGGAAATATAGAGATAAAACTCGAAAACGTACCAGAATTACTTAAGCCAATCTACGGCGGTTCTGCAAGCGGAATGGGCGTAGGAAATAAAGGAACGGTAACAGTAAGTTTTGATTTCAAGAATCCTGACGACGCGAACAATTGGGAAAAGCCGGACAAAGACGAAGCGGGCAGTTATGAAGGAACGTTCAGCGAATGGTCTAAGAGTTGGTCGGTAGTGCAAGCTGTAATAAAACTTGATTGGGAGTTTGTAGAGAAGACAACGGATGACGGAAAGACGTATAGAGTGTATAAGCTCAAAGACGACAAGGGCGTGGTAGATTATGATTATTACACGACGGACAGTTCGGGAGTAATAGATAACAGTATACCGCCGATAAAAGAATACCAAATCGAGGTATCCGACAACGAAGTCAAGTACTACAAGGCATTTCCGAAGTTGAAGAGCGGAAGCGAAAGCAACTATAAGTTTGAAGACAACGAAAGCAAGAAGTATTCCGACCACTTTGCAGTGGGCAACCAACGCACGCCTGTGACGGTAGGACTAGTCAATGAAAAGGTGGAATACAACGGCAAGGCGCAACCAGCAAAGTTCAACGTAACGGGAGTAGCGGATAGCGCAATCGACGTGAAGTATTACGACGGATATACAGAGTTGAGCGGAGCGCCTACTGAAGTAGGAAAGTACAGAGTAAAGGTAACGCTCGATGGTACTTACGCAGACAGTTATGAAATAGTAGGCGATAGCGAATTCGACTATGAGATAGCGCAAGCGAAGATAGGCATAGATTGGAACACCAACGCAAAGCCAAACGTACTCAATTTGAAGTACGGACAAATCAACGGGGTGGAATACGAGATATTTGAAGAAGACGGAACAACGCCGGTAGCGTTTGAGCAATTGCAAGCGGGCAAGACGTACAAGATAAAGGCGAAGATAAAGGCTAGTCAAAGGAATAACTATATCTTTGCAGACGGAACGTATGAGACGGGATTGCAAGAATTCTCAGTCAGCGCAAACGATAGACTGTATGACCCGAACGATCCTAATAATCCGAACTATCCGCAAGTAGATCCTGACGATCCAAATGCTGTAAACCCAAATGACCCGGACGGAAACGGAGACGGCGATAAAGGCAACGAAGGCGGAAACTCTCCTTTTGACAAAGTAAGCGAAGTATTAAAGCAGTGGTGGCAAGTAGTCGCGAGCGTAATAAGTATAATATTGATTATTATATTTACGAGCAAGGGCATAAGTTATGCAAATCAGCGTAAGAAGATAAAGAGGACGATAGAGAAGAGATATAGCGGATATTATGTAGTTGCTACGACCGGCTTGTTTGGCTGGGCATACACTACGTGGACGGTAATTGCAAGTATACTAATGGGCGTAGCGGTATTGTCATTCATATTTATGTTGCTAGAAAAGAGATCGTACAACAAAGCGTTGGAAGAAATGGAAGACGCGAAAGAAGAGTACGAGCGCAATAAAGAAGAGAGGAATTATAATAATAGATACGGCGCAGGTGCAGGAATGCAAGGCGGATTTGCATATGCTCCGCAAGGTTTTGGTGCGGAAGAGATACGCGGAATAGTATCCGAGACAATGACCGCGCTCTTGCCTAGCATGCAACAAATGATGTTGCCGCAACAAGCGTCAACGAATGATGAACTTATTCAACAGCTCATTGAGCAGAACGCGCAAAATGAAGAGCGTATGCGTCAAATGAACGAGGAGAATGAAAAGCGCATTGAAAAGTTGATGGAGAAACTTGCAGAACAAAAGACTACCGAGAAGATTGTGGAGAAGGAAGTTGCATCTGCAAGTATAAGCGAAGAAACGATTGATAGACTTGCAAGTAGATTGCAACCTGTAAATTCTACCGTAAGCGACGAAACAATACTCAAAGTGGTAACGCAGAGCGGACAGAACGACGAGACGATAAAGCAGATGTTGAAGACGCAAGAAAACCTCATGCGCAATCAAGATAAGTTGATGGAAAAGATATTAGAACTTTCCAACAATAAGTCTACCGAACCGCAAGTGGTAGAAAAGATTGTCGAGAAAGAAGTAAAAGTCGAAGTTCCGGTTGAGAAAATTGTCGAAGTGCCCGTCGAAGTCGAAAAGGTAGTTGAGAAAGTAGTGGAAGTTCCTGTAGAGAAGATTGTAGAGAAAGAAGTCAAAGTGGAAGTGCCTATTGAGGTAGAGAAAGTAGTAGAGAAAATCGTTGAAATCCCTGCCGAGAAATCTGCGCAAAAGGCGAAGAAAGCACCCGCGCCAAGACTTACTCTCGATGAGGCTTACGCTAAGTTGTCGGCAACGCAAAAGAAGATATTCGACACGCTCAAAGCCTATGCGCTTACAAAAGACAAGTGCAAAGAAAAGAAATCTACGTACTTCATAGTACTTGGACAGTCTACGGTCAATCCGTTAGTCAAGTTGACGATAAAGAAAAATACGACCGTTGCGCTCTTCAAGATGGAAGACGAGTATATGAAAGATATACGCAAGAACGCGACGAGCGACGGAACAAAAGTGAAAGTCAAAGAGACGGAACTCATTGTCGGTGATAATCAAGCGTTGAGTACTGCAAAAGAGATGATTGATTTGCGCGAAGACCAAATTGAGCGTTATAACGAGTATCTCAAAGAGCAGAAGTCTATGAGAAAAAAATAGTGAAGAGTGAAAAGTGAAGAAGTAATAAGTGAAAAGCAAGCGCACCGCTTGCTTTTTTCTTTCTTTACAAATTCCGACTATCGTGTTATAATCAAAATAACGTGAAATTCGATAGGGGTATTTTATGATAAAGATACTTGTGGTAGAAGACGATATNAAACTNAATAAGNTAGTGCGCACGGTNTTGCTGCAAAACGGCTATGACGCCGATATGGCTCTCAACGGACAGAGCGCTTTGGATATGTTCAAAGAAAAGCACTACGACATNATAATTTCGGACATTATGATGCCGACAATGGACGGCTATGCGTTGGCGGAGAATATCAGAAAAATCAACGCAAATATCCCCATTATGTTTATGACCGCCGTGGACGATTTCGACGCNAAGAAGAANGGCTTTTTGNTGGGTATTGACGACTATATGGTCAAGCCTATCGANACCAANGANTTGTTGCTGAGAATAGGCGCGTTGCTTAGACGNTCGCAGATTGTCAGCGAAAGAAAAATNGTCGTCGGCGATACGACTTTAATTTACGATTCGCTNACAGCAATCACNCCNGACGGCGAGATAGAATTACCGCAAAAAGAATTTTATATACTTTACAAATTGCTTTCCTACNCNGGCACTATATTCACNAGAAGCCAGTTGATGGAAGAGTTTTGGGGCGCGGACAGCGANAGNGTCGAGCGTACGGTCGACGTGCATATNACCCGTATCAGAGATAAGTTCAAGACCAACGANGACTTTGAAATCGTCACGATTAGGGGCTTAGGNTACAAGGCTGTCAAGAAGCGNAAATAAAGGAGTTTTTATGCAAAAAAAGATTCAAAACAAGACTAAGTATGATTTGTTTGCAAAATTNGGCGTGGCGAGTTTCGTCTCCATAGTCGCCGCGGTGGGAATATTTTCGGGAGCGTACTATATCCTCGAAAATCTCAACGTGGAAATCAACGACGTTTGGTGGGTAATCATCATTGCCGCTATATCTTCGGTCGTCGTCGGCGCGGTATTGACTTTGGTCGTCAACAAAGCGTTTTTCTCGCCGATAAGAGATTTGGGCGACGTAACGCAAAAAGTGTCGCAAGGAGATTTTTCCGTTCAACTCAAAGAAAAGACCAAAAGGAACGGGGAATTGAAGACTGACGAATTGTCCGCTCTTATTCACAACTTCAACATAATGGTCAACGAACTTGATAAAAACAAAATGCTCGGAAGCGACTTCGTGTCCAACATTTCGCACGAATTCAAAACGCCGCTTGCCAATATCAAAGGTCACGCGGAGATTTTGAAGAATTGCAAATCGCAAGAGCAAATAGAGGAATTTTGCGACAATATTATCGAGGCGGCNGACAGTCTTACGACGCTTACNTCNAANATNNTGAAATTGAGCAAGTTGGAAAACCACGCTATTTTAGAGCCGAGCGAGTTNAGAATAGACGAGCAAATCCGTATGGCAATAATCGCNCAAGAAGNCAAGTGGAGCGAGAAGAATCTCAACATAAATCTCGACCTTGACGAAGTGACGATTTTCTATGACGAAACNCTCTTCGCGCACGTTTGGCAAAACCTTATTTCCAACGCAATCAAGTTTTCGCGCGACGGCGGAGATATAAATATCGTGTTGAGAAAATACGAAAAAGAAGTCGTATTCGTGATAAAGGACAACGGNATCGGTATGTCTGAGGAAACGCAAAAAAGGATATTTGAGAAGTTTTATCAAGGGGATATGTCGCGCGCCAAAGAGGGCAACGGACTCGGACTTGCGCTTGTCAAGAGAATACTCGACAATTCGCANTGCTGGATTTCCGTAGTCAGCGAGGAAGGCAAAGGCTCGACTTTNACCGTAAAAATTCCCGTTTAACAATATAAAAATTTTTATATTCTTGTTTGACAATAATTGCTTTATATAATATAATAAAATCGAACGCAAATGACCTTTGCGGATNATTGNTTGCAAAAATGCGTAAAAAAGGTGAATAATATGAAGTATGTGGTAATTTTGGGCGACGGTATGGCAGATTATCCCAACGAAGCGTTGGGCGGTAAAACTCCTCTTGCCGTGGCGAAGAAACCTAATATTGACANACTTTGCAAATACGGCGAAATCGGTCTTGTCAAGACNGTTCCCGACAATCTCAAACCGGGTAGCGACGTNGCAAATTTGTCAATGATGGGCTATGCGCCCGANAAGTATTATTCGGGTCGTTCGCCGTTGGAAGCGCTCTCGATNGGCATTGACCTCAAAGATACCGATATTGCTATCAGATGCAATCTCGTGACTTTGTCGGATGAAGAGAATTACGCNGACAAGCGTATGGTNGATTATTCCGCNGGCGANATTTCTACGCAAGANGCAAAAGAGTTGATAGCGTATATCGCAGANAATCTATCCAGCGAGANACTCGACTTTTACGCNGGGGTAAGTTACAGACACTGTCTTGTAGTTCACAATGCAAGGCTNGGCACNGACTTNACGCCNCCGCACGATATATCCGACAAGTACGTTACGCAGTATTTGCCGAAAGGACTTTACGGCGAGTTGATGACGTCGCTTATGGTCAAGTCCTACGATTTGCTCAAAAATCATCCTATCAACCAAAAGCGTATCGCTGAGGGNAAAAANCCCGCCAACAGCATTTGGCTTTGGGGAGAGGGTACGAAACCTGCGCTTACGGCTTTCAGNGAAAAATACGGCTTGAAGGGAAGCGTAATATCCGCGGTTGACCTTATCAAAGGTATCGGTATCGGCGCAAAGATGAACGTAATCGAAGTGCCTAATGCTACGGGAACGTATCACACCAACTTTTTGGGNAAAGCCGAATACGCAATCGACGCGTTGAAGAGCGGATACGATTACGTATATATCCACATGGAAGCCCCCGACGAGTGCGGTCACCAAGGCGACGTNGCNAACAAGATTAAATCAATCGAACTTATCGACGGTATCGTCGTAAAATACGTCGTTGAAAAACTCGACGAGATNGGAGAAGACTACAAGATTTTGGTAGCGCCCGACCATCCTACGCCGTTGAGTCTNAAAACTCACACGAGAGACGCAGTTCCGTTTATAATATATTCGAGCGGTAAAAAGCAAGAGAGCGGTTACGACACTTACAACGAGGCTACTTGCAAAGAGAGCGGAAATTATTATAAAGACGGAGAATCATTGNTAAATAAATTTTTGAAGGAGTGAAGTCATGGCAGACAAGAAGAANGTTGACGAAGTGAAAGACAANAAGACTGTCGCAGAAAATAAGGACGAGAAGAAAGTCGTTGACAAGAAAGACGAGCAAAAAGTCGCAGAAGCCAAGGTAGANAAACCTCAAGACAAGACTAATAAAAGTCCGAAAAAAGCCGACGCTGACGTTAAANCCAAAGACAAGGTTAAATCCGACGCAGTTGTCGAAGAGCAAGACGACACAGTCAATTCCAAGAAAAANATAAAATCNAATAAGTCCATGAGCAAAAAGAAGAAGGGCATTATTGCGTTGGTTGCAGCATTGTGCGTCGTCGCTATCGTGCTTAGNATCGTTTTGCCCGTAGTATTCTATAACAGACCGAGAATTTTNGTAAAGACGGCAGACCAGTTCGTTGCAGGCGACAAGGTCGGCGGTTTGGANAAATACTTCTACTCCCTTAAAAAGAATATCAGTTGNAATGACCTTACAATCGAAGGCGACAACGTATANAGCATNGATATGAATAAGCACTCTTTGANCGTCAANGGCGAATTCGCAATCAAGACGAGCAGAGAAGGCACGCTCTATATCGGCACGAGAAAGTCGGATACAGAATATACTTCGCAAAAGGCTTCTATCAAGGCAAAGACTATCCGCATAGAGGCGGAGAATATGGACGTNGTCATTATGGCNGANATCTCTTGCGAGAACTTGCTTGTCACAGGCGCNAAGTCCTTGCAAATCGGCAGTTTCTTGAACGGNGAAGACGAAATCAAACAAATGGAAATCGTCATCAAAGANACCGCCAACGTAAGATTCTCGGGCGATATCCAAGGNACGGCGACAAGCAATATAGATATTTATGACGCAAACGTAAGTATTGACAGCGGAGCGAATATTACAAATACTCTTCGCTTGTTCAACAGCAAGTTGACGGTAAACAAACTGGCTACTTTGGCNAAGGTCGAATTGGACGGCACGAGTTCGGCAGACGTATANGGCTCGGTTACCAACTCCATTGTCGGCGGTATGNTTGTCACAATGAGAGACGGATATTCTTGCAATACCTATCAAGACGTTAAGACGCTTGTCATNTATCGCGACGTTAAGAAGACGCACTTTATTATGAACTGCGAGAACGTAATTTACGTNGAAAAGCTCGTTCAACCTGTCGANATAAATATCTTAGAGGTAGACAGCAAAGTATTGTGCAACGTNACAGAGGTAAAGCACGCAAGCGGTTATCGCCTCTTGATCAACGACGAGGAAAAAGAAACTCGCATGAATGAACAGTGGGGAGAGTCTTCAAAGGTTTTTGATATTACCGACTACGTCAAGGATATCGGCACTTATAAAGTAAGCATATTGCCTATCGGTAATTTTAACGACGAATTGGATTTGACAAGTCTNGGACATTGCACGATGTACGTTGACGGAGATGCGATTTCTCANAATTATAATTGCGTAATGACGTTGCAAGCTCCGAAAAACCTCAGAGTCAACAGNGATTATATTTTTGAATTCAGTCCCGTTGAGCTCGCGGATTACTACCTTATCTACGTAGACGGTATTATGGTAGTAAGAGATGACATTACGTCCACGCAAGAAGATTTGTCGAGATACGTCGGCGTAATCGGCGACCACTCGGTAAAAGTGCAAGCGTTCAGTATGAACGAGAATATTCATACTTCTTCTGTGGCAATGCATTCTTTCTCCACGACCATTGAGTTAGAGCCTGTAGACAACTTGACTGCTCAGTTGAACATCGGCGACAGAACTACTATCAATTTGTCATGGCAGGGTACTGCAAACGGATATGAATATATTGTATACTTGCAAGTAGACAAGAACCCGAATAGAAAATACGAAGTCGGCAGAACGTCCGTCATAGAGGAGACAGGCGAGCTCGTGTATACTATCGACTTTGAAGAATTGCCCGAAGAGTGGATGGTAGAGTACGACACAAAGAAAAACACTGTCTTCGACGTATTCGTAGTCGCGGCTGAACACGACTATTATACAAGGTCGGAGGAAGCTTCTTGCAACGTTAAAAAGCCGACGGTAACTTCGACGTCAACTCAGACCAGCGCACGATAGGAGGAAAGTATGCGAATTTTGCTTATAGAAAATTCGTTGAGTTTGCGAAATGTTCTTAAAAACATTTTGCTCAAAGAAAGATTTGACGTTCAGATAGCCGAAGACGCCGAGAGCGGACTTGAGCTTGCGTTGACAAATAATCACGACTTGATTATCTTGGACATAATGATGCCCGAGCGGAGCGGTTACGAAGTATTGAGGGGATTGAGAAGAAACCGTATTCAAATCCCGATAATCATATTGACCGAGCTTTCGCAGGAAAACAACAAGAACAAGGGACAGGATATCGGCGCGTACAATTATTTGCCAAAGCCCTTTACCGCTTCGGAATTGACAGACCTTGCGCGCACTTTGATAAAGCGTAAGAAGAAAGCCGACGCTGAAAATATACTCAAGTTCGAGAATGTGTGTTTGAATTTGTCCGCGCATATATTGTACAACGAGAATAAGGAAAAGAGCGTTAAACTCACTAAAAAAGAGTACGACGTAATCAGATATTTCTTTGAAAGACCGCGTCAAGTGGCGGAAACGGAATTGGTATTGCGCAAGGTTTGGGGATATGATGAAAATGATAATCTCAGTTCGCCCAACTTTGAAATATACGTATCCTTTTTGAGAAGGAAACTCAAATCTATCGACGCAAGTTTCACGATAAATCCCGTGCGCGGAATAGGTTATCAACTCGGACCCAATAAAAAAGATTTACAGCAAAATAGCCTTTGATAATTTGCTTGACAAACAAAGATAAATTAACTATAATGTCAAATGTAAATCAACCTTTGCACTCATAGCTCAATTGGATAGAGCGTTCGGCTACGGAACCAAAGGCGAAGTGCAGTAAAAACTTAATATTTGTCAATATGCGCCATTAGCTCAACTGGATAGAGCGTCGGTCTACGGAACCGAAGGCTAGGGATTCGAATTCCTTATGGCGCACCAAAAACGGTTAAAATCATTCGATTTTGACCGTTTTTTATATGCTTTTGTGCCGTAAGCGGGGTTTGAATGACCTATCGGCAAGTTGTTCTAACAATTTCTAACCTTTTGGGTTAGAAAAATTATTGAGAATTTGAAAAGAACCGTCAAAGGCTGAAAATCGGCAAAAACGCATTTTTCTAACCTTTTTTCTAACCTTTTTCTAAAATCGTATGCGGAACAGTTGCTCATTCTGATTTATAGGCATTGTTAAAAATCTATCAAACTTTTTCTTTATGGATAGTAAAACAGCCCCGCATATCGGGGCTGTTCTTTACATTTGCGCAGGTTTTTTTGCAACCTTTCCCGTTTCCATATATATAAGATAGTCTTCTATACGTTCAATCCCAAGAGCTTGCATTTCCTTTATGGCGTCCATAAACACTTTCATAGGCTCTTGCCCGACGGGTGTCGGATTAGTCGCTACAACAGGTTTTGCGCCGCTGTCGTACACGGAAGATATAGTCTGCGCCGCTCTTATCTTTGCGCTAAAATCAAGGTGCGAATATACGTCGGCTGTTGTACTAAAATTCGAGTGTCCGAGCCATTCCTGTATTTCCTTCATAGGAACGCCGCTTGCAAGCATATTACTTGCGCAGCTATGTCGCAAGTCGTGTAACCGAATATGTTTCAAGCCGTGTTCTTTCAGTAGGTCCGCAAACTTTTTCGTCATGTGGTCGGGATAAACTATCTTGCCGTTTTCTTCTACGCAGACGTAATCCAAGTATCGTTGGTCGTAAGAGTTGCCGTAGAATTTCTTGTTTTCTTCAATCTGCGCTCTATGTTTTAATAGAGCTTCTTCGATTGCAGGGATAAGCGGCAACGTGCGGTTGCTCGTTTTGGTTTTGAGTTCGTCGGTAAAAATTACTTCCTTGCCAACGACAATCAATTTATGGTTTATGCTTATTAGCTTATGGTCGAAGTCAACAGCACTCCACCGCAAACCCAAGACTTCACTACGGCGGAATCCGTAGTACGATGCAAGCAAAAACGGGATTTCAAGTTTATGACCTTGAATGACCTCAAACAGTTTTTTCATTTCGTTTTTATCGTAGAAAGACATAGGTGCTTTTTCCTTTTTGATAGGTTCGAGAAAATCAAACGGATTATCGGGAATAAGTTTTGCTTGATAGGCTTTGCGCAACGCAGGGCGAAGAATATTGTTATGGTGTTTGAGTGAGATTTCTTTCACGCCCCGCGCCCGCAAGTGATCGTAGTATTCATTCAATTCCGTTTCGGTAATATCTATAAGGCGCAATTTCCTTTTATCAAAAAACTGTCTGAATTGCCGTAAGTAGTAACCGCTATATTCGGCGTAAACTTGCGCCGACAACGTTCCTTTAATGCTTTCAATGTATTTAGCGCAATAATCGGAAAACAGCATTGTAGCGTCGGCTTTGTCGGCTTCTTTTGGTTGAGCGCGTTGACGCAACTTGTTACGGGCGGCTTCTTGTTGTTCTTGAAAATCGGTAATTGCCTTATCCAAAATTTCTTTGGCGGCTTTACGGTTTCCGCGTTCTTTTAAGCCGGTGCTAATCCATTTATGCTTTTTCTTGCCGCCTTCATCGGTATAGGTAATTACACCGTAAAGCATACCGTTTTTTGTCTGAATAGAACCTGTCATGCAGCCTCCTTATTCAAATAAGCAATAACGTTGACTTTGGGTATCTTGTATTCGCGTCCGACTTTGCGGGATTTGATTTCGCCGCTCTTGACGAGCTTGTATGCAAGCACTTGTCCGATTTGCAACATTTCCATAAGCTGTTCAACGCTAACGACGTCGGGGTAATCCTTAAAAATTTCGCTCATAAGCAAGCCCCCTCGTAAAGCGGAACGGTTATATCGTATTGCAAGTCGCTGACTATATCGTCTATAAGATTTTCAAAATCGCTTTCTTCAACGTTTTGCAGGTTGCCGTAACCGTCAAGCATATAAATATCGGCTTCGTATGTATCGCCGATAAAGCAACGCAATCGAGAAAGGTCGGTTGCGTTCTCTTTGACGATATATTCCAAAAGGTCTTCGGTAACAAAGTCGTATTCCGTAATCTTGTCGGTTATGTACGAACCTCTATGCTCGTTGTCGAAGTCGGCACAGGCGTTCCATATATCGCAGTAATTCTTTTCCATATCGTAACTCAAATCCGATTTTAAGATTTTGAGTTGTTCGATAAATTCGGCACGCTCTAAATCTTCTTCGCCGGCAGCAATGAATTCCCCATAATGGAACGCGGCAACGGTATCTTCGTCGATCTGAATTTTACGTCCTTGCTTGTCGGTAAATACGACAGGTTTATCCGAAAGATTTTTTATGTAAACGTAGTCGGAAAACCATTTGTCGAAGTAATCCGTTTGCATATCGAAATAATCGGCTTCGCAATCGTAAATGCGCGGATATTCGTAATAGCTAAAATGTTTTTCATTAAAGCGCTCAACAAATTCTTTGAATTCGTCTTCGCTCTCTATGTATTCGAGTTCTTCGATAACTTCTTTGCCGCGTTCCGTTAAGTCCATATCGCCGTTAAACTCAATACTTGATATAAGACTGCCGTCGGGTAGAACGACAGCGATTTGTCCTCTCGTCATAGTAAGCCTCCTTATGCAGCCGTATCGTTCATATAGTTAAATATCGGCAGTTCGTAAAGTAATTGTTCGTCGGTCTTGTAACGTTCCTTAAAGACCTTCTTGCGCCATTCCACGCCGTAAATCTGACCGAATAGAGCCATAAGCACATTTACGGCAATACTGTTTCCCGCTTGCATAAAAATATCGTTTTCGCCTACATACGGGAAAGGGATTGCCTTGCCGTTCTTGCGCTCATAGCGGTATCGGCACTTGTAATAATCTTTGTCCTCAAACCCCATAAACCGTAGAGATTCCGCAGGTATCAAACGGCGTATGGGTTTTTCTTTCGGCACTCTATCGTCAAAGATATAGTTGCCTTGCTTTGTAGTAAGGCAATCAAAAATGCCGTCGATAGACAGCACTTCGTTGGTTTGTTTGAATTTTGTGTTTCGTATATGTCCGAGCGGCATAATGCGGTGCGTATCGGCAAAGGTTTTGTTGTATGGGATAACGTCTTCAAACGTTTTCGTAAAATATTTGTCAGGCACTTTCTCTTGTAGTAAATGCTTTATTCGTATTCCCGAATCGTAACCGTGCGGAAAGACAAAATGCAAGTCAAGGTCTTTTCGTATTGCAACGACAAATATACGAACACGGTTCTGCGGAAGATTGAAAAACTTTGCATTGAGAATTCCCGCTTGTATCTTGTAGCCGAGCGACGCAAGAGTATGATAGAACTTTCGGTAGGTCCGTATGTGAGTATCGTTTAATACGGCGGCAACGTTTTCCCATACAACGATTTTAGGTTGGGTTTGGGCGATGAGCTTAACGTAGTACCACATAAGGCTTGAACGTGTGCCTGAACCTTCTTCGCCGCCTTTTCCAAGACCGCTGACGGAAAAGTCCTGACAAGGCGTACCGCCGACGATAAGGTCTATATCTTGCGGCAACTTTTCGTAATTGATTTTGGATAAGTCGCCCAAGTTCTTCGTTTCGTTCTCGTTGTGAATGGCGCAATAGGAACGGATTGCCGCTTTGTCAATCTCGCTGAAAAATGCGAGTTCGTAAGGAATACCGAGTAAGGTTAAAGCCTTTTCGGGTGCGCCGATGCCCGTACATACCGTAGCAAGTTTTATCATTTTACCTCCTGTTACATTTGCGCACCGCCCATTGAATATTTGAAAACTTTGGGCGGCTGAACGCTCATAGCGTCTTGAATGAGTTTTGCCCCGTAAGTAAGTGATCCTCGTGAGCTATCCCATTTGTCGCGGTATAAGCCGCTGTTGCGGAATATGCGGTCTATCTGCGAAAAGTCATTCGTCCACCAAGCAAGGATAGAACACAACGCAAAGTCGGCGTTGCTATGGGATTGATAACCGCTTGTATCGCCGTCGTAAAGCCGTCTGAATTTTTCACCCTGACGACTGTTCTCAATAGCCCTAACCAAGTCGCTATCCGATTTCGTACTCTGCGTATATATCGGCTCGTAAACCTTTTTCTTGCCTATGTAGGCGTAGTTTATATCGGCTATCGTTTGGGTGCAGTCTTTGAGTTTGGTCGTATTGGATATTAGGTTTCCTGTCATGCAGATAAAACGGTAAGTATCGTACATTTCCAAGCCCTTATTGTCGTTACGCTTTAAGGCGTCCGCAGGTAGAGAACCTTTGACGAGTATATGAATTCCCGTACCGCTGACCGAGCGCTCTATGAACGTATCGGGCAAAGTTGCAAGCAGTTCTTCGGCGTCCTTTGAAAGTATCTTGCCTGTGTCCTTATCTACGGCGTGGTCTATGTCTATGAATGTAATTCCGCTTGTAAGGGCAAAAGTAAGACCTTCGTATTTGTAGCGCTCACAATATCTTCGGGCGTCGTCAAACGTCGCCCAAGTTTCGGGTGCGTTGCTCTTTGCAAACTTGCCGTCGGTGGGGCTGATTATAACTTTCTTGCGCTTGCCATCTTTCGTGTAAGTTCGATAGCAAGCCCATTGTTTCAATGCCCGCATTTCTTCGGGTATGTTATTAAAGTTCACGCTGCCAAGTCCTCCGAATAAGGGATAGTTGCCGCAAGTCGTTTTGCGCAGGTTTCCGTATAATCGGGATTGATTTCAAACCCGATAAAGTTTCTTCCTTGCTCTTTGCAAGCGACGGCAGTAGTTCCACTCCCCATAAAGGGATCGAGTACGAGCTGACCTTGCTTTGAGCTGTTCGCAACGAGATTGCGGATAATAGGCAGCGGCTTTATAGTTGGATGACCGTAAAGCCGCTTGTCCTTTGCATTTATGGGTAATTCGTAAACGGTGGTTGCCGTCTTGTAGGATTGCGGTTGACAGTACGCACCACGCCGAAAGTACAGGCAATATTCTTTGTCCGAAAGGTACTTATTGCAAAACAGCGGGGTTGCGTTTGTCTTGTGCCAAACGATAATATCCATTTTGCATTTGTGCTTTTTTACAAAGAAGTCTATGTATTGCGGGATTTGTGCGCCGTTACACCAAACGTAAATATTCGGTGTTTTCATAACTTCCCACATAGCCTTTAAGTAGGTGTCGTCAATACCTACGGTAAGGTTGCCATTCTGCAATTCGTCGTTCATCGGCTGTATGCTTCGGGCAAGTTCGCTCTTGCCGCCGGCACGGGTAGATTTGATAAAATACGGGGGATCGGTAACAATTAGGTCCGCATATATGCCTTGTTTAAGCATTTGTTCGATGCCCGATAAGCAGTCCATATTGTACACTTGATTGAGTTCGAGCATATTTACATTACCTCGCCGTCGATAGGTTCGTAAGTATTTGTCTTCGGATTAAACTTGAATTCGTCCTCCTGTCCCCAAAGTGCGAAGTACATTTCGTAGGCTTCTTTGCTTTCGTCGGGGTATTCTGCAAATCTCACGGCAATTCCGTTCTCGTAGTCGTAATATCCCGCATTGTAGCCGACTTGTTCTTCGGCGTATTCGTACTCAAATTTGCAATCGGGGTATTTTTCGGAAAGCACTTTGATAATCGGAATCGCAGGTGTATTCGCCGTATCGAAGTAAATATCCGCTTTATCAATGTCGTTGATTTGCGTATCATAGGCGTTCCACTTTGTACCCCAATTCTTAATGCACCAATCGTACCAATCCACCGAGCCGTATTTTGCGTAATTGTCTAACGCTTGCTTGCCGCAAGCATAGACTTCGGCTTTGTTGTTGAAGTACGGCTTTTGTGTTTCGTAGTTTTTCCAAGACAAGGCTTCTTTCATAAGTTGAGATTGTTCGTCTTCCATAAGCGTAAAGTAATCGCCGTTATAAGCCTGTTTGAAAAGTATTCCGTACTTCTTATAGCCCTCGCAATATTCAACCATTCCGTTGATATAAAGGCGGGCGCAGTTTTTCGTCAACTCGCTTGCAGGCAAGTTTAGTTCTTCGGGCATAGGTACGATTTTTTCAAAATCGAATTCAAATCCGCAATCTGTTTCTTCACTTTCTTTCAAAACGGACCGCATAATTTCAATGGCGTTCTTGCCGTGTATAATTAAGTGATTGCATACTAAATTCGCCATAATAAAACTCCTTTACATAGTTGATTGTGAACCCAACGCTTTTACAAATTTCGGGTATTGCAAAGCAAACGCAGGGGTAATAAACTTATCCCAAGCCTTTTGGGTTAAGGTGTCCTGATGCAGAACGATAGCGGGCATAGCCGCCCAAGACGTTTGCAGATAGCACATAAGAGCGCAGTTGCGGTCTATGTCGTTTGCGACGTAAACCGCATTGTTCGTGTAGTTAAATCCACGCTCGTTAAGGGCGTCGGCAGTTGCAACGATAATCCCGCCCGAACCGCAGCACGGTTCGTTAAAGGTTAGGATTTTATTGCCCGACAAATCTTCTTGCCCGATAGAGAGTTCTACCAAAAGTCTTGATACATGATAAGGCGTAAAGAACTGTCCGGCGGATTTTTTACCGCCGGACAACTCCATATATATTTCGCCCAAGTGATCGCCGTAATTGTCGAGCATTTTGGAAAGCATATTGTTTATACCGCTGCAAATATCCCCGAACTTTTTTCTTTCCTTTTCGTCGGTGTAAGTGGCTATGATTTGGTTCATACGCTCTATACGTTCCGCTTGCTTGAAAGGCACGGTCCGTATGGATAAGTCCAAAGCGTCGAACTCTACGGCGTCGTTAAAAACGCTGATTTTATCCCGCCTGTAAAGGAAGAATTCAATGTCCTTCAAAATCTGTTTCTTGTATTCGTCCATAGCACCTCTACATATATGCTTTACTTTCGGCTTGCGCGGCGAGCTTATCGAATAGCGGATGATACTTCGGTTCGACGTAATCTTTCATATCGCCGAGCAAATCGGAAAAGCCTTTGTCCTGATAAAAGCCGCCGCAACTGTCTTCGATTTCGCCGTTCAAGCCTTCGATATAGAACTCATACCAACTACCGTTAAGATAATCGTTGTACAGTTCGATTTCGCCGCGCAACTGTTCCTTTACAACCTGTTCGTCGGGCAAATAGCCGAACCACTTTTCGGCTTGTTCCTTCGTACAGAAGATAAGACCGAGCAAGCCCGAATCCCATTCATCGTGAAAGTCCGTAGTCGATAAGGATAAGCCCGAATGGTCGAGCAGATAAACAGGTAATTTGACGTAGATATTTTTTGCTTCTTCGCTTTCCCAAAAGTCTGCGGACGTGGGATATTTGCAGTTGTCCGAAAAGTTATATCGTCTATGCCAACCGAGCAAAGTTCCCAAGTGGTCGCAATCCGTGCGGGGATGCGGCGGGCAGTTATCGGGTTCGACGTGTAAGGTTATTCCGTCAAGTTTCGTTTGCATAGGCGCACCTCACATTTCCATTTCACGCTGCATTTGCATACCGCCCGAACCGCTGAAAAAATCGGGCAATTCCTTAAACCCAAAGCTGTCAACCATATACGCCGTTCTTTCGCCGTCCTTGATAAATACGATTACGTCGCTCACGGAAAGACTGTACCCGACGTAATCTTTCGGGTGGTCGATATTAAACCGCTCGTATATGTCGTTGAGAGTTGCGCCGTTAAGCTCGTCCGTATATATCATTTCGTAATCGTCAACGGTAGGCTCGTAGCCTTTACTACGCATACGCACATACGATTCAAAACGGTATTCGTCCGATTTGAGCTGATAGATAGAAAAGGCGGTTTTTCCGTCTTCGCCGTATTCCATTTTCAACTTTTCCATATCCCAATTTGCATAGTTCCGAGCGGTAAGTCTATCTGCGCCGGCAAGCAAATAAGCAGCGTTATGGTCGTATATGTTTTCGGGGATAAATTCTCGTTTGCCGTAATGCAAATCACCGATTTTTGTACGCCAATCGTTCTCATACGGAACTGTTATTTCCTGACCGTCTTCGCAAGTGAGCTTTACACTCTTGATAGGAACGGCAAGTTGACCGATACTGTTTACGCTCTCGTGGTAATCGAGTTCGTAGAGATCGCCTTTGAGTACGCCGTCCTTAAAGCCGTCAAGTTCCACCGCATAGGCAAGTATCTTGTCGTTTGTTTGTTCGTCGTAATAACGCCAAGTCTTATGGGCTGACGTATCTTTCAAATAGACTTCTTTTTCTTTCAAGCAATGCGTTCCTTGCGGACGGCTCATCCATAAAAAGCGTCTATCGAACTTATCTTTTTCGTCGGCGGCTTCGGATAAGATTTCCTTGTCGATATTGAAGTCTTCCTGATAGCTTTCGGTATGGTGCCGCATAATCTCGTTAAGAACGGCAAGCACGTCGCAGTTGATAAATTTACGCATAGGCTAACCTCACATACACGATTGTCGTTTGGGTTTGTAATGCTCAAAGCCCGTATTGATATTGAAAAGGAATTCGCCAAAATCCTTAACGCTGTTTTCTTCGAGATAAGACGTAATCCTTTTTACCTGTTCAGGCGTAAGACCTATGCTGTCGCCGTCTGCGCCCGAACCCAAGAACACGGCGGGACCGACGATAGCGTCGCCGAAGTCGGGGCGGTAAAAGTTCGGTTCCATTCCGATAAGTAAGCCTTCGTCGTTGCAAAAGCCGTGAATGTCGTCTATGTTCGGCAGATAAACGACGTCAATGCAGCCGCCGACAATTTCCTGTAAAGGTTCCAAGCCTTTGTCGATTGCAACCGTTTCGGGTTTCTGATAGGGTTTCTTGATAACCGCAACCAATTTTTCTTCCACTATGCAGCCTCCTTGTTTTTGTTCGCCTTATATTGCGTATAGCGTTTATAGCGCAGCAGTTCGTATTCGCTCGTGTAGCAAACTTCCTGAATGGCAATGCCAATCATTTGCTTTACTACACGGCGATCTTCGGGTGCAAGACGAACCGTATCGTCGCGCATATTGCGTAACTTCTTCAAGAGTTCGTCTTTTGATTGATAGTCGATTGCTTCGATGATAGGTACAATTTCGCCGCTAATCATTTACATTGTTACCTCGCTTTTTTTATTTTTTGCGGTAGAACGTTTGGGGGCTTTCGCCGGTTCGGGCGCAGGTTCGGCAGTCGCCGCCGTTTCCGCTTTTTCCTTTTCGGCGTTTGCCTGTGCCTGTTCGTAAAGTTCCTTGCTGATTGCGCCTTCGGTGGCGTTTATCATACGCTGCGAGATAGAGCGAATTACGCCGATATTGTCCTGTAACTTCGTAATGCTTATATCGGGCTGATTTTCAAAATCGGGTTCGACGACGTTTTGTTCTTCCAAGTTCAAACGCTTTGCGACGGTGTAGGCAATGGCACTTGCTTCAACCGCATTGATATTTTCCATATCGTTAGGCGTAAGCCCCTGAAAGTTTCTTCTGTCGCGTCCGAGTACGTTTGCCATAGCGACCTGACGGATAATGACGAGCAGCGCGTCTTCTTTGGATAAATCCGAGCGCACGGATATAGTCTTGTTGAGCGTGTCAAGCACGGCGTGGCTCTTGTCTTCGCTCTCGTCGTGGGTTTTGAATTCGTAGCCTTTTGCCGTTTCCTGCAAGGCGGTTCGGATAGTATCGTAATGCTCGTTTACGGCTTCGCCCGAAAGGGTGTCTTTTACGGGTTCGCCGTCTGTCTGCGCAACGTCGTAAACGTAACCGACTTCGTAGCCCGTAATTTTGTCGAGTTTCTTTTCGGTGGCATTGCCTTTTTCGTCGGTAACGACTTGCTGCCCGAATTTGGGCGTAATAATCTTCAACGCTTTTTCGCCCTTGACAATGTGGCGCTTTTGATAGTTCCAAGCGCGCATTTGGTTGACGTTGGTTGCGTTGGGGTTCTGCATGAGAATGAGAAGTTGATTGCGCAAGGAATATCTGCCAAGCATAGGCATAACGGCAACAAGTTCTTTGTATTTGCCCGCTTTGATAAGCTCAAAGAAATGCTCGTCGGCGGCTTTGCTCATATCTTCGGGATTGAATTTGAGTGTCTTTTCGTTTTCCATAAATTAAACTCCTTAATTGAATAATTTTTCAAAGTACGGTGTGGCAACTATGCGGATATTTGTACGGCTTTGCGGCGACGAAATAAGGAACGCGCAACCTCTGTCGTTATGTACGATATTGTCGGCTTCGACCTCATTTATCTGTCCTGCCTTTTCATAGAGCGCACAAAGGTCGCTCATATCATTCGGGGATAATGGAAAGATAAGCGAGTATTGCGAAACGTTGATAATCGCCATAGACTTTCTCGCCGTTTCGGGCGTTCCCGCAAAGTCCTTGATAGACTGTGTAATGACGATTTCCATACCGTTATACTTGCGGATTCGCTTTGCAAGCTGATACATAAAGTCGAGAGCGACGGGGTACTTTTCGTCAATAAACAGGTGGGCTTCGTCAACCACTACGACGATTTTTCTATCCGTGCCGTTCTTCAAGTTGTAGTCGCGGTTCTTGATAACTTCGTTTTCCAAGTATTTGAGAACTAAAAGCATTTGCGCGTTGGCAATCGAACCGTTCTTGTTGGCGAGTAGCTTTTGAAAGTCAAAGCATACAAAGTTCTCGTCTGTCCTGAAATCCGATTTGCCGTTCCAAAGGTTCGAGTTGCGCCCGCCCTTCTTGAATTTGGCAATGTAGTTTTCTACGACCTTCAAACAGTCCTTATCGTAATCGTCTTTTGCGCTGCCGAGCTTTTCCGAGATAAGAGCATACAAGTCGTCGAATGTCGGATAGTCTTTCGGTTTGAGTTTGTTAAGGTCCGTCGTAGGGGTAATTCCTTTTCGTTCGTAGGCTTCAACCGTAAGTTTGTTGAGTAGTTCCAAACTGTCGGAATTTATGCCGGCAAGGATAAGGCGGTAGAATTCTTCCAAGAATTGCAAGTGCGTAAAAAAGCTGTTGCGTGTACCGTCGTCGTTCTCGTCGTCAAGAGCCGAGATAATCTGAAAGGGATTTAACTTGCCGTGCTTGCTTGATGCAACGTCCAAGACTTTGCCGTGCAGGTTTTTCGCAAGGTTCAAGTATTCGCCTTCGGGATCGAGAACGAATATCTTTGCGTTACAGGACGCAAGGTGTGTAAGGACCGTTTTCGCCGCATAGGATTTGCCGCTGCCGCTCTTTCCGATTACCACCATATTCGAGTTCACGAATTCCGAGTTGCGCTTGAAGAAGTTGACAAACGCGGGCAGTTTGTTCTCGCCGAGTAAAATGCCGTTGTCGTCTTCTATGGCGTTGCTCACGAAAGGAAAACAAGCGGCAATGGACGACGCCTGAATTCCGCGTGAGATCTTCACGCTGTCGTAGAAAGAGAGTTCGCTCGTAAGGTAAGCGTCCTGTTGGCGTCCAAACATATCCGTAGCGGTAAAGCCGAGTTCACGGATTTTGCGCTTTACGGTTTTGCGGACGTCGGTTTTGCCTTTCACGTCGTAAGCGGTAATGATAAAGGTTGTATCGAAAAGCACTTCGTTGTCGTTCTGCAATCTCACGAGAAGATTTGACAGCGTTTCGACGTGAGTGGTCTTGTCGATTATCTTGCTTGCTTTGCCTTTTGCCTGTGTGGATAGTTCCATAATGGCGTTGTCAATTCGCTTTAACGCTTTCGATTTCTCAACGGGGTTGAGCTTCATAACGACCTTCGTATTCGGAATATCGAAAAGTTCTTCGCCCCAAGCGTTAGGAACCTTTAAGGGGTAGCCTGATACTACAAAATGAGAAAGGGCGAATTCGTCCTGTACGGTGGTCGTGAGCCGAAAGGCGACCTCGTGCGGAACGCCGAATTTTTCTTCGGATTCCGCATTGATTCCGCAGCGTTTTTCCGCCGTAAGGAATTCTTCGAGTTCGGTGCCTTCGAGAATGTTTGCTTCGATACTTCCCGATATAAGAGTTCTGCGCATTACCGTAAGCGTGTTTATAAGGCTTGCTTTGCTTTTGTCCGTAACCGCAATATAGTACGCGCTGTAATTGATTTCTTTTTCGGTGTTGAGCGTATCGACAAGAGCCATTCTGTCTTCGATAACGTCCACCCTCGCAATGTATTCGTCTTCGGCAAGTGCGCCGCTCTCGCGGGCGTCCGCAAGAGCGACAATCCTGTCTAAATCCGATTGCAGGTGTTTGGTTAAGTTCAACGGTTTTTCGAGCTTGACAATGGCTGCCTGTTGTCCGACACCCACGCAAGTCAAAGCGTTTGTGAGTACGCCGTCGATAATGAAGTTTTGTTTGTTGCCGCCGAGCAAGCGGAATTCAATAGGCTTGACTTCCAAAATACCCGAATACGAGCCGTCCTTGTTTACGATTACGTTTTCGTCTATCTTTTCGTAAGGGATGATACTCTGAATATGGGCAGCGTCCTTGCCGTTTTCCGAGTATTTCTTGCGGCTGAAAATGTGTTTTCCCATATTGAAAGCGCACTTGTAAATGCGGTCTTCGCCTATGGGTACAAACAACGGAATGAATACGCAGGCAATTCCGAGCGCAATCAGATATTTGTAGGTAAGGTTGCTTGAAACAGCCAACGCAACGAGCGCAAGCGCAACCAAGCCGAAGATAATATCCGTAAAGGTAATGCCCTTGTAAAAACTTGTTTTGACTTTGGTATTACGCGGTATCAATCTCATTCTTTTTTATCCTCCTTGACAGATTTCTTTGCCGCTTCCGCAAGCGGTTTTTTCACGTCTGCATGATTGAATATAGACGTGCCTTTGAGTACGTTACGAACACGGGGACCGAAGTTCTTGCCGGCAACAATTATGCCGCCTTGAATAAGGTCTTTTGCAATTCCCGCAGGTAGGGTTGCAAGTCTTGTCGCACCCTTGACTACCGAACCGAATGTAACGCCCGATTTGGCAGCTTCCGCAACGTCCGCACTTTCTTCGCTTGTTCCCGTAGCCGCTTCCGAACCTTCTGCATCGGTAACGGATTCCATATCGGCATTAGCGGCAGCTTCCGCACTTGCGGCGTCGCTCACGTCGGAATTGTTTTCGGCAGGTTTAGCGGTTGCATTGTCCGAAGTTCCCGTCGTAGTAGGCGTATCGGTTGAATTGCCGTTTCCGTTTTGAGCTGCGGCGTCTTGCACGGTTGAGCCGTCTTTATTCGTTCCGTCTGTGCCGCCCGAACCACCCGATCCGTCGCCGCCACCTTTGGGCGGGGTATCGTCGTCCCTGTCTATCACGGGGCGTTGGTTACGTTGTGAATGGATAGCAGAAGACAAACTTTCGGTAAAGGTCGCGTTGTGGTGTCTATTCGTTAAGAAGTCGGTACCGCCTAAAACCATTCCCGCAGTTCCCGCCGCAATATGTCCTGCGGTTCTCATCATGTGCATACCCGTAGAGATATTGCCGAGCATTTGTTGGGCTTCTTGTGCGCCGGCGTTTGAGCCTGTAAGTTGGGCAATAACCATATTCGCTTTGGTAATGGCAAACGCACCGCCCAATACGAATAGAAGTTGTACAATCCCGTCCTTAAAGGCGTTATTGAAAAATGAGATATTTCCGATTTGCGGCACTATCAGGAAAAAGATATTCATTGAAAGAATAATTCCGTAAGCGCCCAAGATTTTCGAGATAAGCATTTCACGCCATATCTTAAAGCGTCCGCCGTCGTCAAGCGGGATTGTCGAAACCGAAGCAGGCGACACTATGTAAAGAAGAATAATATCGAAAATTCTTTGCACGAACATAATCGCCGAGATAACAAACATTATGAGAATGACAAGTCCGCCCGCAATTCCGACAAAGAAGTTCATATCGCCTAAATCGTAGTAGTCTTTAACAACCGAAAGATTGTTGTAGTCGAGCTGTCCCGTGATAAACATTCTTTCTATTTCCGCTCGTTGTCCGCTCGGTCCGATATAGGCATCGTACCCACTTGTAACAAGTATCTGACCGCCTATGCAAGAGTTCGTATTGCCGTCTATCATAGCACCTGTCATGCTTGCGTGTATTCCGCTCATAATGGCGTTTGTAAGAGTGATTGCCGCTATGAGTAGGAACGGAATAAGGACGAAAATAATAAAGCTCTGCAAGGCTTTTACAAGTATCTGACCTTTCGTTTTCTTGTGTTGGGGATCTGCGGCTTCGCTCTTTATTATCGCAATCATTACGAAAACAAAGAGCAAAATTACACCGACCAAAAATACACCGAGAAAGGCGTTACGGATTTGTGGCGAAAGAATGAAATGGGATAGTAAATCGCTTTGTTCACCGTCAACGACTACCGTTTCAATTCCCGCAAGTTTGCAGAAAACGTCGCGGATAAAATCAAGCAAATAACAGATTGATTTTTGCAAGATATACAGTAGGTCGTAGAACCAACCGAATAACCAATCGCCCATTAGTTACCTCACACTATTTGAGAGCGTACCCATTCTTCCAAAATGGGCATAGCAATCTTCAAGGCGACTATGAGAATGAAGATAATGAGAAATCCGATAATGGCGCCGATTAAGTCTTTCTTCGCTTTTTCACGGCTATTCTGTTCGTCGGCTTTGGAAATCTTAATTCCCAAGAATACGCAATAGATAGTTCCGACTGCGCCCACGATAGCAATGCACGGCCACAGCAGCGCATTGATAACTTCGAGTATCGGCGCAATGATGGGGGCAAAATCCACGCCATTCGCGGCAAGCATAGTATTAAAAATATTCAATTTTCTACCTCCGATTTTTTATGATTTTTAGAACGCAAAATGCGCTCGTCGCAAGGCAAAACGGGTATCCCGTTTGTGCCAAGATTGTGGGCGAAATCCACAAAGTGAATCTCGCCCTTATCCTGTTCAAAAATTTAGTCCTTTTTCGGCTTTTTAGAATCAGTTTTCAACGCTTTAATCTTTCCGAAAATTCCTTTCTTTCTCATAATGAGAACTGCGGCAACGCCGCCGACAAGTACGATAATACCAATCACGATAAGCGCGACTGCGCCGCCGTTCAAAATGTGTTTGAGCGTAAAGGTGTATTCGGTCTGATTGCCCGCCACGTCGGTTACAACGACGCGGTATTCGCCGTATTCTTTAAGCTCGCTTCCGAGTTCATATTTGATAAGCTCGCCGTCCTTAAAGACCTCAACTGATGCCTGTTCGGAAAGGTTGTCGAGCATTACGAATTTGCCCGAAACGCCGCCGTTGCTCACGCCGATAAGGTCAAGCGTCGGGGCTGTGGAATCGAGTTCGAGAACGAAAGAATAAGCCTTGCCGTCAACTTCCGCCGTAACGGTGTATAAGCCGCTTTCGGTAAAATACAGCCTATTTCCGTCGGGCGAAAGAGCTTCGCCGTTGCGGTCAAGGGTAAGCACGGAAACGCTCTCGCCGAGCGTGTAATCGAGCGTTCTTTTTACGCCTTTTACAATGCGGAATTCAAGCGATTTTTCGTTGCCGTAAGCGTCCTGCATTAAGACCTTGTAAGAGCCTTCTTCGTCAAGCGGTTGCCCGAAAATGTAGTCGATAACTTGATTGTCTTTGGTTACGGTTACGGTCAATTTTTCGCCGTTTGTGATTTGTACGTTTTCGCTTGCGATAAGTCCGTTACCGATGTTTGCCGAGTAAGAAACACTCTTGTCAATGGTTACGGAAAAGGTTGCCGTGTTGCCGTAGTCGTCGGCAATGCGGAAAGTATAAAAGCCTTCTTCCGAAAGAATGTCGCCGAACATATAGCCATAAGGTTCGCCGTTTTTCATAACCGAAACGGAAAGGGGTTCGTCGTTGAATACGGCAATGCTTTCGTTGGTTACTTCGACGTTCATTGCGGGTTCGGCGCCTACTTCAATGCGGTAGTCAATCGTCTTGTCAATCGTAAATGTTTTCACGCTTTGCGTTCCCAAATCGTTGACGGCGACAACCGTATATTCGCCCTCATCGGAAAGAACAGAGCCGCTTTTCAATTCGATAATTTCGCCGCCGTTTAGAGTATAAGTAACGCCGACAATATCACTTGCCGTCCAAGATACGATAATGTTCTTATTCGTAATAGTTCCGTCCGAAACTGTTAAATCGAATTCGGGTGCAAGCGTATTGATAAGGAAAGTATAGTCCGTGTAGTTTTCCGTATCGGTCAGGCGAATAAGACGTACCATATAAAATCCGCTGCTTTTGTCGGTAGCGAAAAAGTAAATCTCGCCGTTGTAGTTCGTGGCGTAATCCTGTCCGTCTTTGATAACCGCAGCATAAAACTTCGTATTATCGAAAGAGAACACAACGTCCGTTTTGGTTTTACCGCCGTTCACAACGCCCGACAAAGTTCCCGTAGGCAACGCCTTATTGAACACATATTCTTTTGTAATCATGCGTCCGAAGTTATCGCGTAGGGTTATCGTGTAATAGCCCGCACGGTCAAACGTATAATTGAGAACGTTGGTCGAAACGTTGGTAAGGGCTTCGTCATTCCTACGAACTTCAAGGAAAACAAGGGTATCGAAGTTTTGTTCAAGAGTAATTGCCAATTCAAACGCGGTGTCATCGGCATTGTTTTGTATCGTGATAGTTGCGGGGTTGCCGACGATATAAACCGTAAACGAAAAGCCGTTTCCAAGTCGGTCATAGACAGTCAACAGGTATTCGCCGCCGACGGTCAGGCAAGGCAATTTGTCGCCGAGCGTGTAATAGGTCGTAGCGTTCGCATTTGTAATGGATAGAACAGCCCACTTGTCGGCGTCTTCGATTGCGCCCACTTCAAAACTTCCGTAATAGTACGCCGCTATGCTCGTAAGGCTATCTTTCGTAATGCTCAACTCATTTGCGGAATCGTTGCCGTATATGGTTGCCGTTACTTTAAGCGCAGGTGCAAATGTATCGAGAATACCGAAGAATACGGTTTCGTTGTGTGCTTCGTCAACTTCCGTGAGCTTGTAAAGACCGCATTCGGAAAGTTGCTTGTCAAAGGCAACGCCGTAGTTGAGTTTGATCCTCGTTCCGTTCCCGCCTACAAGTTCGGCATATAATTCCGAGCCGTCCACTTTATCGAACACAACGCCATTGAGCGCGGGGGCTTCCGTTCCGTTTATCAAAAGCAAATTGTCCGTCATACTTGCGGCGGTATCGCCGTAAAGATTGTCGCCGTTCCAAATGAAATGATTGACGCCCGAAACGTACTCTTTTGCGTAAAAGGAAATAACCTCGTCCAACAAATCACGGTCAAAATAGTACAGATAGCTTTCGGCGTTTGCGGGGGATTTATAGAGCCAATATTCGCCCGTGCGTACTTCGCTGTTACCTGCGATTAGGTGGTGTTGGTTGAAGTCCTCAACATTGTTTAGCGTGAGTACCGTAACGGATTTGTCGAACTCTTTGGCGCAAGCAAAAGTAAGTGCTTCCGTGTATG
Organism: Clostridiales bacterium; assembly: GCA_014799645.1. Lineage (GTDB taxonomy): Bacteria > Bacillota > Clostridia > Christensenellales > UBA3700 > RACS-045. The sequence goes on along the minus strand of JAAVHQ010000025.1, from coordinate 49,202 downwards.
ATGCAAACGAATAATCCTTGCGGTCAAACGTTACGCTATGCCATTTTGAAATAAATAACTTCGAGCCGATCAGTTTGTCTGCGTTGTAGGTGGGGGCAACGGTGTCAATCTCTATAACGTAGGTCGTGCTATTTTTCGCCAAGTCGGTCAAGACAAACGTATATATTCCGTTCTCGGTCAACACCGTATTTTTCTCATAGGCTTGTCCGTTCACGGTTGCTGTATTGTCTGCGCCGTCCCAAGTGAAATACACTCTACCGTTTGTAATGCTGTCGCTATGCACAGGGGCATAGTTCGCATATAGTTGTCCCGTAGGCGCAACCGTATCTATATGCGCGGTGTATGTGCTGCGGTTGTTTGCAAGGTCGGTCAGAATTACGGTGTATGTACCGTCTGCGGTAAAGGTTTGCCCGCTCGTAAACGACTTGTATTCGCCGCCGTTAAACGAGTACGTTCCCGTTACGCCCGCTTCGGTAAACTTGAATGTGAGCGGCTGTTGTGTATAACCGCCGTTCACAAGTTCCTTGCCGTTAGCTTGCCAATAGCCCTGCGGTGCAAGTTTGTCTATAACGACGGTAAAGTTGCTTTCGTTGCCCGCCCTGTCGTTAAGCGTGAGATTATAGACGGTTTGCGTGTTGGTTGCCGTAGAGAGCTTTTTACTCCTGCCGCTTGCATAGGAAATAAATTCGCTATTGCTTCCCGTGCGTATGGTTGCGCCTGTATCTGCGCTGTTTACGATTGTTGTATCGTCGGCGAAGTTTACTGTCTTGTCCGTATTGAAGTACAACGTTGTACCGCTCGGATAGGAAACGCCGTCGATTGAAATAGTCGGCTTCTGCTTTACAACGTGATAAGTAAAGCCGCCCGTAATACCTGTTGCACTCGTAACGGTAATTACATGATTGCCCGCATTTTGCGAATTGGTTATCGTCATATTGCTGTTAAGCGAATGGTCCGAAGTAACCCTGCCCGAAGACGTATTACATACAACTTTGAGCGTATCATTTACGTTTAAGTAAAGGTCCGTATCGAAACTTGCCGATGTCGAAAATGCTTTACTGTATGTCTTCGTTCCGTTCTTGTAAATCTCTACAACAGGCGGCTGTGTTTCAAGGAATACTGATATGGTTTCCGAACGGTTGCCCACTTTATCGGTAGCATAGAAGTAATACCAACCGTCGCCTGCGTTCACGGGGATTATAGAGCCGGACGAATACGGGGCATAGATTCCGCTAATGGGCGATTTGTAATATACGCTGTCTATTCCGCTGCCCGTATCGTTTGCGATAAAGTAGAACGTGGAATTGATATAGCTTCCGTTTGCAACCGTCGTTCCGTTTGCGTAGAGAGTACCTACGGGCGAAGTGCCGTCATAAAATACGGACATTGTTTCGCTCTGCTTGCCGAATATATCTTCTGCATAAACGTAATACCAACCGTTAGTCGTGCCTATTTGGTAGGTCTTATTCGTAGTCGAAACATACGAAGTGCTTGTTGGCGTTTTGTAATACAATCTGGAAAAGAATTCGCCGGCTGCCGTAAACGTAACACGCTGATTTGTGCTGATTCCGCTTGTAACCTTGTTCCCGCTTGTATCGGATATTGAAAGTGTGGGTGCGGAATTGCTAATTACAAGTGAGCCTGTAATACTTGAAGTAGCCTCGTGGTAGTCGTACTCATAGACAAAGAAATCGTCAACATAATTGTACGTCCACAGGTATTGTCGCGTAATCTTTATCGTGTATTGTCCGTCGGGTATGTTTACAAGCTGTCGTCCGAAATCAAGCGGCGAAAAATGTAGCAACTCTACATAGTCGTAGCAGTATTCGTTTTCCAACTCGTCATTGACATATACCTGCTTCGTGTAGTCGATATGAGTCCAATTTGAGTCCATTTCAAAGCTGCCGTACATACTCGCCGAGAATACAGATTGACCTGCGCCGTTTAAGATATAGAAATGATATTCTTGATCTATGTACGCATAGCAATCGTCGGGGGTATATAACGGTGCCGGATATTCAAAGTCGATATAGAATTTGTTTACGTCCAATTTGATACTGTTCGTATCACTATTCGTTCCCCAAGCATCGGCATCTTCGCCGTAAAACTTAATGCCTGTATTGAAATATAAACTCTCGCCCCAATCGCTTTGATAACCATAGTAATTGTGCTTTGTTTCTTCTGTGCCGGTAAAGGTCTGTACGGATATGCCGTTTGTTGCCGCCGATGCTGTTGTTTTGCTCGTAAAGCCGACGGTTACGCATAGCAACACGGCAAAGAACAGTAATACCGAGCCTATAATCACATTGATTTTAGTTCTTGATTTCAACTAAATACCTCCTAATTTATTTGTTTTGTTGAGCTTCGCCCGACAACCTTGACATCTGATAGAGCCGCTTGCAGAGCGTATCTAAATCGGCAATAAGGTGGTCGAAGTTTTGGGCGGCGGCGTGTCTTGCCGCTTCTTCGACAATGCTTTGAGCTTGCTTAAAGCAATGCCTGTCAATGAGCTGCATAAGTTCGATTTGCTTGCCTTCTTCCAAGATTTCGGCGGTAATCAATCTGTCCGCTTCGCTCTTGATTGTGTCAATAGCGGTTGTGATCTGCTGTTGAATGGCAGCTTCGCTGTTCCGTCTTCCACCGATAGGACGACGGGGCGGTATCACAATGGAATTCCGCTTTTTCATATCATAGAAAATTCTTTCTTCGTCAAAGTATCTGCCGACGCCGAGCCGTTGTTCCGTCTTTTCAAGCGTAAACGCTTTGACCGCAAACGACGGTGTGAATTTCGAGCGGATAGGCTGATAACCGAAAACCGTAACAATGGTATTTCCCATATCGTTGGGGCTGTTGAGCTGCGACAATTCGGACGGATATATTAGCGGGCGTTCCTTGATAGATGCGTTGCTGTTTATATCGTCTGCCTTGACGGTGTTATACCCGACATTGCGGGTAATCACGGAAAAGTTACCGCAACGCTTTGAGAATTCTTCAACCGTCTTGTAGTCGCTTGTACCGATAAATGCTTGTATATTGCAGTTGGATTTGATAATGTCCGCAACTTTATCGTCGTACACTTTCGCAAGCTGGGCGTAGGATTGAATGACAAGGCAAAGCCATAAGTTACGGCTTCGTCCGACAGTTACCATTTGTTCCATTTTGTGAATGGGCGGCAAGTTACCGAATTCGTCCATAAGAAAATATACGGCACGCGGCAAGGATAAGTCGGGGTAGGTATTAGCCTTTGCGACGAGTTCTTTATAGGCTTGCAAGAGAACCATAGCCGCCAAAGTATGTCGCGTTTCCTTTTCGTCGGGGATTTGCAGGAATAACGCAATCGGCTGTTCCGCCATATCCGAGAACGTAATCTCATTCGACGAAGTAAGAGAACACAACGACAAGTCCGAGAAGATATTGAGCTTATCGAACATAGTCGATAGGTACGAACCTCTTGTCTTGTCCGCACTATCCAAAACTTGCTTTGATAAGGCTAACGCTTTCGAGAGCGGTCCGCGTCCTTGAAAGTATTTCATAAGTTCGGCGCAATCGTCTTCGGTGTTCGTGGCGATTTTCATAAGGTTGTAGAAGTTGTATTTTTCTTTCGTCATACCGAGTTCGGGATTTGCGCTGTCTTCGAGCATGGCAATGGCAATCGCAAGTATAAAGTTCTTTGCGCCGCTTTCCCATATCGGCTCGTTCTTGTTCGTGATCGGACAAAGTACGGTAATCATATCGTGCAGGTCTTCGTACACTTGGTCGAACAACCATTGTTTCTTTACCTGTAATGCCGATTGCAAGTCTTCGGGCTTGTTGTAGAATTCGCCGTCGAATATGTAGCCGCCGTTTTCTTCGTCCGCAGTTACTTCGTCTTCAAGGTGCAGCATACGCTGATAGAACACAAACGGGCGTTCAAGCGGATTCCACCGAACCGAGTTATAGGGGTTGCGCAGGTCAAGCACTTTTACCGTGTAGCCTTTATCCGTAAGGGATTTTGCGTGTAAAGCGTAGAGCTCGCCCTTTGGATCGGATATAAGCATAGACGGCTTCGCTGCACTCTGCGAAAGTATCTGTACGACGGGATTTATAAAGGTGGTCGTTTTACCGCTGCCCGTAGTTCCGATAATCATGGTGTGCGCGTTCTTCGCAAAATGCACGGTGTATTTGCCCTTATGTTCGACGGCTTTAATGGGTATGCCGACGATTTCTTTTTGGGCGAGTTCGGTGTACTCAACGTGGGTGTAGTTCTTCCCGATTTCTTCGTCAGTCTGAAAGCGAGCTTGTTCCAAGTTCGCCGCAACGTCGTTGTCGCGCTCGTCGCCCTGAATAATTTTCTTGCTGTTTTTGAGCCAATAGTGCTTGTAGTAATATGCAAGAACCACCGTAAGCGCAATCACGGAAAGCAAGAAAGCGTAAAGGTACGTTTTGCCGTTCAAGAGTAGTCCGAAGTCCAAGCGGAACTTAAAATTATTGCTAAATATGCAGTTAAAAACAAATCCCGCTATGAGAGATATTCCGACTACGATTGCAAGCGCAATCAAAAATTGTTTTAGTCGTTTATTCCATTTCATCGAGTTCCATAACTCCTTGTGCGTTTTCTTCGCGGGCTTCTTCGAGCTTCCGCAGGTATTCTTGAAAAAAGTACATAGATTCCGTTTCCATAGCCGCTTGCAGTTCTGCGCTACGGGCGAGTACGTCTAACGCCGTTTTGTTGCGGATTCGCTTGCGGGCAAGTCGGCTTTTGGCGGGGCGCTCTTTCTTTTTGAATACACGAACATAGTTGAGAACCTGATTGCCCATTCGTCTGTATAGGTCGTCAAGGTAAGTTTCGGATTTAAGGTATTTATCCCAATATTTTTCGGGGACCTTATTACGAATGAGCATTTCTCTTGTTTCATCGTCGTGCTTTTTAACTTCGCCGCAGAACGTCAAAAAGGATTTGTGCCATTTCTTATTCGACTTGATAGCAACGTCCGTAATTTGCCTTATAAGGGGTTTTAACGGGCGCATATTCTCGCTGTCGTATGAGAGCCGCCCTTCGCTCGGTAGGGCTTCCGCAAGGCGCATTATGAGCGTTTGGAATTCGCTGTTGTAGCGGATTAGGCTGTCATTTGAGAAAAGCACGTTCCTTGTAAGCGTCGTAACGTCTTTACGGGCAATACGCAGTTCGGCGGATATATCCGTAAGGTTTTGTTCGACGTGAACCTTAAATCGGTCAATGCAAGCGCGGTTGATTTTACCGAGAGAATATTGCAACTCTTTCGAGCGTTCCCGTATGCGTGTAGGTTTATCTTCAAAAAAGCTGATATGGATATGGCGATGCTGCTTGTTCGTGTGTAATCCCGCAAACCATATAACGTTGTCGGGGTTAAAGCCGGCGTCTTTGAGAAAGCGCGGCATTTCACGCTTCATCATTTCGTAGGCTTGCTCATAGTCGTTGCAATACGTCTGTCCGAATTCGGGCTGAAAGGTCAAAAGACAATCCCAAATAATGCTTTTCGTTGTTCGTAGCTTTGCCCGTAGGTTCGCTCGTTCCCGATAATCCATTAAGCCATTTTTACCGAAAATGCCCGTGCTTTTCTCTTGATCGCCCGAATATGATATGTAATCTTGCTTTGTGCCTGTATCAACATAGGTAACGTAATCTTGCGCTTGATTACAGGAATAGAACTTCCGCTTCGGACCGTACTTTTCGGCGCGGGACGGATATTTTGCAAGAGTATCTTCGTTTTCGACGTAGAGTATCTTGCAGTTGACGTTAGGAACGCTCAACGCAGACCGTAACGGCTTTCAAGAGATACGATTATCTTTTCAAACCTCATAGGCAGGTCGTCGAAGAATCCGTCGTCCACTTTCTCTGCAAGGGGCGGCGTTCCCGCAAGTTCGCTCGTCTTGATATTGTAGATAGCGGCAAGCAGTTTTTCCGCAACCGCAACGTGGACGTAGAGCTTCTTAAACTGTGTTTTAAGGTACTGTGCCGTTTCCGTCGATATTGCGTGTATCTCTTTGATTTCGTCCGTCAGAGTGTCCGCAGCGGCGCAAGGCGGAACGGTGCCTCCTACGGGCGGAACAGGCGGAACGGGGTTCATCTGTTTTACGCCGAGCCGTAAGAGTTCCGTCAAAAATTCGTTCTTGTTCTTGAACTCTCTATGGTGGGCGTCAAACGCTCTGCCGATTTCGGCAATGAGTTCGGGATCGTAAAGGCGGATAGTATGCTGTACTTCAAAATTTTTCATTACGCGATTGCCTCCTTGTTATCGTCGTCTTTGTTGTCTTCCGCAAGCGGATTTTTTACGCCGATTGCTTTCCAATCGACCAAGTGTTGAGCGCGGTGCGCTTTCAAGTAGTAAATGAAACGCTTTGCCGTTTCGTAGCCTACGGGTTCGCCCGAAAGCATTTTATCTACTTCCGATACGTCAACGCCGAGCTTCTTTGCAAAATCCGCTCGTGTGAGCTTGCGCTCGTCCAAGTAGGCTTGCAACTTTTCCTTTTTGACTATCATTGTCAACCTCCGAATATTTTTAGGAACGGCTGTTTATTCCGCCCATATATCCGTTGACAAAAACTCATCAAATTCGGGGGTATTTCAAAAATTTTTTGAAATTTTTTTCTGCGCCCAAAAAATTCGCTCGCGGACCGAGCTTTCGTCAATATGTAATAAAGTGGCTATTTGTAAGTTGGAATAACCTTCAATAAAATGCAATATGTAAACTTCACGCTGCTTGTCCGTAAGGGGACGAAGTAACTTTTCGTAGTATTCCCGACGTTCTTCTCTTTCGATAAGGATTTCGAGCGGATCGGGTACGGCGGACGGCAGTTCGTAACCGTCTTCCGTAAACTTGTCTAACGAAAAGTCTTTCGTGCATCGCATACCCGCACGATACTTTTGCTGCATTTCTTTCCAATGCAAGGCGCGTTCCTGAATGAGCAAGAATTCGTATTCCCGCTTGAATTCTTCCGTAACTTCGATTTCTTCAAAGTGTCCGTCCGAAAACTGATAGTTGATTGTTGCCATAATTCAAACCTCCATAGCTCGTTTTGAAAGCCATAGATGCCTGAAAAAAGGCAAATAAAAAACCCGATATTTGTGCTATCGGGCAAGGAAAGGCGGAATATAAAAAATCCCCGACAGCGCATAATTAAACGCTATCGGGGATATTAAGGCAAAATAAAAGACAGACAAAATAACCCCACGAAAGGTTTAATTTATCTGTCAGGCTTATATCTGCTAAAAGTTTATATGTTCAATAAAACTTTTCAGATTCTAACTACTATTTCAACAGAACAATATTAAGTTTTGGACATAGCCTTGATTGTAGACATAATGGCTTTCCTTTGTTCGTTGTCAATTTTTTTCCAATAAGATAGTAGTTCGATTTCTTCGCCCGTAAGATTATCGACTTCAACGTCGTATAATAAGGCGGATATAGGGATTTCCAATGCTAATGATATACCGTCAAGAACCTCTAATTTTGGCATAGTTCCACGAATTTTCCAAGAATTCAAAGTAGCGTGCGATATTCCCGCAAGTCTATTTAATTGCGCTACCGATAATCCTTTTTGTATGCGTAGTTTTTCTACCTTTTCGTAAAGTTCTTTTGAGCTTAACATTATCAACCTCTGCTTATATTATAAATCAACGTGTGTTGAAAAATGGAAACACACGCTGTCTTTTTATATCAACAGTAATTGATATTTGCAAAAAAGCATAAAAAAATACCCGACAATCGACTAAAATCGACAGTCGGGTAAGATATTAAATTGCATTTACAGGATTTCTTTAATCTTCTTTGGGGGTTCGGTGGGGGTAGCTCGAACTTCGTCGGCAGTAATAATTACACGAACCAATTTACCGCAACGGGGACAGAGTATATCTACGTCCGATCCGCTTTCGCCTTTGCATAATTTATATCCGCATTGCGGACAACAGGCATACGCTTTCATTTTAACTGTTTACCTTTTTTGTCGGAATAAAAGCCGTATTCTTTTCAAATACGCCAAAAGCAAACGCCAACCGATAAAAGAACGGCATATTGTTGAACGCCTTAAAACTTGTTCTGTCTAATAATTCTTTTATAGATAGCGTTTCGATATATCCATACGGGTTAGCGACTGTAACTTTATCGTTCTGAATATCCATACCCGTAATTAACGAGTAATGCAAAGTCCATTCGCCATTAAACTTTGCCGCCCACTCAAACGGAACGGGAATACCGTTTTGCAAACTTTCATAAACCTTGTCAATTAGCTCTGTATTCTTCAACCACTTATAAATGTCTGTTTTATATTCGGGGAACTGTTTATTAAATTCGTTGCAGAAAGATTTACCCGTTGATGTTACAACTTTTCCGTATTGATTATACAAACTGTTTTCGGTTATATCGTTGCCGTTCCAAGCAGAAAATATTTCGATAACAGCATACCCGCAAGACACTTCTTGCGTTATAACTTTTACACCGTCCACGTTTACAGCCGTGTTATATTTATCGTTTGTATAGATTGCGGAAAAGTCGTTGTCGATATTATTGCTTTTTACTGCTAACACCGAAAAAGCAATACCGAGAGTTAAGCCGATAGCGACAATGAAAGAGCTTATAACGACTATTGTAATTTTAATAGATTTTTTCATATCTTACCTTTTAACGACGGCTTTATATAGTGAATATACAATAAAAGCATAGCAACAGCGAAATAGCTTACGGCTATGATAATTACGGTTGCGGTGGAAAAAATCGGCGTTGTAACAAAACAATAGCATACGCTACAAAAATCAACAAGCGCATGTACTACAATGGGTAGCCATAAATTGTTTGACTTTTTGTAAATAACGCCCAAATAAATACCAAGAGAGATAGTCCAAATTACTCGGCATATTATTGTCAATACATCTTGACCAATCATTCCAATAATATGCCCTAAACCGAATAGTGCAGATGAAACAATTATAGCGATCAGCGTAGCGTGTTTGCTTTTACAAGCTATGCGTTCGATAATATTTAATAGCAATGCGCGAATATATAATTCCTCTATTATAGCAACGCTTATGTAGTATATAAAGCCCTCGATAACGACCTTTTCAACGCTCGGCGTGTAATTGTATTTACCGATTAACCCTAATGAAAACGCCAACGCAGATACACAAATCATTATAATAATCGAAAGCCAAAAATTCTTCCACCCATTTTTGAAATATTTAAGTTTCAGATATATTGTCAGGTTGGGGCATAAAAACCGAATAGCGATTATTCCGACTATTATCCAAAACCATTGATTTATCATCAAAGCAAAATATATCGGCGTTATGTCCGATAGAAGAATGTTTATAAATAAACTTGCCGGAAAACATAATGTGTCGCAAGCAGCCAAAACAATACAAATGATACTTGCGAATATGAGTTCTTTTATTGAAACAGTTTTATTTTCGGTATTCATGACTATTTACTTTTTACCTATTGTTGAATTTGCTCTGCAAAAGTATAGATTATCTAATTGAAATAAGTCAATTAGTTGCGATTTATCTTACAAATATGCGCTACCAAGTTACAAAAAAGGCTGTGATATTCACAGCCCTTTTTACTTAATCCTATTTATTTTCGTTATCTTTTCGTTTTCTAATTTCGTTCAAACTTGCGTTTATCTCGTCTGCATCTTGCTTAATCTTAATTAAGTCTATAACGAAGGCAACAATGAATACGATTATAACTATTAAACATATAATCCACAGTTCGCCAATCTCACACCAATTAAATAAAAAGCAAAATCCGATTACTATGCCAAGTGAATATATAAGCATAACAATATAATTCAATATGTTATATTTCATATCAATTTTGTTAATTAAAATAAAACCGATATGCACCAAAAAATTTGCAAGTAAGATTTCAAGCGGAACGGTAAACCCCATATATTTGCCACCCGCAATAAGAGAGACAAGCGACGTTAAAACAATACTCATGGTAGTCGTCGCAAGCGTATTTACGATCAGTTGCTTAATAAAATTAAAAACACGCTTTTTCATAACATTTTCTCCAACCGTTTTTTAATTGCAGGAATAAAATTTCTTGATATAAGCACCTTTTCACCGTTTTCAAGTAGAGCTTCCATTTTAGAGTTGAAAATGGGCTTAACACTAACTAACGTATTTAAGTTCAGAACACACGATTTACTGATTTGTTCAAAACCCAATGAATATAGTTTTTCGGCATATTGATACAGTTGCAATTCGGCGCGATAAACTTTTTCTTTAATATAAATAAAAACTTGCTTATCAACGCTTTCGATATAAAAAATATCGGAAACGTGAACAAAACAAATATTGCCGTCATCATCAAAACAGCGAACGGCGTTATCAACCGATTTTACCGCATGTTCTATGCGATTTACGGTTTCCGACATTTCGGGGTACTCGATTAGTACCTCAATATCATTTTTAGTTTTGTTTTCTTTTAAGGTAACTCTCATTACTGTAATTATAGCAAAAACAGGCTATAAAGTAAAGTTGATATAAGTCGTCATAATATAATTTATTTGTCTTTCGACAAGTGGTGGTATCGGAAAAAGTCTACGCCGAAAAACATAACAAATAAAACCGAATAATATCATAAAAAATACCCGACAATCGACTTAAATCGACAGTCGGGTATGTAATTAAGTAGTATTTATGAGATTTCTTTAATCTTCTTTTGGGGTTCGGTGGGGGTAGCACGAACCTCGTCGGCAGTAATAATTACACGAACCAATTTACCGCAACGGGGACAGAGTATATCTACGTCTGATCCGCTTTCGCCTTTGCATAATTTATAGCCGCATTGCGGACAACAGGCATACGCTTTCATTGTGTTCNNNTTATTCNCCGNCNAGTAANTTGCGGGGTGCTATCTTTTTNATTTTNAGCGATANCANACANGCNATGCCNAACGANAGAAGTATAAGNCCGATTCCNGCAACCGNAACGAACAGGANAGGAATATTAAACGTACACTTTACAATGCCGAGCGAGCTTAAAAATAGCGACATAAGCGGATTTATAACAAGACAACTTGCTATAATGCCAATAATGGTTGAAATAATAATCGTAGGCATAAACGAAAGCGCAGTTTGCACAATGAGTTGTTTCGTTGTAAAGCCCAACGATTTGAGTATTCCGTAGTCCCGCTTTTTATTGTTTAGCATTGTACGGACAAGCAGATACAAAACAAATGCAATTATTACCGCCGAAAGGAAAAGAATTGCGATTACTATTATTGTTATAAGTGAAACATACACATTGCTCATTGCGTCGAGCGTTGCTTCTATATTTATAACGGTATTTACGTTTCCCACAAAGCTCTCTGCCATTTCTTCGTTGAAGGCAAATATATCCGTTCCTTCCGCAAGTTCGATATAGTAAGTAACATTCTGTAATTTTCCTAAACGCTCAAAACCCGTTCTCGTTAAAAGGCAATCCCTACCGAGATTATTTGAGATTTGTGTTAATCCGCAAATAAGATATTTTTGAGTGTTACCGTTTAGAGCTATTTCTATTTCATTGCCAACTTCAAAGCCTTTCTCTTTTGCGTATTTTGCGCCGATAGCGATTTCATTATCGTATTTGGGAAATCTACCCTTAAAAACTACGCTTTGATTTTTAAGTTCCGAAAAATCGTCGCACATATTCGCCAAAAGTTCTACACCGCCAACGTGCGATATGGTTACAGAGTTGTAAAGATACGCCTTTTCAACACGGCTGTCAGAATTTAGCGCATCAAGAAAATCGTCTTCAACTTCGACTTGCACATTAATTCCGCTGTCCGCACATTCGCCTACTATCAAATCTAAAAACGGCGTCATATCGACAATCACATTTTCAGTCATAAGTCCCGAAAATACGACCACAAGTGAAAGAACAAGCATAGTAATACAAACCGTTATATTATGCTTTACACTTGAAAGAGTTGTTTTAAGTGCGAGCGCAAGATTTAACGGTGCTTTCGTCTTTTCAAGCGGTATGTGATTGCGCTTAAAGTTATGCGTCTGAACGCCCGAACGTAACGCAACGATAGGTTCTATTTTTTTAATCCTACGAGCTGAAAGCCAAACGGAAAGCGCAACCGTGCCGCCCAAAATCAAAAGTGAAATGAGTGCAGGTAACGGTAGAAAATGAACTGCGTAAGGTATTCCCGTTTGCGCTATCATCATTGTATTTACCGCTGGAAAAATTGCATACGATAGAGCCATACCAACGATTGCCGCAATTAAAGTCAGCCCCAAAAACTGCAATAAAAGTGAGCAAACAAGCTGTCTTGAAGTATAACCCGTAGCTTTGAACGCNCCGAGATTTTTAATGTTGACTTGAATATAATTGATAATATTCGATATAATTACCACAAGCGCAATTAAGAGTACGATAAACGCCATTACACTGATTATTCCCGAACAAATCATTTGCGAAATGTATCTTGCCTGCAAAACTACGTCATAACAGCTACCTATCATACGGGTATTCGGAAAATGCTCTGAAACGGTTGATTTTAGAGTTGCTTCGTAATTGAGATTTAATGACTTGTCGTTCAAACGCACCGAACACATTGTTGTTTTTGGTGCATAGTTCAATTCTTCAAGCTCGGCGTATTTATCTGCCGTAAGTATGATTTGCGTTAAAGCACAGTTATGAGAGCCTAACATTACACTGTTGAAAAAACCGCATATCGTGTACGTTACGGGGTTGCTACCGATAGATATTTCAATCGTTTTGCCTACGGAATTATCATTCGACTTATAAAGCATAGGCAAATACACACCGCTCGTCAAGTTGCTATCTTCAACAATTTCGGCTATGCCGATAGTACGTGAAATAGCAGTTTGCTTATCCATAAAAACAAACTCGCTGTTCATCATTCCGTCGTTATAGGGGAACGTGCCGACCATGTGCATACATTTATCCAAACGGTACTCTTTAACTTTGGTATCACTACCAAGCGTTTGCGATAAAAATTCATAGACAGTTCCGTCGGCATCGTCCACCGCAAGCGTAATGTGTTCGGCGTTGAGCTTGTCGTGGTATCTGTCAAAGTTGGCTTTATAGTCCATAGACAGCATAAGCCAAAGATTTAAGAGCATAGCCGCAAGCAAAATCAGCACGACGATAGCAACGGTCTGTCCTTTTGCTTTCCGCATATTAGAGCGAGCTATAAGAANTAACTTTCTCATTTTACCACCCCATATCTTTCAAAAAGGCNGTAAGTTTTTCACGCCTTGCCGTATCGCCGTGNGNATATTTACCTAAATTACATTCGCCGAGAATAACACCGTCTTTCAAGTAGAGAATACGGTTGCCGCGACGGGCAGAACGCATATCGTGAGTAACCATTACAACACTCTGACCTTGCTCATTAAACTTCGTGAGNGTATCGAGAACGTCAAGTCCCGTTTTAGAATTGAGTGCGCCCGTAGGCTCGTCGGCAAACAGTATTTCGGGGCTATTGATAAGCGCACGAACGATGCCGACACGCTGNGCTTCGCCACCCGATATTTGCGTAGGGAATTTCTTTTGCGTATCTTCGGATATATCAACCGCCGCAAACAGTTCCTTTGCTTTTTGTACAAGTGCTTTCTTATCTTTATTTACAAGAAGTCCTGCGGAAAGCACGTTGTCCATAACGCTCATTCCGTCGATAAGATAGATTTGCTGAAATACGAATCCGCAATGATCGCGGCGGAATACCGCAAGACCGTCCTGCGATAAATCGGANATGACTTTATCGCCNAAAGTNATAGTGCCGAGCGACGGNGTATCCATTCCNGAAAGNGCGTATAAAAGNGTNGATTTNCCNGCGCCGCTTGCGCCCATAATNACNGTAAAATCGCCTTGATAAAGTTCCAAATCAATGTTTTTNAGAACGTGCTGTTGCTGACCTCCGTTNGAGAAAGTCTTGCATAGTTTTTCGGTTTTCAATAAAATTTGCTGTTGCATATAAAAACCTCCTTTTACACGCTCATTGTACATTTTTCAATTCTTAAATGTCTTTAACGANTTCTTAAATNTTTCTTAAATNTTTCCGCTTAAANNNAGAGTAACGGTTACTTTNAAGCCGTGNTNGCCGTTTTCAATATTNANTTCGCCCTGCATCTCTTTCATAAAGTANTCTGANATATAAAGCCCCAANCCTGCGCCTTCGGTATTTTTAGNATTGCTNCCNCGNTTNAATTTTTCTTTCANTACNGGCAATTCTTCGGGNAAAACACCGCCGCCGTAATCTTCTATGATAATGTCGATGGAATTTTCAGCTTTCTGCGCCGTTACNGTTATATCCGTCTTTGCGTATTTGTATGAGTTGGAAAAGATATTATCAAACACTTGTTGCAAACGTAANCTATCGGCGTACACCAAACATTCNGGAATATCGGGAACGNTTGCACGGTGCATATANTCCGCATTTTCAAGCATTGTTTTAACTTGCTTGCTTTCTATGTTCGTAGGGGTAACGGTAAGCTGTTGTAATTCTTCGAGCGTTGCNGTNAACANNTTTGTAACGAGCGTATTTATCTGATCGGCTTTGCCTATGATATGCGTATAGTTCGCTTTNTCTTTTTCATTGNCTGTTACTGCAAGTCCGACTTCNGATACNGCTTTTATGCTTGCANCCGGCGTTTTAATATCGTGNGAAAGTTTTGCAACGAGTTCCTTTTTGCTTGCGTTNGCTTGTGCTTCGGCAATGCGGGCTTTTTTGAGTTCCGAGCGCATAATATCAAAGCTCTCTGTAAATGCGCCGAAAAGATTTTTCTTATCCATTTCAAGCGGAATATCTAAATTACCGCCTGCAATGCGCTCTGCAAAGCCTTTGAGCTTGCGGAACGGTCTTATCATNGTANAGTACATATANACGGCGTACCCGATACNGATTCCGCCTTGAANGACGATTGCAACNGACAANACAATGATTGNNGNTTGCTTTTGTGCTTGTAGNGTTTGCGTACCGTCGTTATAAATAATGACTTTGCCTACTGTGGAATTGTCGATTGTAATATCGAGTATTGTATCTCTATGTGTGATTGCCGCGTTTACGCTTTCTGAAAGTCCCGATTTCGTTTTGTAGAGAANATTGCCGTTTTCGTCCAANACAACGTAGTCGAGAGCAGTAGTATTTTTATGTTGTTCCAAAGCGTTAAAATNTTCCGTTACCGACTGCATAACTTCGTTTACNGCAACGGTATCTTGTGCGAAGTCGGGCGTTTGTACGGCAAAGACGATAAGCGCAATAATTTCGGCTATAAGTACGAGAAGAACGCCGATTAAAAAGGCTTGCTTTTTCATTCGTTTCCTCCCGTAAATTTGTAACCGTCGCCCCATACCGTAATTATATATTTCGGCTCGTTAGGGTTGCTTTCTATGGCTTCACGCAATCTTCGGATATGCACGTTCAGCGTTCCGTCGCCCGTAAATTTATCTTCCCAAACATTCTCAAAGAGTTCCTTTTTCGATATAACTTTACCTTGATTTTCAATAAGATAAGCAAGCAACTTAAATTCAAGCGTGGTTAGCTTTACCGTACCGCCTTTTACTTTAACTTGCTTTGACGCAAAGTTGACCGTCAAATATCCGTCTGAATATTCGGTGGTAACGGCTTGTCCGAATCTCTTTAACACGGCTTTTACTTTTGCAAGCAATACACCAAGAGAATAAGGCTTTTGAACATAATCGTCGCCGCCGATATTGAGAGCGACTATCTTGTCGTCATCGCTTGTTCGTGCGGAAATAAACAGTATAGGGATATTCGTTGTTTCCCGTAATTCCTTGCATAATTCAAAACCGTTCCCATCGCCCAAGTTTATATCGAGCAGTATGAGTTCGGCTGTATTTTCTTTGAAAAAGGTACGGCAATCTTCTACGCTGTAAACGGCAAACGTATTCACACCGAAAAGATTAAAGTATTCTGCCGTGCTGTCCGCAAGCACTTTTTCGTCGTCCACGATAAGGCAATTATATTTCATACAGACCTCCACATATATTATAGCATTTTAAGAAACAAAAGTCTTTAAGAATTCCTTAAATATCAACAGTAATTGATTTTTTTTGAAATAACTTTAATTTAACAACAATCACTATCAATCAAAATTACCTTTATTTTTCTAATTAGAATTCTAACTTTTGTGCAAGAATTCGTGCATTTGACCGTTATTGCTCGTTGTTGACTTTTGGTTATTGCTATGCTATAATTTAGGCATATTTAAGCAAAAAAGAGCCAAAATAGCGTTCTAACCCGCTGTTTTAGCCCATTTTTAAGGATAAATAAATGTAATTAAAAGATGATAAGGTGTGCCAAAAAACAGTAGTTTGAACACCCTACGGACCGAAAGGTTGGGAGTTCGAGTCTCTTTGGGTGCACCAAAAATGCAAGGCAAACAGCCTTGCATTTTTACTTCTTACTTCTTCACTATTACTTTTTCACTAAACAACTTGGCGAGACGCTGTTATATCAAGAACTAGCCGTAGTGCCATTTGCATATCTTTGATTATAAACCAAATTTGACATTTGTTATATCTACTGCTATAATAAGCATAAAGGTAGGAAAATATGGTTAATAATAATCTTAAAGACAATAATAAACGTAGCCGTAAAAATAAAACTTTTCTAAATGAGTGTCTTTTTTTGGCAAGCATTTTTGTGTCTTTATTCTGCCTAATCTCATTTATTGTTCTTTGGAGATTTCTACCACTAACTATTCCCGCCCATTGGAATCATGACTGGGTGATAGATAGATACGGGAGTCGTAATGAAATTTTTATTAATTTTATTACCATAATTATACTCTTATTCACGGCTA
Source organism: Clostridiales bacterium (assembly GCA_014799645.1). Taxonomy (GTDB): domain Bacteria; phylum Bacillota; class Clostridia; order Christensenellales; family UBA3700; genus RACS-045. The sequence continues at coordinate 32,402 of JAAVHQ010000025.1, read as the reverse complement.
TTATAGCGTATCCGATACTTAAACGAAATCCTTATAAAAAAATCGAAATCGCTATTACCTACATAACGCTCGCAATTCTTCAAATCGCTTATCTAATTTATCTAATAGCATTGTACGATAAGTATTTAATCAACGCTCAATCTTTTTATATTTGGTTTAGCATAGAATTGATAATGTGCATTTTGCTATATGTCGTTACAGTGGTATCTATTATTATACACTCTAAAAAATCAATATGAATTCCTGATAAATAATAGCAACACAATAAATTCCTACAACCGTAAAATTGTAATTTCTATAAGATATTTGCAAATCCTAGTTGAAATTATTTCATTTATAGTGTAAAATGATAATTGTATATGGAGGAGAGAATTATGCGTAGAAAAATTGTTATTGTAACGTTGGTACTGCTTTTGGCGCTGACGGCGTTGTTGGCAGGATGCAATATAACGGAGGGGCAGGACTATACCATTCCCCTAATTGATTTGGAAAGCAAGCCCGAAGGTCTTCCTTCCGAGTATGCTTATCTTTTTGATAATAGTAAGGATAGTGATTATAGAACGATAGTTGACCCAACAAATACGACGGATTATTTGGCTCACCCCGATTCCGTACTTATAAAGGATGCGACCGGCAATCTCAATACGATACTCACTATGTTCCCTGAAGGACACGGCAAGGGCAACGTCAAAGTAAGAGTAAGCACGGATAAAGGAGCGAATTACGTAGAGTCAAGCGATATTACTGTTCCCGCGTCTTGGGCAAAGTCGCAGGAGACTCCTACCGTATACAGACTTATATTCAATAAAGATAATATTCCTTCAAGCGATGACAAACTTATTATGATTTCGGGTAACCCTTCTTGGTACAACGACCCGTCGTATAAAAAGAACGGTTTCAATGCAAGCGTTTCTTCGGACGAGGGCAAGACTTGGACGGAGTTCGAAACTTTCTACGGAAGAGATTATTTCGGAAAGATGCAGGCTTACAAGGCATTCAACTGCGTTGTGGCAATGAGTTCTCTTACAAGACTTAAAGACGCGACTACGCACGAGTGGAAAAACGAATGGATGGGTCTTTTCCACGATAAGAGTTGGAATTGCTACAAGACGATACTTACGTTTGACGAGAATGGAAAGATGCAATGGTCGTATCCCGAAAAGTATTTCAATAATGAAGACAACCATTATAGAAGTATTCAAAAGAAATCAAATATGTGCGAAGTAGAAGTTATTCGTTCGGAAGGCGGAGAAGGTAACGAACTTTGTCTTTTGACGAGATCCAACTCCAAGAAAATCAATTCGCTTATATCTTTCTCAACCGACGAAGGAAAGACTTGGAGCGAGCCGAAGGAAGTGCCTGCCGCGCTCAATGGTGAAAGACACAAAGCCGAATGGGTGAAAGACGGCGACAATTGGAGATTGTTCATCACGTTCAGAGCTATAGATAGAAGCGCAGACAGAATTGCTAAATACGCGCCCGAATTGAAGTCCAAAGGCTGGATGAGCGAAGGTTGGATTGCTTGGGTAGGCGATTGGGATGACCTTAAAAACGGAACTGAAGGCGATTACAGAGTAAAACTTGCTCATACCTATCTTGGAGACGAGGAGTATCCGCAACGCAGCGCCAACGCCGACACGGGTTATTGCGGCAACGTAGTATTCGCAGACGGCACAATCGTTACGAGTTCTTACGGCAGATTCGGAGAATGGGACGAGGCTCAAGGCAGATACGTCAATTCTCAAAAGACTTATATTCTCAGCAAAACCATTAAGAGTATTAAAGACCTTGATGCGGTAGTAGAATATTTCAAATAGGAAAGGCAGAGTACAATATTTGAAACAAAATGAGCGTAGAATTTCGACAGTTCTACGCTCAATTATTTTATTTGGATTTGTAAAATTTGGAAGAAAATTTATCTCAAAAAACGAAAGTATGCGGTTGCCTATGGCTTAAAACTGTGTTATAATAGTCAAGGTATACTAGTATAGTATATAATATAGCACACATTAAAGATAAATTTTGGAGTTACAATGATAAAGGCGCTTTTATTAAAACTTAAAGAATCGCTTGTTTCGGTCTTGCCGATTGCGATTATAGTACTTATAATTTCGTTTACACCGTTAGCGCCTTTGAATGCTACAGAGAGAATTACGTTCGCGATTTGCGCCGTACTGCTTATCATCGGCATCGGACTCTTCAATTTGGGCGCGGACCTTGCCATGACGCCAATGGGCGAGAACGTCGGCACGGGTCTTACCAAATCCAAAAACATCGTCCTTCTCGTATCGGTATGCTTTGTAATGGGTGTGCTTATCACGGTTGCCGAGCCCGACCTTTCCGTCCTTGCCTCGCAAGTCAGCGACGTCATGAACAATATGGTGCTAATCGTCACCGTAGGCGTGGGCGTGGGCATATTCTTGTTGATTGCCGTACTTAAAATCGTATTCCACAAAGACCTTTCAATGCTTTTGATGTTTTTCTATTTGATGTTGTTCGCAGTCTGCGCAATGCTTATAGAAAGCGGGAAAAACAACTTCCTTCCTCTTTCATTCGATTCGGGCGGCGTAACGACAGGACCGATAACTGTACCGTTTATAATGGCTCTCGGCTTTGGTATTGCGACGACAGTCGGCGGTAGAAACGCCAACGAAAACAGCTTCGGTCTTATCGCTTTATGCTCGATAGGTCCTATTATTGCGGTTATGGCGCTTGCGCTTTTCTCAAATGGGGAAATGTCGCAAGAAACTATGAACGCCTTAGCGGCTTACGATACGGTAGAAGAGAGTATTGCGTTGATCGGTCACGCGCTTTTGAACACCGTTAAAAACGTGGCGATTGCGTTGGTACTTATCGTAGGATTTTTCTTCATTTTGCAATTCACGGTACTCAAACTTCCAAAACAGAAACTTGCGCAAATCGGTATCGGTATCGGATATACTTTCGTAGGACTTGTCATATTCTTAGTTGCGGTAGAAGTAGGCTTTATGCCTATCGGTTACAAACTCGGCACGGAGATTGCTAGTTTCTCCAAACCTTTACTTGCAATATTCGGCTTAGTGATAGGTTTTGTAGTAGTATTGGCAGAGCCTGCGGTACACGTTTTGAATAAGCAAGTCGAACAAGTCACCGGTGGCGGCGTAAAGAAAATGGAAATGATGATTGCGCTTTCATTGGCAGTCGGCGTTTCGTTGTGCCTATCTATAATCAGAATGATTTGTCACTTCTCGCTGTTGTACTATTTGATACCGGGTTATTTAATATCTTTGGGGTTGTCGTTCTTCGTTCCCAAGATGTACACGGCGATTGCATTTGACTCGGGCGGCGTTGCGAGCGGTCCGTTGACTTCAAGCTTTATTTTGCCTTTAATCGTAGGCGCGTGCGTCTCGATAAACGGTGGAGCGGACTATATCTTGACCGACGCTTTCGGCGTGGTTGCTATGGTCGCAATGACCCCGCTCATCACAATTCAAGCGCTCGGTTTCAAAGCCGTAATGTCGGCGAAGGTTCGCGCTAAGATAGCGATGAACAGAATATTGTCAGCCGACGACGAGCAGATTATTTACTTTAAGTAGGATGGTAACGCTATGAGCGATAAGAAAAACGCAAAAAAACAAGAATCGGCGTCAAAAACGACTGTTAAAGCGGCGGCTAAGAAAGAATCAAAGCAACAAAAAGTAAAAGCCCCCGAGCCGAATACGGTCAGATCCAATAGGCTTAAACTTCTTATGACGATAGTCGCAAGAAAGAAAGCCGATTACTATACCGACCTTATTCAATCTTTTGACGTAAATATGCAAATGGTCGTGCTTGCGGAAGGTACGGCAAATGCGAAAATACTCGGTCTTCTCGGTCTTTTGGACAACGAAAAGGCGGTTATTTTCGGAGTAATTCAAGAGGATAAAATTCCGGACGCAATGAGCGTGTTGGAAGAGAAATTCCAGACAATAAGGGACGGTAAAGGCATAGCCTGCACAATACCTTTGACAAGCGTGATAGGTACGCTTATCTACCGCTTTTTAAGCAACAACAGACGCGCGGTTAAGGAGAGTAGTAAGAAATGAACAAATTTGAAATGATTATGTGTATAGTAAACGCAGGTTTTACGGAACTTGTTATGGACGCGGCGAAAGAAGAAGGCGCGCGCGGCGGTACGGTTATTCACGCCCGCGGTACTGCAAATAGAGACGCGGAGCAGTTCTTTAATATAGCGATTCAGCCGGATAAAGATATCGTATTGATATTAGTCCCATCGGAAATTAAGGACAATGTACTTCACGCAATCTACCGCAACGCAGGTCTAAAAAGCGAGGGCAAGGGTATTGCATTCTCAATCCCCGTTGACGACGTTGTCGGCGTTTCGGCGTCTTTCTCCGTTTCCGTTGACGGTGATGAAAAGGAAGAGAAGGCAGAGCCTGAAAAACCTCAAGAAGAAAACAAAAAGACTGAAGAATAATTATCAAGTAGCGAAAACGGCAAGTCAATCAGACTTGCCGTTTTTTATTGCTTTTTTAGATATTGAAAATTATCAATTTGATAGAATGAAATTTTTGCTCTTGAAATATCAATATAACTATGTTATAATACTTATAGTATGTGTATTGTGGTATAGGAGGTTGTTATGAATTATTGGAAAAAGTTATCCGCTTATGACGTCAATTCAATTAAGCGTTACGCGTCGGGTTTCCCGATTGACGAGGAGGGCAACGCTACTTCGGTATGTTTGGACGGCGAATGGGATTTTAAGTTGGTGTCAAATCCAAAGCAAATCCCGTACGGCTACGAATTGCCGGAAGCCGAGTTGAAAGACTTTACAAAAATTACAGTGCCGTCGAATTGGCAAATTCAAGGTCACGGACAACCGATTTATACGAATTATATGTATCCGTACGCATTATCGCAATTCAATATTGCCGACATTCCGCACGTCAAGACGCGCAAGAACGAGGTGGGTTGTTACGTCACCCAATTCGAGGTCAAAGAGAGCGACAAAGACATATTTTTGAGATTTGAAGGCATCAACAGTTGCGGAGATATTTACATCAACGGACAGTTTGTCGGATATTCCGAAGATACGTTTTCTCCGCAAGAGTACGATATAAGCAAACTTGTGAGAGTGGGCAAAAACAAACTCGCCGTGTCGGTCTACCGCTACACGACGGGAAGTTATTTGGAAGATCAGGATATGTGGCGTATATCGGGTATTTTCCGCAGCGTATGGCTTATCTATAAACCGCAAGTGGAAATCGCCGATTACTTCACCAGATCGGAACTTAGCGCGGATTATAAGTCGGCGAAGTTTATTACCGACGTCACAATCAATTCAAGAGAAAGAGAAGCAAGCCTTGCGAAAGTCGAGGTAGAGTTGTCCTATCAAGGCAAGCAAGTCGCGCTTATGCAAGAGCAAATAGGCGAGATAGCGCAAGAATCGTCTAGCGTCGTCACTTTGTCGGCAGACCTTGACGAAGTTGCGCTTTGGTCGCATGAGTATCCAAATTTGTACGACGTTGANGTAAGNCTTTACGACGGCGANAAGTTGNTTGATACGAGAGCGTCGCATTTCGGTTTCAGAGAGATAAAAATTCANCCGATGATTGACGGCAGAGGTCCGTTCATNTTGCTCAACGGCAAGCCGATAAAGATTTACGGCGTCAACCGTCANGAATTCCATCCCGACTANGGTCACGCAGTGCCTGCNGAGTTGATAGAGAANGANATTCAACTTTGCAAGGCGAACAATATCACGTCTATNCGCAACAGCCATTATCCNAANCAAGACGTATTCTANGAGCTTTGCGACAGATACGGAATACTCGTAATGGCGGAAACGAATTTGGAAACGCACGGGCTCGCTATGTTCATACCAAAGGGCAGTAAGCGTTGGGTAAAACAATGCGTATACAGAGCGACNAACATGGTGAGAAGACTTCGCAATCATNCGTGTATAATAAGNTGGTCGCTTGGCAACGAANCNGGCTTTGGCAAAGACTTTTTCGCAATGAAAGAAGCGGTGTTGGAACTCGACAAAACGCGTTTNATTCACTACGAACCNGANCANTCGGGCAAGGTNGGCGACGTGNTNAGCGAGATGTATTCNAANTGGGAAAAGATGCCTATACTTGGCGAGAACAAGCCCATGCGNCATTGCTATGCGCTTTGGTCGCCGCTCGGCAGTAAATANACGCCNGAGATGTATCGCGACTTGCCGTTCATTCAATGCGAATACGCGCACTGTATGGGCAACAGNCTTGGCAATTTCAGCGACTATTGGGATATGTTCAAAAAATACGACCGCTTGGCAGGCGGATATATTTGGGACTTNGCAGACCAGAGNATACGCAGACAGGAAAACGGCAAAGACAANTGGTGCTANGGCGGAGACTTTGGGGATAANCCNAATGCAGGACGTTTTGCTTTCAACGGTATCGTAAGAGCNGACCGCTCGCCNAATCCCGCGCTGTTTGAAGTGAAATATCANTATCANCAAGCGGAGTTTGCNTTGGACGGCAATACCTTGACNGTANGCAATAGATATAGGTTCACCAACCTCAATGAGTTTAAGATAGCAGTCAAAATCGTAGCGGAAGGCGANGAGATTTATTCGAGAGAATTCAAAGTCGACTGCGCGCCCGACGAAACGGCTANTTGCGAGCTTTTGGACAAAGAGATTGCATATCCNAGCGATAAAGAAGTCGTATGCAATTTGAGTATGCANACTATAAANGATACGCCTTACGCGCCTATCGGACATANNGTCGCTTACGAGCAATTCGTACTCAAAGAATTCGACTTTTCCGCGCCNNNGCNNAAGAGCGGAGCGACTTTTGCAAAAGANGGCAACGATTNTANTGTCACCNCAGGNGACGNGGTATACGTNCTNGATAAAAACGGCTATATNGTATCGGCAAAGANNGANGGCAANGAATTGCTAAGTTCGCCGATTAAACCCAACTTCGTGAGAGCGGANATCGACAACGACGCGCTTCCGCAAGTGCCGAGAATTNTCGCNACCACGATNATGGGAATAGGCAAGTTCAGAAAAGCGATAAAGACTTTGAAGGCAAAGAGTATCGCAGTCAAAGAAGAGGGCGGNATNGTCNTCGCTCAGATAAATTGGAAAATGCGCTTTGCAAAGACCTTGCGCACGGAATATAAATTCGACGCTGACGGCGCNATTGAAATGTCTATGANGCTTACGCCTTGCAAGACGGATTTCGAAAGATACGGNTTTACTTGGNGACTTNGCNAGCGGNGTCGANGGAGTNGANATGTACGCNAAAGGTCCGCACGAAAACTATTGCGACAGAGCGACGGCGGCAAAACTCGGCTTGTGGAANGGNAANGCCGAANACTTTATCCACGACTATCTATATCCGCAAGAGAACGGCAANCATACGGGNGTNCGTTACGCAAAGATTGGCGANNNNAACGGCGTGAGCCTNAGAGCAATCGACAAGCCTTTCGANATGACGATTCATCCGTATACTTGCGAAACGCTTCNTCAACGCGCAACATNTGCANGAACTCGAAAGAGANGACAANTTGACANTNTGCGTCGACGGNAAACAGCGCGGAGTAGGCGGAGACGTACCNGCTATGGCTTGTACCAAACCTCAATACAAGATATTGCCAAATCAAGAACACGTCTTGAAGTTTACGGCAAAGTTCGGTAAATAATTATAATATAATAACGTAAAAATTCAAGATAGAGAGCGGGCGAAAACCTGCTCTNTNTCTTTGCAAAAAATTTTTGAAAAATTTTTTTAAATTTGTTGACAGAGCCATTATGGNGGTAATATAATCAAGTTGTAAAGCAAAGATTTAGAGAAGTAGTTGCTCACTTTCGCACACAGAGATTCGGGGACGGTGGAAGCCCGATTGCAAAGCGCAATGAATAACACTAAGGAGCGCAAACCCAAACCGATTTCGGGAGTAGGGGNGACGGGAAGGCCCGTTACAGCCGATGCTTTTGTCAGAAAGTAAAAGTGATTGATATACCCGTATCAATAAGTTAGGTGGCACCGCGGAAACAGCATTCGTCCTAAAATAAGGATGAATGCTGTAATTTTTTTCGGAGGTACGCTTTATGTGTTCAATTATGGGTTATGACGGCAAAGACGTTTCGCTCGAAGAGTTTGAAAAGGCTTTTGAGCAAACGATTTCAAGAGGTCCGGACGATACGAGAATCGTCCCGCTTCAATCGGCAATTTTGGGATTTCACCGACTTGCAATTATGGGTCTTACAGAAGAGGGAATGCAACCTTTCTCTCTCGGCGAAGACTACGTCGTTTGCAACGGCGAACTTTACGGATTTAGAAAAATCAAACAATCATTGTCAGGCAAATANNCTTTCAAGTCGGACAGCGACTGCGAGATTATTTTGCCGCTATACCGCGAAATGGGGCTTGATATGTTCGCGACNTTGGATAGCGAATTCGCAATGATAATCTACGATTCAAAGAAAAAGCAACTCATCGCCGCTCGCGACCCGATAGGTATCAGACCGCTTTTCTACGGTTANAGCAAGAGCGGAAAGATTATGTTTGCAAGCGAGGCGAAATGCCTTACGCCTTTGTGCGAAGAGGTTGCGCCTTTCCCACCGGGGTATTANTACGCCGACGGCAAATTCACGCAGTANNNCGATATTACNAAGGTNGAGAAATATTCTTCCGACGAGTTGCCGACNATATTNACNAAAATTCACGACAAGTTGGTCGCNGGAATTGAAAANAGACTTGACGCGGACGCGCCNTTGGGCTTTTTGCTCTCGGGNGGTTTGGACAGTTCGCTTGTATGTTCNNTNGCGCAAAAGATTTTGGGCAAGCCTATCCGCACNTTCGCGATAGGTATGAGCGAGGACGCTATNGACCTCAAATACGCGAAGGAAGTCGCCGACTATATCGGCAGCGACCANAAAGAGATTATCATCACNAAAGAGGACGTGCTCGGCGCGATTGACGAAGTCATCCGCGTGTTGGAAACGTACGACATCACGACGATAAGAGCAAGCGTAGGTATGTATTTGATTTGCAAGGCGATACACGAAAAGACGGACGTCAGAGTATTGCTCACGGGCGAGATAAGCGACGAACTTTTCGGCTATAAGTACACCGACTTTGCGCCGTCGGCAGAGGAGTTCCAAAAGGAAGCGGTCAAGCGTATCAAAGAGATTTATATGTACGACGTGCTCAGAGCTGACAGATGTATTTCGGCAAACTCTTTGGAAGCGAGAGTGCCGTTCGGCGATTTGGATTTCGTCAAATACGTCATGTCGATTGACCCGTCCAAAAAACTCAACGTCTACAACAAAGGTAAGTATTTGCTAAGAAAAGCGTTCGAGGGAGATTATCTTCCCAAGAGCATTTTGTATAGAGAAAAAGCGGCTTTTTCCGACGCGGTAGGTCACTCTATGGTCGATTATATCAAAGAGTACGCTCAATCGCTTTACAGCGATAGAGAATTCGAAGAGAAGAGAAAGAAGTATGGGTATCACGCTATGCCGTTCACAAAAGAAAGTCTGATGTATCGCGAGATATTCGAAAAGTATTATCCTCATCACGCAAAAATGGTAGTCGATTATTGGATGCCCAACAAGTCGTGGAAGGGTTGCGACGTCGACGACCCGTCGGCAAGAGTACTTTCCAACTACGGCGAATCGGGCGTATAATATTATAATAAAATTAAGCGAATTTTTGTTCGAAAAAATTTTTGAAAAAATTTGCAAAAAACTATTGACATTCGTAGGTAGCGGAGCGTAATATAGTGGTATAAAACAACTCAATAGTGACTTAGTTCACAAAACCGTAGATAAAGAAAAGTAACTATCGGTAGAGGCTTTACAGAGAATTGCAGTTGGTGAGATGCAATGAGTCGCGAGATAGCGAATGGGCTTTTGAGGGCAGAGTAATGTCTGACGGAATCCCCTCGTTAGTGGGAAGATGCGTGATGGCGCATTAGGGTGGCATAAAAACAAGAACGCAAAACGTAATCTTGTCCCAAACATAAGGGACAAGATTTTTTTATAGAAAATTATTTTGGAGGACACAAAAATGGAGAAGAAAATTCCGCACAGATTCTATTTGACAGAGGAGCAAATGCCAAAGCAATGGTACAATCTCAGAGCGGATATGAAAGAGCAACCCGAACCATTGCTCAATCCCGGTACGGGTAAGCCTGTTAAAGAGGAAGAATTGTATCCTATCTTCTGCGAAAAGCTCGCACATCAAGAAATGGATTCAAAGACTAGATACGTAGATATTCCCGAAGAAGTTTTGGAGATGTACAAGATATACAGACCGTCGCCTCTTTGCAGAGCGTACAATCTTGAAAAGGCTCTCGGCACGCCGGCTAAGATCTATTACAAATTCGAGGGCAACAACACCTCGGGCAGCCACAAACTCAACTCGGCTATCGCTCAAGCGTACTACGCAAAAGACCAAGGCTTGACCTCGCTTACGACGGAGACGGGCGCAGGACAATGGGGTACGGCTCTATCCGAAGCGTGCGCATATTTCGGACTTCCGCTCGACATATTTATGGTTAAGGTATCTTACGAGCAAAAGCCTTTCAGAAAGGCGGTTATGCAGGTCTTTGACGGCAACGTAATTCCCAGCCCGTCCAACACGACCAACGTCGGNAAACAAATTCTCGCCGACAATCCCAACACCACAGGCTCGCTCGGTTGCGCAATTTCCGAAGCAGTTGAGAAAGCCGTATCGACGCCGAATTGCAGATACGTGCTCGGTAGCGTGCTCAACCAAGTGCTTTTGCATCAATCCATAATCGGTTTGGAGAGCAAAAAGGCAATGGAAATTCTCGGCGAATATCCTGACGTAGTAGTAGGTTGCGCAGGCGGTGGATCTAACCTCGGCGGACTTATCGCTCCGTTTATGAAAGACAAACTCGACGGCACGAAGCCAAACACGAGATTCGTTGCGGTTGAACCGGCTTCTTGCCCTTCGTTCACAAGAGGTAAGTATGCGTACGATTTCTGCGACACGGGTAAGATTACGCCTCTTGCAAAGATGTATACGCTCGGCAGCGGATTTATTCCGTCGGCAAATCACGCAGGCGGTTTGAGATACCACGGTATGTCGCCTATCTTGTCAAAACTCTATCACGACGGATATATGGAAGCCGTATCTTACGAGCAGACGAAAGTATTCGAAGCGGCAGTGCAGTTCGCTAAATGCGAGACGATTTTGCCAGCTCCTGAATCCTCTCACGCAATCAAGGGCGCAATCGACGAGGCTCTCAAATGCAAAGAAACGGGCGAGGCAAAGACGATACTCTTCGGACTTACCGGCACGGGCTATTTCGATATGAAGGCTTACTCGGAATATTTGGCAGGTACTATGAGCGACTATATTCCTACCGACGAAGATTTGCAAAAAGGATTTGATTCCTTGCCGAAAATCGACTAATCGACAATCTTACAAAAGGCGGTCGAAAGACCGCCTTTTTTCATATCAAAATTTAGATAATAAGAGGTATTTTTATGGAAAACGAATTTGTTACGCCACCCAATCATATAGATTTCAAAGCGAAAAAACTCTTTGGAAAACAAGGCGAAATTATTGACGGAGCAATCGCCTATATTGCAAAGGGCGGCGGAGGCCCGATAGAGTTGCATACGCACTCGCACGACCATTTGTTTACGGTAGTCAAAGGTCAAGCAAAGATTTTGCAGGGAAGCGAAGAGATNGTAGTCAAAGAAAATCAATCTTATCTTGTCAATGGCAATATACCGCATTCGGTATGGAACGACTCTGACNAAGAAACGATTATGATAGGTATTTCGGTTAAACACGAGCATTGACTTCACTTGGTCGAATTTATTGCTATAATCAATTAGATATGATATAATAAATATACGGAGGGATGGCTGTGATAAAAGCGGAAAACGTAGTAAAGAAATACAATTCGCAAGAAGTGTTGAAGGGCGTTTCGTTGGATATAAACGACGGCGAATTCGTNGTGATTTTGGGCGCGTCGGGTTCGGGAAAATCCACGCTGTTGAGTTTGCTTTCNGGANTNGAAAAAGCGGATAGCGGACTTATCGAGTGCAACGGTGTCCGTCTTGACAATCTCAAAGACGACGAACTTACTAAATTCAGAAAAGAGCAAGTNGGNTTTATNTTNCAACAGTATTTTNTNNTATCGCANCTCAACGTCGANGACAACGTCAAACTCGGCGCGAATTTGGCNGNCAACAANGATTACGGACAAATTATNGAGGCTGTCGGTCTTAAAGACAAANTNAANAGCAAGCCGTCNCAACTTTCGGGCGGAGAGCAACAGCGCGTTTGNATAGCGAGAGCGCTTGCCAAAAATCNAAAGATNNTNTTTTTGGACGAACCTACCGGCGCGCTTGACGAAAAGACNGGTCGNGAAGTNCTNGACTATATCGNGAATTTGCAANGACAAAANGGCTTTACNATGGTTATGGTTACGCACAATGCNAANATNGCGGATATGGCGGAAAAGGTNGTCAAGATGAACAGCGGCGAGATTGTCGAAGTCTACAACAACGACGNGCAAAAGTCNGCGTATGAGATAGGGTGGTAAAATGGTNGTAANCGTAAAGGACGGAATTAAACTCGTCGGTATCTCAATCGTGTGCTGTTGCGCCGTGTTCGTNTGTACNTTTATGTTGAATTATTACCTCGACATNTTGCCTCTAGAAAGCGAATTGTCGGGAGAGTATATGACTCAGCTTTACAACGCGCAACTTGCTATGGCAAANTTGACNACAATCGTTACCGGCGGANTNCTTNNCGCNATTGCNGTTATAATGCTGTTTTTCTATATNAAATTATATATNGATTCTCANGCNCAACAACTCGGTATNATCAAGGCTTTCGGCTATTCNCGCGGAAAAATNGCAAGCAAGTTTTGGGTATTCGGTTTGAGCGTATTCGTNGGNTGCGCNCTCGGCTTTGGCGGCGGTTGGATAGCAATGAGGTATATATACGACGAAATGACGATAGAGGGCATGGGTNAAATCGCNATTCANTTTCATACGGGATTGCTCTTTGCGCTCGTNATTATCCCGACGNNNGTCTTTNTCNCGCTNTCGTGNNTATACGCGTATTTTGCGNTNCAAAGNCCTNCGTTGCAACTTCTCAAAGGTAAATTNGAAAAGNCAAAGTCAAAAGTNGGCAAAGANGANAAAGANNGACNATTTTTGNGNCANATGTGTCTCAANACTTTGAGCGGCAAGAAGTCGATTGTNTTCTTTATCGCNTTTTCNAGTTTTTGCTTTTCCGCTNTGGTACAAATGGGCTTGTCTATGGANAATCTTACCTCTGCNTCAATGGGGTATATGATTTTGATGATAGGACTTATNCTTGCGNTAGTNACTATGTTTATGGCGGTAACTACGCTTATAAATTCCAACAAGAAAAACGTCTCGCTTATGAAAGCGTTNGGCTATTCTATGAAAGAGCGNTCGTTGAGCATACTCGGCGGATACGTCCCGTTTGCATTNNTAGGNTTTGGGNTAGGCAGCGCNTATCAATACGGACTTCTCAAAATTATGGTAAATATCGTTTTCGCCGACGTGGAAAGTATGCCCGAATATAATTTCGACGTACCCGTGTTTTTCCTTACGCTCGCGCTATTCGTCGTATGCTATTTTGCACTGATGACTTACTACGCTTTTAAGTTGAATAGAATATCCGTCAAAGAAGTAATGATAGAGAATTAAAGTATTGACATTGACTTCTTGTTTTTTCTTGCAAATGCAAAGATTATATGCTAGAATATAATCAATCTGGGGATATAGCACAGTTGGTAGCGCGATACGTTCGCAACGTATAGGTCAGGGGTTCGAATCCCCTTATCTCCACCAGTTATAGAAATTCAAAAATCTATTATACACTTGACATTGCCGTTTTATCGCGTGTATAATGACTTTACAAAATATTTGGGCAATTAACTCAGAGGGAGAGTGTCTTCTTGACGTGGAGAAAGTCATAGGTTCGAATCCTATATTGCCCACCAAATCAAAAGATACGCCAATTTATGGCGTATCTTTTTCATAAGGGCAATAATAGGACAGTTCGAAATAGTGACGCTCGCATTGAATATGCTCGCTAGACCTCGCTTCGCTCCTTACGAATCCTATATTGCCAACCAACGAATCGTGAGTGAGCGTTTTACTATACGGTAGATAGATTATTTGAAAAACATGTGCACAGGAACATTCATAATTTTTGCTATCTTAAATAATGAAATAAGGTTAATGTTTTTTCCATTTATAATTTTGTAAAATGTCGAAATACTAATTTTACATTGTTGGCAAAATTCTTTTTTTGTTAAATTATTATTTTCAATATATGCAATAATAAGTTGCGAATTCGGTTTTTCGGTTATTGAATTATTTGAATTTTTCATATTTATACCTCGCCATCGGTCACATTTGTGACTTACAGGTCTATCATATCAGTCACAATTGTGACTTGTCAAGACATTTAGTCACATTTGTGATAATATCTTCATATGAAGAAATTTGCCGAAAGATTAAAAGAATTACGTATTGAGAAAAATTTGTCGCAAGCACAACTTGCGATAGCTACAGGATTAAGCCATACGGCGATAGTTTATTGGGAGAGTGAAAAGCGTGTTCCAAACGCAAATGCCATAATTATACTTGCCGATTTTTTTAACGTGACAACCGATTATTTGCTTGGAGTAGAAGCATAAGTTCGTTTTAGGAGGATAGATTATGCCAAAATTTGGACCTGACCCTAACAAAGCGTTTCCAAACAGTAATATTCCAAGTCTTTGCTATATTAAAAACGTTGTTAAAAATCCGAATATTCTTGTCGGGGATTATACTTATTATGACGATAACGAAGACGCGGAGAATTTTGAAAAACACGTTACGCATCACTATGATTTTAACGGCGATAAATTGATAATAGGGAAGTTTTGCGCTATTGCGAAAGGCGTGGAGTTTATTATGAACGGCGCAAATCACCGTATGAATTCAGTGACTACTTATCCCTTTAATATAATGGGAAACGGTTGGGAAAAAGCAACGCCTAAATTGGCTGATTTGCCATTGAAAGGCGATACCGTAGTAGGCAACGACGTTTGGATTGGTCAAAACGTTACAATACTACCAGGTGTGCATATAGGCGATGGGGCGATAATCGGCGCGAATTCGGTCGTAACAAAAGACGTCTTGCCTTATCATATAGTGGGCGGAAATCCAATTAAAGTTATCCGAAAGCGATTTGACGACGAGACTATTGAATTTTTGTTGAATCTTAAATGGTGGGATTGGTCTGCCGAAAAAATATTTGAAAATCTCGAAATACTGTGCAGTGGGGATATATCAAAAATCAAAACGATAAATTGACTTGACGTAACCGGTATGTTAGTATGTAGTTATGGAATACCTCATAAGAGAAATGCAAACGAGCGAATACGGATTGTTGGACGATTTTTTGTACAACGCAATCTTTATTCCGCAAGGCGTAACGCCACCGCCAAAGAGTATTGTACAAAAAGACGAACTGCAAGTTTACGTCAAAGACTTTGGCAAGCAAAAAGACGACGTAGCGTTGGTTGCGGAAGTGGACGGTAAAATCGTCGGGGCAGTTTGGACAAGAATTATGAATGATTACGGTCACGTTGACGACGACACGCCGTCGCTTGCGATTTCACTCTACAAAGAATATCGAGGATTTGGAATAGGTACTGATTTAATGCAAAATATTTTGTCGGTACTTAAACAGCGAAGTTATAAAAGAGTTTCGCTTGCCGTCCAGAAAGCAAATTACGCCGTCAATATGTATAAGAAAGTCGGGTTTGTTATTGTTGACGAAAATCAAGAAGAATATATAATGGCGTATGAACTATAAATTTTCTAATTAATCTTTGGGAAAACTTCTACCTTAGAATTAAATTTATTTGGAAATGCCCCTAGAAAGGGCATTTTTCAATTCATTATACAGTAATTCAACTAACGGTTGAGTAAATAATATTGAAATTTTCTGTCGAATGTGTAAAATTAAATTAAACAATAAATTATACAAAGGAGAATGAAAAATGTCAATATTTTTAATTGATTACGAAAATTCAACAAATCTTAAAGGTATAGGAAATTTATATTCTAATGATAAAGTCATTATATTTTATAGCAATAAGGCAAATACGATCACGTTTGATTTGCATCAAGAGATATTGATTTCAAAGGCTAAAATTGAATACAAAAAAGTGGCGGTAGGCTCACCAAATGCTCTTGACTTTCAATTATGCTCATATCTAGGATATCTAATAAGAGAAAACGAAAATACTGAAAGCAATTATTATATCATCATAACAAAAGATAAAGGATATTCGTCAAAGATGGTATCATTTTGGAAAGGAGAAAAGTCTATTGCCATTAAAATTCAAGATAGCATAGAAAGCGGCGTTCAAATAGTCAAGACAAAAGAAGAAACAGTAAAATCATCAGATGATAGAATTAATAATGATAACGTAGTAGAGCAAGTCGACGACACTACAAGCGACATAATTAAAGAAGAGACATCAGAGCAAAATAACAAATTATTAGAAGAAAAAATATATACGTCTTTAAGAAACTCAAATATATCGCTTACCGATAGCGAAATTTATGAGATTGTAAAAATGGTCTTAAAATACAAAACAACTCAGACTGTAAATATTAATATGAACAGATTATTAAAAGACAGCGCAAAGGCAGGGTGCGTGATGAAAGTTGTGAAACCATTTATCAATAAAACAATAAATAAAGCGAGTTAGTTATGAAAGAGAAATTCTTACAACTGAAAAATTTTAATTGGAAATTATTTATAGCATTGTGCCTATTGACGCTGATTCCGGCTGTGTATCAAAAACGATTAGTACTTTTATTATATCGGCGATAAGAACGCGTTTTTCGAATCTTGATTGTAGAAGAGTGTTATTTGCCTATTGATTTACCGCCACCGCGTGATGTATAATAAATATATAACCACAATATTAGGCGGTGGATTGTGAAAGTCGAAAGAGTGGAGGCGATACCTCTCGATAAAAACACAGCTATTCGGTATGTGAAAGAAATTGTAAAAGAGCAAGTGGGGCAAGCCGTAGCGGAGATAAAATATCTCGGCGGCGGTTCGTTCGGACTTGCTTTTTGCGTTAAGTTTGCCGACGGAAAAAAGATTGTTGTCAAATTGCTTAGAGCAGAGGATATGCTAGAAAAAGAGGTGTACGACTTGCGACTTCTATCAACGCATTGCCCGATAAAGATTCCAGAAATATTATTTGTCAAAAAAGCCGACGAGAAAATTCCCGTAGATTGCTACGGTATGGAAATGATTGATGGCAAGAGCGCGCTCATGTCGTTTAGAATGTTGCTTTGGACAAAACGTAAGAGAATGGACTTCGCAGATAAAGTCACGAGCGCATTACACGAAATTCATTGCAAAACAAATGAGAAGTTTGGGGATACGCTAAATCCCGATTGCGATACTTGGCTAGACTACTACAAGCCATTTGCGCAAGCCGTTTTGGATAAAGCCGAGGAAATGTATAAAGAGAAGACTCTTTCCAAAAAGATTATGTCCGCAATGAGATCGGCGTGGAAAAAGTTTGACGTTATCTTTTCCGAAGACGTCAAAGAAGCCTGCTTGATACACGGCGATTTGAATGTTGCAAATATTATGGTAGACAAGGGTAGTAGGCTATGCGGTTTTATCGACCCGCTCAATTCGGCGTATGCGGATAGAGAATACGACTTGTTCCAATTCGACAATATGACGGGCAAGAGATTTTATCTGCGCGAAACCTATATTCGCAAGTACGGCGCAAGTAAGTACTGCGACGCAAAATGCGCTTTTTACGGCTTATGGAATGAAGTTTATTGTTATATCAAGTCGGGTATGCTTGTCGGTATTATAATGAATCCGCTGATTAAGAATATGAATGAACAGCTCGCTAGGTTGTGAGAGTTTCGTGTTGACACATTCTAAATAAAAAGTTATAATCAAGATATGTCAGAAGGAATTATTGAGAAAAAATCGTATAAAGTTATTGTTGTGGGCGGTGGACCTTCCGGAGTGGCGACTGCTCTTAATTTGTTGAAAAACGGCATTGAGAGTATTGCTATAATAGACAAACACTCTTTTCCGCGATACAAATGTTGCGCAGGTTATATCACAAACAAGACCAAAAGCGAGTATGAAAAGTTGGGTTTGAATTTAGAAGAGTGTCACTATTCTTTGATCAAAGATTTTAATATTTTTTATAAGCATAAAAAGAGCCTTAATATCGTCAATAAATTTCTTTACACCAACGAGAAAATCGACAGGGTGGAACTTGACAACGCGTTTTTCAATCTTGCCAAAGACAAGGGGATTGCGACTTATGAAAATTGCGCGATAGTCGCGCATGATATGCAAAACAATACTATCGCGACATCAGACGGAAGAGCGTTTGAATACGAATACCTTGTATTTGCCGACGGTACTACCGGCTTTGGCAGCAGATACCAAAAAGGGAAAAAGAGAAATATCGCATTGCAAATGATTTTTGAGAGCGATAAAGAAGAGTCGATAGATATTCATTTTGGGATAACCGAGCGAGGTTATTGTTGGGTAAGTTCTTACGGCGGTATTACAAACGTTGGAATGACGGACGTTTTTATCAAGGCAAGGGACTATAAAAAGTTGTTCGCGGATTTCTTAAAGTCGCAAAATTTCGACGTTGATACGAAGAATATTACTGCTGCAATGACACCCATCGGCGTGGGTACGCCCGTGATAAATGCCAACGTATTTTTTGTAGGCGATGCGGTCGGAGCGTGCGACCCTCTTACGCTTTCGGGATTGAGATACGGCTTGACAAGCGGCGAATATTGCGCAAAAGCGATAGCAAGCGGTAAAACAAAAATTTACAAGAGATGGGTTAGAAACCTAAAATATAAATTTAATTTGATGAAGTTAATGCAAAAGGCGTTTTACTTAAAGGTTACGCTTTGTACGGTATTCAAAGTAATGTGTCGTTGTTTCGGTAAATTGGTGAGCAAAGTTTTCAATAATTTCTTTGTCAATAAAAAATAGAGCAAAGCGTATTTTTTCGTCGCTACAACGTTGTTTTTCAACTGAATATACAGTAATTCAACTAATGGTTGAGTGAATAATATTGAATTTTTTTCATTGAAAGTGTAAAATTGAACTAAAGTGAAGAGAAAATGCATAGGAGAAAAATCAATATGACTTACGGAGAAAAAATCGCGCGACTAAGAAAGAAGAACAATATGACACAAGCCGAACTCGGCGAAGTGCTTAACGTTACTTATCAAGCGGTCTCCAAATGGGAACGCGGAGAGTCGCAACCGGACTTTGATACGCTTTCTAAAATTTCAAAACTGTTCAAAGTGCCGATAGCGTATTTTGAGGACGGAGCTGAAGAGGAAGTCGTTGAGGCGGAAGCGGCGGCTACTGCGAGCGTGAGCGTAGCGCAACCTCAAGAGCAAGCGCAGGCGGAAATGTTGGGCGTGTGCGTGCAATGCGGAAAGGTAGTGCGCGAGGGTGAGGAAGAAACTACGCAACCCAAGTTGATTTGTAAGGCGTGCGCGGAACTCAATCGTAAAGAACAAGAGGAGCGTATTCGCGAAGCGCAAAGACAAGAAGAAATTAAAATTCAGAGAAAACAAGATAGGGTAAATTATAGAAAATCAAGTATGAGGAAGCGTCGCAACTTGGCTTTGATTATCGGGGCAATTCCCGCGCTTGCCCTCTTGATTACGTTTTTAGTGTTGGCGCTTAGAGCGGAAAAACAGCAGTTTTCATTTATATTCGGAGTAGGTTGCGTATTCGCTTTGATGGCGTACACATTCACGGCTCAACTTATATGGGGTTGGGGCGATTGCACGGTCTACGAAGTGCTTACCGGCGGCGGACATATATTGAGTTTGCCTGGGTTGATATTTGAATTTTCACCCGAAGGATTGATATGGTTGATAGTAATGAAGATAGTACTGTTCTTTGTCGCGGCGATCGTTTTCGTAGGTTCGATAATTTTCTGCGTAATTGGTTCAATATTGATTTCGCCGATAATGTTCATACCTTCTTTGCTATGGTACAACCGTCAAATACGCAAAGTCAACGAACATAACGTAGATATAGCGGAGTAGTAATAAAAATAAAGGTCGGAAGAAATTCTTTCGACCTTTTATAATTTTATCAATATTGTTTCTTTGGAAATTCGCGTCCTATCAACTCGTCAATCGACACTTCCAAGATGTCGGCGATTTTGCAAAGTCCGTCAAGGTTGGGCTGGCAAGTGCCGTTTTCGTAATGGGAAATAGTCCTTTGGGAAACTTCCAACGCCTTAGCGATAGCGGCTTGTGAAATACGTTTGTTTTTGCGCAGTTTTTTCATATTCATGCCAAATTTCATAATCCCGCCTCCCAAGTCTTGTATAGTTAATATAGCATAAAAATCCAAAAAAGACAATAGAAAAATGGAATAAATGTGTCAAAAAGTCAAAATTGATAATATTTGAAATTTGTCTCATAATATTTATATATTATAAAATATAACAAATGGCTTGATATTATTAAAGCGGTTTGATATAATAAAGCAGTAAAACGTGATTACAAAGGAGTAGTTATGAGAAAGAAGGTCAACGTTATCGTCATCTTGTTGTTGGCAGTATGTCTTTTGACGCTTGTAGCGTGCCAAAGGGACGAAGACGGATTGAAGAAAATTAAAGCGCCTCAAAATCTTGCGCTGAGCGGCAGCGCCCTTAGTTGGGACGAGGTCGAGCGCGCGGAGCGTTATATTATTTATGTAGGAGATGAGGAAAAAGCCGAGACTACGTCGACGACTTACGATCTCAGCGCTCTTGTTACGGGTTACGGAGATTTCAATATTACCGTAAGAGCGTGCGGAGACGGCGTGAAGTACGGTAAGAGCGACAGGAGCGAAGTTATAGTATACCACAAGGGAAATTCGCTTGACGTTCCGCAAGTGAAAGTCGATAACGGAGCGAAACTTGCAAAATGGCAGACCGTGCCCAACGCAGTCGAGTACGCAGTATCCGTCTACAACGGAAAAGACGAAGTATTGATAAATCAAGAAATTACGACTCAGACGGAGTTTAGTTTTGTCGGCAGGACAAACGATGAGGGTAACGATATTTTCGAAGGCTTTGACAAGTATAGAATAACTGTAACCGCTAAGCCTGCAAAAGACAGTTCGGAATATTCCGATTCATTGCTTGGTAGCGATTATTATATCAATTCCACGACTTTGACCGTACCCGAGTTCAGTTCTCTCAATGCTTCGAGAATACAGTGGAACAGCATTGCGAATGCAACGTCTTACGAACTCAAATTGATTTATCGTAGCGCAAGCGACGGCAGTACTGTCGAAAAAAA
The DNA here is from genome assembly GCA_014799645.1 of Clostridiales bacterium. GTDB lineage: Bacteria > Bacillota > Clostridia > Christensenellales > UBA3700 > RACS-045. Next base: position 11,002 of record JAAVHQ010000025.1, on the reverse strand, counting down.
GACTGTCAGCACTACCGGCACGAGTTATCAACGCAGCAACTTCAACTATGACGAAGTAGGCGACTATTACTTCACAATAAGAGCGATAGGCGACAACGAAATCTACTATGACAGCGTATGGAGCGAAGAAAAAGAGGATTACAAGGTCACAAAACTTTCCGGCGTGGAAGAGGGTGATATTGAACTCAAATACGACGCGGACGGCAAGGCAAGATTGACTTGGAGTATTGACGCCAACACAAGCGCAAATCAATTCTACCTCTCGCTCAAAGGACTTAAACCGGACGGCAAGAGCGAGAAAGAAAATTCCGACACCTCTTTGACCGTATCGAGCAAAGTAAACTACGTCACGTACAAGACTTACGACGTTTATGAATATACCGACGCGGCGCAAAAGACCACGGTACGAAAAGTCGACGGCGTAATGTACGTCTATAATATGAACGACGATCTCAAAGTCCGCTACAACGGAGAAGACTATTTCGTAAGTTATAATGACGAAGACGCAAAGATGTCTTACACGTCTTATACCGATAGAAGAAAGGACAANGAATATATTGATATTATATTAGTAGAAGGCGACACTGTTAAGTTTGAGTTTAGACAAGGCGTTAAACTTGAAGACGAAAGCAGAGTAAATCAAGATACCGGCGCCGAGGAGCAAGAACTCTTAGATAATGAAGGAAAGCCGATGTACTACTTCGAAGAAGGTAATTCTGATTCGAACGTAGAAAAGACTGTAATCTTCGACGCGCAGAACAAGCCCGAAAAGNTGGTTTTCGCAATCAATCTCGACAGCATCTTTATCAAAGAAGTTGAGGAAAAAATCGATCCCGAAGACGAAGAGTCTGCTACGAAGACGACTTATGAATATCTAATAAAAGACCCGTCATATTACGGTATNCTTTACAATATAACCGTGTCGGCAGGCAATTCTTCGAGCAANTACGTTGCAAGTTCCGACGCAGTTACCGANGGAAGATATCTCAGCTATAAGATACCGGAAANNAAANACGACAACGCGCTTNACAGCNACTACTATGAAATAACTAGCGTAGGCGAGTACGCGTATATNATATTNAANAATTATATTGATANTAANNATAANNACGAAACCATAGCAAGAGATTATAGAATAGCCAAGAACCTCAACTTNGACGGCTATGAAGTNNCNCAAATCGAAACTCTAAAAGACACTATCTACGGTTATAGATTCACGTTGTCAAATATGGTTGTCGGCAACTCTCAACTCACCGACGAACGGCGTTGTNGAATCGGATAGGGCGGAGAAAGTATATTCATTGTATTACGAAATCGCTCAAGACGCGAAGATTGACGGCNCTTTCTATATGGGAATAGACTTCGTCGGTTACGCTAAGGAAGATTTTGAAGATAGCGACGTANAGGATATTTTCGTTGCGCCTATTGCTTACGAGAACAAGGGCACTTTGAGCGAAGTATTCGTCCAAAGCGATGCAATCGAGGCGGACAGCGCTAATCTTGCTGGTATGGTAATTCTCAACAGCGGCGCTATTTCAAATTCGCAAGTTTACGCTAATTTGTCGGGAAGACAAGTAGCAGGTATGGTTATTACCAACCAAGCGACTATAAACGGAAGCGGCTTCTACGGCAGTATTGACGCAAAAGTCGGCGAATATATCAAGTCNGAAGACTTAGAATACGTTGCGGGCGCAGGACTTGTGNTGAACAACAAAAATCANGCGAATATANNTGACAGCGAGGCGATAGGTTCTATCAACGTCGAGGCGTCCAATCTCGACGCGGTATACGCGGGCGGTCTTGTCGCAATCAACGACGGCAATATNACAAGNTCGTTCAGCGGCGAATATCACGGCGTAAACGTTGCAAAGAGGACGGAAGTTTTCGCAAACGGCAAGAATTCTTATGCGGGCGGTTTTGTCGCTTTGAACGATACGAACGGTCNAATTGNANACAGCTACGCTACTAATAGAGCGAAAGCGAGCGAATANGCAGGCGGTTTCGTCGGACTTAACAAAGGCAGCATAACTACCGCATACGCAGTCGGCGGAACGGAACGCGGAGGAAGCAANNANGGCGTATTTGCAGGCGAAAATGAAGGAAGTATTTCAAACGTAGCCGCATACTCGTCGGATAGTTGGGCAAAGACTTCGGCAAACGCTACCGACTATTTGAGCGATAGCTTTATTGACAATCTCGATAATTTGGGCGATATAGTAAGCATGCTTTATCCCGANGAGAGCAACAGATATATGACATATAAGGAGGATATAGACGGCTTCCGCTATCCNATCTTGGTCAACAAGACCTATACGAAGGATTACGTGGTTGAAATGAGACCTACGGAAATTCCTGAAGTCAACGCATTGGTTGTCGTAGGCGGAAACNTCAAAGAAATCAAATTGCCNCTTGCCAAGGGCGACGACGTGAGCGATGACGAATATACGGAGTATATCAACAATATGATTCGCGGTAATAGAAGCAGAAACAACAAAGTCGTTATCGTTATTGCGGATGAATTNGGCAACCATACNAAGTTGGTATACGGCAAAATCAANTAAAATCGCGATTTGCGAGNAGAANTTANAGNCAAAAACATACCCGAGATTTTCGGGTATGNTTTTTTATATCAATATAATACTGTTATTATAGAGCGAAAAGGTGGGNAAAAGACTTGATTTTATATTTTTACTATGATATTATATCAATGTAGTAAGNGCNAGNGGCTCGTTTTACAAAATTTTCGAGTGAGGCTATATGGATTCACATAGTAGAAAATTTAATACTTCTNTTTTNGTTGATACAATAATCTATAATTGTGTTAATTTTTGGCGCAATTCACAAGGATACAATTTTAATAATACACGGAGGCAGAGATGAGACCGTTTTTTGAGTCGATTTTCAATTTTGAAAAGGATTCTTCCAATATGGCCATTTTGGCGTTGGAAGGCGCTGCGGAGTTGGGAAANAAGGTAGACAAATACCTTGTCAACTGGTACAACAACGAGGCGAAAGCAAGCGGNAAAAATTTTTTCAAAGATACNTTTCTTGTCGGCAACACCTGTCCTAGATTTACNACGGGCGACGGCAAGGGACTTATCAAAGACAGCATAAGAGGCAAGGATTTGTATATCATTTGCGACGTCGGCAATTACTCGATTGAGTACAATATGTTTGGCACGCCCAACCGTATGTCGCCTGACGACCACTATTCCGACCTCAAAAGAATTATCGGCGCTTGCACCGGTATGGCGAACAAAATCACCGTCGTTATGCCTTTGCTCTACGGCGGAAGACAGCACAGAAGAGTGGCGAGAGAATCGCTCGATTGCGCTCAAATGTTGAGAGAACTCGAATTTATGGGCGTAAACGACATCATCACTTTTGACGCTCACGACCCGCGCGTTCAGAACTCCGTTCCTATCATGGGCTTCGACAACTTTATGCCGACCTATCAGATACTCAAAGCGTTGCTCAAGTCTTTCCCCGAAATCAATATGAAGAAAGACAACTTTATGATTGTAAGTCCTGACGAAGGCGCTATGAGCAGAAATATTTACTACGCGTCCGTACTCGGCACTGATTTGGGTATGTTCTATAAGCGTAGAGATTACGCAAACGTAGTCAACGGAAGAAACCCGATTGTCGCTCACGAGTATATCGGCAACGACGTAAAGGACAAGGATATTTTCGTAGCCGACGACATTATCGCGACGGGCGACAGTATGCTTAAATTGTGTACGGAACTCAAAGAGGCAGGTTGCGGAAGAATATTCCTTTCGGCGACTTACGCACTCTTTACCGAAGGACCTGAGAAATTCCAAAAGGCGTACGACGCAGGTCTTTTCGACGCGGTGCTTTCCACCAACTTGACTTACGCGACTGAGGAACTTTTGCAAAAGAATTGGTTCGTTCAGGCGGATATGTCCAAGTTTGTGGCTTACATTATCGCCGCAATCGACCAAAAGAAATCAGTAAGTCAATTACTTGACCCACATGATAAAATACACGAACTTATCGAAAAATTTAATGCCGGCAAACCTCAACAACTGGCAATGAACATAAGCGAGGAGTAAAATGAAAATTGAATGGCTGGGGCATTCGTGTTTCAAGTTGACGGAGTCGACCGGAACTACGATTGTAGCCGACCCCTTTGACAAATCAATCGTAGGCTTCGAGATGACAAACGTCAAGGCTGACGTCGTGACGTGCTCGCACCAACACAAAGACCATAATGCGGTGGTCAAAGTTTCCGGTTCTCCGCTCGTAATCAGCGAGTGCGGATTTTGGGAAGAAAAAGGCGTTGATATTTCAGCAATGCACTCTTTCCACGACGAGAAGTCGGGCAAAAAGCGCGGCGACAACTGCATTTTCAAATACCGTATGGACGGAGTGGACTTGTGTCACATGGGCGACATCGGTGAGGAATGTACCGTAAGACTTGCAGAGGGCATAGGCTCGGTCAACGTGCTTATGATACCCGTCGGCGGTAACTATACAATCGACGCAAATCAAGCCAAAGAGTACGTAGACATCATTATGCCCGATATCGTCATCCCAATGCACTTCAAGACTTCAAAGAGCGAAATCGATATAGACAAAGTCGATGAATTTTTGGACTTGTTCGAGGAGGAGCAAATCGTCAAAATCGACGGCACGACGTTGGAAGTCGACAGAGCGTATTTTGAAGGAGATTCGACGAAAGTCATTGTATTTAAGGACGAAGCGTTTTAAGAAATTAAGCAAGAGGTAGAAATACCTCTTGCAAAAACGAAAGTTTTCGGTATAAAAATTTTTCTTTTGTAGAAAATTTAATTACTTATTTATTCACATTATACATTTTAGAAAATATATTTATTATAAGCCTTTAAGGCAACTCGTTTTGGGAGAATAATATGGCAAAAAAGAATTATACGTTGGACGAACTAAAGGGTAAAAACCTATTTCAACTGAGAGAACTCGCAAGAAAGTTGGGACTCAATGACGTAACTTATCTTTCCGAGGAGCAACTTATCGACCGCATTTGCGCAATCGGCGCAGACTCGAACAAAGATGCGAAAGAAAGTGGCGAAGAGCAATCGAATACGCTTGTTGAAAAACGTGTCGTCTACACTGAAGAAGACTTCAAAAATATGACGATACATACCCTGAGAATTATTGCGAGAGAAGCGGGTATCAAGTCGCCGACGACGAAGAAAAAGGCGGAAATTGTAGAAGAGTATTTCAAGATAATCGAAGAGCAAAAGGCCTTAGAGCAAAACGAAGTCGAACAAGAACCCGTTCAGCGCAAGGCTTTGGGAAGACCGCCGAAGTCGGAAGGATTCAGTATGGTGAGCGATTCGTCGAGTTTCGAGAGTAGATACGATAGAAACAACGCCAACGCCGAAAAGAATAACAACAAAAATTCAGATAAATTTAACAATTACGAAAGACCCAACAATTACAACAAAAATACCAAGAACGACAATCAAGACGAAGAGGAAAAAGGCGGAGAGTCGGAATACAGAAGCGGTATTCTCGAAATGCTCGACGGCTACGGCTTTTTGCGCGCGGAAAACTGCGAGTGCGGTGACAAAGACGTCTACGTGTCGGGCAAGATGATAAAGAGTATGGGACTTAGAGCGGGCGACTTCGTGACGGGCATGGCAAGAAAAAACAGCGACAACAAGCCCCCTGCGCTCGTATCGGTCGATAGAGTTAATCCCGATCTAAAATATGAACTTATATATCAAAAAGACGAAAAGGGCAACGACATTCCCTCGACGGGAGAATACAAAATGGTCGGATTTGACGGCGAAAGCGGTAAAGACCTCAACGATTTGCGCAAAAGACCTCATTTCGATACTTTGACCCCGATTTTCCCACAGGAAAGATTGAGATTGGAAATCAACACCGCGGATAAGAGCGTAACGAGAGGCGATTTCGCGATTAGAAGTCTTGATTTGATTGCGCCGATTGGCAAAGGTCAAAGAGCAATGATCGTTTCACCGCCGAAAGCAGGTAAGACGACCCTTCTCAAGAAGATTGCCAATTCCATTACGACAAATCACCAAGAAGTGACGTTGTTCGTACTTCTAGTAGACGAACGTCCCGAAGAAGTAACGGACATGAAGAGGTCTATCAAGGGCGAAGTAATCTATTCCACCTTTGACGAAGTACCCGAACATCACTGCAATGCGTCCGAACTTCTTATCGAGCGCGCAAAAAGGCTCGTGGAACTCGGCAAAGACGTAGTCATTATGATGGACTCGTTGACAAGACTTGCAAGAGCGTACAACTTGACGATTCCGCCGACGGGCAGGACGCTTTCAGGCGGTATCGACCCGGGCGCGTTGGCTAATCCCAAGAAATTTTTCGGCGCGGCAAGAAATATCGAAAACGGCGGTTCGTTGACGATTATCGCGACGGCTCTCGTCGATACGGGATCAAGAATGGACGACGTAATCTACGAAGAATTCAAAGGCACGGGCAATATGGAAATCACGCTTGATAGAAAACTCAGCGAAAGAAGAATTTTCCCTGCAATCGACCTCAACCGTTCGTCCACAAGAAGAGAAGATTTGCTCTTGACGCAAAAGGAACTCGAAGGCGTATGGGCATTGAGAAAATTGCTCTCGTCAGGCGATTCGCAAGAGACCACCGACCAACTTTTGAATATGATGCAAAAGACCAAGAACAACGAAGAGTTTATCGAGTCGATTATTTCGCAAGTCAAAGTGTTGGAGAAGAGCGGATACAGCATTCGTAAGTTTATTTGACGTTCGAACATCTTTTCCGCCAAATCAGCGCAACAAAAAGGTCCCAACGTACAAGAAGTACGAGGGACTTTTTCTTTTTAATTGCAAAATTTGTAGAATTTTATAAAAAATATTCAAAAAAGTCAAAAATTTCCAAATAAAGTATACATTTCCTGACCGAAGAATTTCGACACTGGAAAGTCAAAATTCGCGATAATTAGACATGTATATAATAACATATCATAATTTTTTATTCAAGTCATTTCAGTCAGGAAAAGTATACTTTTCCTGACTAGACAAAAAATCGAGTAAAAACGAGGTTAAAATGAATATAAAAACGAGGAAAGTAAAAAGTGTTGTAGTGTTATCTATTTTGGCTCTAATACTGAGTTTGAGTGTCGCATTGTTGTTACCTAGCGTATCGTTTGTCAAAAGAGGTGAAGTAGCGCAGGCTTCAACAGTTATGCCGGGAGCGGCTTCAGTTCTTAACCTTAACTCAGAAGGAGTTGTTGAAGATCATTTTTCGAATGTGATTACAGGCGAGAGGAATCAGTCAATTTACTTTGGTTCAAACCTTTCTGAAGATCCTGAAGATCCAAATTCAAGTGCAGATCATCCCGGCTATGGCAATGTCGGCGACAATCAACATACAGGCGCAATAAGTTGGAGTGTACTCTCTACCAACGATACAAAATATGGCAATGGAAAAACATGGCTGTTGTGGGCAGATTATTGTTTGGGTATATCGTCGTATAATTTTACATGCGAAAGCGAATACTTTGCTTATTGGGGCACAAGTAGAATGAGGGCAAGGCTCAACCAGACAAAATATTTAGCTCCGGTGACAGATGCAACTACGGTGCCAACTTTAAGTTGGAGCACAACAACTGCATATATAGACAAATCTTTTACAGAACAAGAGAGAGTAAATATAGTTTTGTCACAAGAATACGAGACGCTTCTTTGCGGATATAGCGGAAATTCGTCGGATCCCATGCTGTATACAATAGATAGAGTCGGGGCAGGAGGTAATCATTATTCGACGGCTAGTATAGCCAGCGCGCCGGGTACATATGCCAGCCAAAGCGGTACAAGCGTAATTGAAAAAACTCAAGATTATCTATTTCTTCTGGATTATTTTGATATTAACAATATAGATTACGGCTTTTATGATTTAGATGATACGGGAAATAAAGTGTCGTATGCGAATATTATTAATCCAGCCTGGACGACAAGTACGGGAACATATCCATATTACAACAATGATAATTCGGTAAAAGCAAATTATCTTAAGCTTTCAGATGACATAACTGATAAGTATTGGCTTCGTCCCGCTATGCGTAATGGAGCCAATTCAAGCGCCTTGCGTATCACTTCATCGGGTTATATTTTTCATACATTTGTAAACGAGACATTAGGTGTACGTCCGGCATTCAACTTTTCTCCTTCAAATATTTTATATGCGACTGCGGCATCAGTTTCCACAAATGGATCAACATTGGCTTCGGTAAGTTCTACGTCGTCATCGAAACCTGCATATAAAATTTATATGACTACAAGCGACTACACAAATTATAATGACAGCGCCAATGTAGCCAATGCGCCGGTAATTTCTAACTCCGGCAGAAAGATTATCGTAACTAAGCCGGGACAGACAGGCGACGTCGTAGTTTTATTTGTTGACAAATCAGGCAACGGCGCGGTAGAGTATCAAGCAACCGCTACATTTGACAGCAACGGCGTTGCTTCTATAAACGTGCCTGTTGGCGTCAACATTACTCGCTACAATGTTGCTACGCTGTTTCTTGACGGAGAGGCAAGAGGTGGTGAATACGCCGAGAACGTCGTTGGCAGTTACGTTAGAGAAGGACTTATTCTTCCTTGCGACGTAACTTATGAATATAACGGCTATCAGCATACAAGCGCTTTTGCAGATTTGCAGAATGAGTATTGGTGGGCAGACGAATTTAACGATTCAAGCATGGTCAATGTTCAAATTAATCAACATTCCGATTTGCATCACAACGGTGATAAGATGATCGTTACCTTTACGATAAACAATACCGATTTGCAATGGATTGACAAGACGACGGGCAGAAAGGAGATGACTATATCCATAGTGGCAAAACCTGTCGGGTTGATATGGTCGCAAGACTCAAAGGGACGATATTCTGTCGTTGCCAATCCCAATGATATATGTTTGGCAGATCAAGCAAATGCCGCTGACGTAGTCGTCACTCGTTACACTAATATGATAGGTACGCCGTCGTACAATTCTACGGATCCGCCAAATAACGTGGGGGATTATACTGCGTCGGCTGAATTGGATAACACAGACTACTACATCAAGCCTGGCGAAACGCTTTCCAAGGACTTCAATTTGCCGATACAGAAAATACCGATATTAGGAGCGGTAAATTTCGACCCGTCGAATTCGCAAGAGTATAATTCTAAGAATAGAGTGTTCCTCATTGTCAATTATCCCGATTATAGGGTAAAGGGAGACGCTAAAGATGCTGCAGTAGAGATATCCGTGCCAGATAGATTTACAGGTAAGATTTCTATATTCGGCGATACTATAACAGTCCTTGACGGCGGCAAAGTAGGTACATACGCATTGCTGTTGACGCTTACCGATCCTGCCAATTCGCAATGGGCTGACAAAGAGGATAATGCTCTTGACAGAAATGCTCTAAGAGAAATAGAGTTCTCTATCACCCCAAAACCGTTTGAATTGATTATATCTGGTGGTTTGACAAACGGCGCTTTGACTGTCACAGAAGAAAACGACGCCATAATTACGTTGGAAATAGCCGACAGACATCCGTTTGGCAACGACGAGATATCACTTGACGTATACGCGGTTAGAGCGGGCGCAACGACAGAATATCCTTTGGCGACAGATATAATAATAAAAGCAGAGGACAATGATTTTAATATCTTTACTTATGACGTCGAACTCAAGACGTCGACGTTGCCGCTTGCAGGTAAGTATACTATTAAGGTAGTCATTAGGGACAAGGCTGATACTGCCAACGCCAATTATGAGATAGATATGGATGACGTAGAACTTACGATAGTCGAGGCGACAGACGAGGGAAATTTGGTTTGGAGATTGAGCGCAGGCGGGTCGTCCGTCGCGAGCATAAGAACTGCTATCGGCGTCACTGAGACGCAATATAATCCCGCTAGTCCTTTGGTATTCGGTATAGACAAGACTTATACTTTTATCGTTACGACGCCATCGGGATATTCAGTTGATACTACTTACAACATAGATGATTTCAAAAACGGATATAAAAATACTTCGCAGTCGAATGCCAACGCAGACGGTGAGTATTATACGTCATACGTTAGAATCATTGACTTAAGTAGTGGCAATGGCGAAACGTATTCAATAACTTGGAGAATCGAGAGGGCTGTTTTTAATCTTGCCCCTGTCATATGGAAAGACAATGGCAAGTTGGAGTACAACGGATATATGCAGAGCCCAAGTCTCGAAAACGTACCTAAAGGACTTGAAGTGGCATTGTTTGGAGCAGTGACAGAAGAGAGTAGAGTAGACGTTTACGGTGAAGTAAGAGTTCAATTTAGAGTAGAATCGGCTTATAGAGGCAACTTCGTTGAACCTGTTGAAGACGATAGCAATAGTTATGACGGAGACTTTGCTTGGAGGTTGCCTTCTTGGGAGATAACAAAAGCAAAAATAATACTTGTATGGGAGTATAAGCAAGCCGAGGGCGTCGAAGTGCCTTTCAATGTGCTTGTGCTTAGAGTCGATAGCAATATATCAAGAATTATAGATTATCTGTATTACGAGACTGACGCTTTAGGCAATATCAAGGATATAAACAATCCGCTTAGAGAAAATGAGATAGAATTGCTCGCAACGGAAAGGAAGTATTTCAAGGCTTTGCCAATACTTCAGACGGGCTATGAGGGCAATTATGAGTTTGAAAAAGACGAACCGTATTCCGACGTGTTTAGCGTGGGCGGAGGAGCAACGCAAATAACAGTGACGTTGCTTACTGTTGAATATCAGTATACCGGCAAAGACGTATCGCTTAAATGGGCGTCGGGTACGCCTACGGGAAGTCTAAAATTTACGTACTACGTGGGCGATACGGCTGGAGTAAGTCCTGTAAGCGGTACGCCTAAGGACGCAGGAACTTATACGGTAGTGGTCGAGTCCAATAATTCTTCTATCGTATTAGATCCGAATTCAACTCAATTCACGTTCAAGATAACGCCTAGCGTCATTTCTA
>JAAVHQ010000024.1 GCA_014799645.1 Clostridiales bacterium | reverse complement strand
TGTGTCTAATTATCTCGAATTTTGACATTGAGGTGTCGAAATTCTTCGGTCAGGAAATGTATACTTTATTTGGAAGATTTTGACTTTTTTTGAATATTTTCCAAATTTTTCGACAAATTATTATTTTAAGTAATACAAAATAGTTGCGACCGCAGAGAGTGGTGTGGATTTTGTCTTAGCAAGAGCGACCGAATGGTGAGCGTACTTCCCGTACGTGACCCTGAGTGTCGTCTCGTAGATCAGGCAAAAGGCGCGCCGCTATATGCGCTCGGTCACTCGTTATAAAAAAAGAGCAAGCGCCCTGCTTGCTCTTTACTTCTTCACTATTAAATTTTACTTTTTACTTTTTGCTGTTCTTTTTCCATACTTGCGTCGTAATTTATAAATAAGCGAAGTATTTCCTGACCGTTTTGTCATTCAAAAAGTCTTCGGTAGTGCGCAAATTGTTTTTGTTGAAAAAGAACGTCATCGGCTTATTGATTACCGAAAATTTATCTACTCTTTTGATATCGTACTTCGTGACGAGTTGCTCTTCGAATGAAAGTCGCTGTTTGGTATTATAAACCACCTCGCCGTCTTTGGCTATCGCCCCGAAATAATTTGAATAGTCGTCGTCGATTTGCTCCGCGACGTTGCCCAATACGATAATATCGCGCTTTGGCAAAGTATACATATTTCCGCCGTCCCAATACACGTCCTTCACAATTGATTGAAGCGCGTACTCCAAGACAGGCGAATACTGCGCAGCGTATTCTGATACGGCAACAAGCGCGCGGAAGTTGAATTCTTCTTCCCAAGGACGAAATGGACTTTCTCTCAAATCCAATACTACTCCGCATCCCCAAAGGTCGTGCGTCTTGCTGTGATAGGTGAACACGTCACCCTTCTTCAACGGGTAGACAAATCTTTCTCTATGCCAACGTATCATTGGCTTATCTTTTGGAGTTTTGAGTTTTTCAAGAAAAGCGGTCAACGCCTTCTCTCTTCGCTCCAATGTGCGAGTTGGAACGTTAAGAGAAGATTTCCAATATTCTATATCCGCTCCGCTTGCGACAATCTCTTCCACTTTGGACACGATTTCTTGGCTAAGTCCTCCGCACATCCATTCGCAGTCGGCGAGAGCAAAATACACGTCGTGCATTTTATTACTGTCATTAAGACGCTTTGCATTGAATTCAATAACCTTATTTTCAATCTCCTTGAATGAATCCGTCTCGTAATAAAAGTAATCAAAGAACATCGTCTTTGTGTATATATACTCCACGCCATTACAAATCTTCGTGCTTAAACCACCCATAAATGCGCTCCAAAGTTTTTAATTATTATAATTATTATAACAATATTATACAAATTTTTCAATACTTTTGACGCTCATTTATCTTTCGGCTCTTTAATGTATTTAGAATTTACGCGCATTGCGTTGAGAATCGCAAGTACGGCTACGCCCACGTCTCCGAATACCGCAATCCACATATTTGCTATACCGAACGCCGACAGTACGAGAATGGCAAGTTTAATGATGAGCGAGAACCAAATATTCTCCAACACTATTGTCATAGTCTTTTTGGCAATACGCTTTGCAAGCGCAATTCCGCGCAAGTCGTCTTTCATCAAGACGATATCCGACGCTTCGATTGCCGCGTCGCTTCCTACTCCGCCCATCGCAATACCTATATCCGAACGCATAAGCACAGGCGCGTCGTTGATTCCGTCGCCGACAAAGCACAATACGTCGTTAGAGCCTTTTGCGCTCAACATCTTATCGACTTCTTCGACTTTGTTTTGCGGCAAGAGCGAAGCTTTGTAACCCGTAAGCCCTATTTGACTTGCGACGCTTTTTGCAATCGCTTCGTTGTCGCCCGTGAGCATAACCGTCTGACACCCCATTGAATTGAGTTCGCCGATTACCTGCTCCGATTCTTCTTTAATTTCGTCGGCTATCAAAAGCGAGCCGATAAATTGTCCGTTCCTTGCGACGTAAACGACAGTGCCAAGTCCCTCTTCTTTTTCAAACTGAATACCGTTACTCTGCATCAACTTTTCATTGCCGCAATAGATTTTATCCTCGCCGTTCGTCGCTTCGATGCCTAAGCCCGCAATATTTGTGAGAGTGTATCCTCTCTCCGCTTCCTTGCCGTAAGCGGACACAATCGAACGCGCAATCGGGTGATTTGAATCTTGTTCAGCAATCGCGGCAAGTCTCAAAATCTCCTCTTTATCGCTTTCGGGAGAAATCTTCGTTACCGCAAAGTTGCCTTTCGTAAGCGTTCCCGTCTTGTCAAATACAAAGGTATTTGCTTTATTAAACTTTTCAAGGTAATTCGAGCCTTTGACCAAAATACCGTATCTTGACGCCGCGCCTATACCTGCAAAGAACGACAGCGGTATGGAAATAACCAAAGCGCAAGGACATGACACGACCAAGAAACTTAACGCGCGGTACACCCAAGTTGACCAATCCTTTGTTATAGCGCCTGGGATTATCGCAAGCAACACCGCTACGATAACGACCGTCGGCGTGTAATACTTCGCAAACTTGGTGATGAAGTTTTCCGCCTTTGACTTTTGGCTTGAAGCATTTTCAACAAGGTCAAGTATTTTAGAAACGGTAGAGTCGTAGAACTCTTTCGTGACTTTCACTTCAATTTGCGAAGTCAAGTTCACGCAACCGCTGATTACTTCTCCGTCGACCGCAACGTCGCGAGGCAGACTTTCGCCCGTCAACGCTTTTGTATCAAGAGTGGTTGCGCCCTTTACGATAATACCGTCCAAAGGCACTTTCTCACCCGGATTGACAACGATTATATCGCCAATCTTTACTTCGCTCGGGTCTACTTGCTCAAAACCGTCGTCGCGCTTTACGTTCGCATAGTCGGGGCGAATATCCATAAGCGCGGAAATCGATTTGCGCGACCTGCCCGTAGCGTACGACTGAAACCACTCGCCTACCTGATAGAACAAAAGCACCGCGCAACCTTCGTCAAAGCCCTCTACTTCCTGTCCAGTTGCGCCTCTGTATATACCAAGAGCAAACGCGCCGAGCGTAGCGACGCACATCAGGAAATTTTCGTCGAATACCTGACCGTGCGATATATTGCGAATTGCTTTCCACAGCACGTCGTATCCGATTATAAAATATACCGCTAAATATAGAGCGAAGGGAAACAACCAACCGTAACTGCTCTCGAATACGCTATCCAACCCTATAACTTTGTCTATAATAAATATAATGGCGAACAGACCGAGAGCGACGAGTATGCGAGTTAGATTTTTCTTTTCCTTTCTACTCATTGCCAACTTTTTCATATTACCGACTCCCGAGGGTTAAAGAATGATTCTGCAATCGGGTTCAACCTTTTTGCAGGTTTTTACCACCTCTTTCATAATTTCGTCAAATCTTGCGTCGTCCGCTTCGATTGTCAATCTTTGGCTCATAAAACTTACGTTTGCCGAAGTCACACCGTTTATCTTGGCAATCGCCCTCTCCATTTTTGCCGCGCAGTTAGCGCAATCCAAATCTTCCAACTTAAATACCTTTTTCATAAGGCACCTCCAAAAAAAAATTATTTCTATCTGCTTTCGCAGTTTAGTGCTTATCTTTATTTATCAATACTATTCGCCTAAATTTTAGAATAGTACTCGACTGCCACTTGCAGTTTGTCCAACATATCTTTTACGTTGCCATTCTCTATACTGTCCACTACGCAGTGATTGATATGGTGAGAAAGCAAATCTTTGGCTACGCCTTCAAGCGCTTTTGTTATCGCCGACAACTGCACGAGTATATCCTCGCAAGTCCTATCTTCCTGCACCATTTTGTTTACGCCCCTGACCTGACCTTCTATCCTAGAAAGTTTACTCGTCAACTTTTTCGTCAAATCGCATCCGTCGTGCTTGCAATCCATATTCAACCGTCCTTATACCCCCGTGGGGTATTTGTTTGTTTTTCTATATTATACCCCCATAGGGTATGCTTGTCAATACTTTTTGGCGACAATTTTCAAAATTTTTCAAAAAAATTCGGCGGAAAGCCAAAAGACTTTTCCGCCGACGTTATTTGGTGGAACTGAGGGGAGTTGAACCCCTGTCTGGACAAGTTTGCACGACACTTTCTACACGCTTATTGAACATATATTAGTCCCTGACGTCCTCTATTCACGGAAGAACGCTTCGGCAAGCCTTTGATATTGTCGGACGTTAAAGGCGTATGCGCCCGACCCTTTCCACTGATTGATGCCGATGACCGAGCCGTGGATTCTCGGGTCGACAAGCTCGCTGATTAAGCAGCGAAAGCTACTTGATTGTTATTTTTTGCGTTTAAATTTAATTTTCCGTTTTTACGAAGTCGAGCCTTCGGCGTGCTTATACCGTATCCCCTTCCCCATCGAATCCGGAACAGCCCCATATAAGTATATTCATTATATTGTGAAAACGCTGATTTGTCAACAACAATTTGACTTACAATATTTGTCTAAACGGTCAGTCTTTGGACTTGTAGTATAGGCGACAATGGCAATAGCCTTCGAAATTGGGATCGGCAATTTGCTCGCGGAACTCTTTGCACATACATTTGTTTTCTTCAATCATCTGCACTCTGCAAGGACAATATCCGCCCCTTTGCTTCAAACCCTCTTTGATAGCGGCGACGACTTCTTTATCTTCGTTCAGTCTTACCATATAATCCCCCTGATTATCTTATCTATTTAATTATATTCAAGTAAGAGAAAAACATACTGTCATTAAGCGATACCCTTGCTGTGAGTATGCTTTTTGACTTGTACTTTTGGCATGCTGACACGAGCCTTACGCTTGAACTTGTTGTGGATGATGACGTAATAACTTGCGAGATACAATACGTCTACGCCCAGCCATGCGCAAGGATTTGACAAGCACAAACCGAGATAGTCCAACACCTTGACCAGTAAGAGCGAAGCGACTACACGCATAGAGAGTTCTACCACTCCGCCTACCATAGTAAGTACGCTGTATCCCATACCCTGCAAACCGTTGCGGTAGATATAGATTACTGCCAAGCCGATATAGAAAACGCCTTGCCAGAATAGGTATCTTTTAGAAAGAGCAAGCATTTCTTCGCTTGGGTCTTTGACGAACAATCCCGTCAGTAAGTTCGAGCCGAAATATACTATAACTCCGCTTACAAGCGCAAGAGCCACGCTGACGAGCATCGCTTGGTTTATTCCCTTGTTGATTCTATCTATCTGACCTGCGCCGTAATTTTGTCCTACGTAAGTCGCAACCGCGCTACCCATAGCGACAAGCGCTTGCGTTACGATACTATCGATTTTGCTTGCCGCAGTATACGCGCTGACGTACAGCGTGCCGAACGTGTTCAAAGCCGATTGTTGAACCATAATGCCGACGGCAATAATCGAGTATTGGAAAGCCATAGGAAGACCGATATTGAGATGTTCCCAACAGAATTTCAAACTCATCTTAAAGTGACGTCTGTTAAGGCGCAAGATTTCGTATTTCTTGAACATATATATTGCGCAAGCGATAGCGGAAATAAACTGAGATATTATCGTCGCCCAACCTGCTCCTGCAACGCCCATTTTGAATACGATAATAAAGAGCAAGTCGAGAGCCACGTTGATTACCGACGCGATAATCAAGAATATGAGCGGAACTTTGCTATCCCCGAGCGATCTCAAAATCGAAGACACAAGGTTGTAAAGCATCGTCGCGCCAAGACCTGCGAATACTATTACTATATAATCGTATGAATATTGGATAATGTCCTCGGGAGTCTGCATAATGCGGAGCAACGGCATTGCGCTGAACACGCTCGCAAGCGTCAATACTACCGTTATGATAGCGCACAGCACGAAAGAAGTCGCTACGCTTCTCTTGACGTTTTCTTCGTCCTGATTGCCGAAATACTGACTTGTCTTTACTGCAAATCCCGCGGTAAGTCCTTGTACGAAACCTATTATCAAAAATGCTATCGAAGTGGTCGCGCCTACACCGGCAAAAGCGTTTTCGCCCAACGTATTGCCGACGATGATGTTGTCGACCATACTGTAAAGTTGTTGAAATACGTTGCCTATAAAAATCGGTAACGCAAAGAATATAATCTGTTTTAAGGGCTTGCCCTTCGTCAAATTTCTGACCATTGTTATCTCCAAAAGTAAAGATTCACAATTTTCCCCGTCAGATTTCGATAGTATTATACAACTTATACAGAAAAAGTAAACTGTTTTTAACCACTTTTTTAAAAATTTTTTGAAAATATTAAGAATATAACCAAACATTGAAAATCTATCGCCCCACTTTGTCCATACAATTCCTTTTTCGTGCTAGAATTTATATTTTATCTATCGCTTTATATAACAAATTTACAAAACTTTCCATAAGAAAATATAAACAAATGTTTGCTATTTTCGTGTATATATGATAAAATATTCGTATGAGAAGAATTCTGCACTGTGACGCCAATAATTTCTACGCTTCAGTCGAATGTATGCTCGACCCCACGTTGAAAGACAAGTTCGTAGCCGTTTCGGGCAACCCCGACAAGCGGCACGGTATCATTTTGGCAAAAAACCAAAAAGCCAAAGAATGCGGAGTTAAGACGGGCGAAGTTATTTGGGAAGCCAAACGCAAATGCCCAGAACTCGTGCTAGTGCCGCCCCAATTCGACAAATACGTGCACTACTCCGACAGGATTTTCGAAATATACTGCCAATATACAGACAGGGTCGAGCCTTTCGGCATTGATGAATGTTGGCTTGACGTAAGCTCTTCAATGCGCCTTTTCGGAAGCGCCGAGCGCATTGCCGACGAACTTCGACAAAGGATAAAAGACGAAATCGGCATTACTATATCCGTAGGCGTATCCTTCAATAAGGTTTTTGCAAAACTCGGTTCGGATATGAAAAAGCCCGACGCGACGACGGTAATAGACGAGGACAATTACAAGACGAAGGTTTGGCCTTTGGACGTAGCCGATATGCTTATGATTGGCAGACATACGACGCAAAAATTGAAAGCGATTGGCATCAATACTATCGGCGACCTTGCGAGTGCAAATCCCAAAATTCTCGTCGATAAATTCGGCATCAACGGGCAAAAGATGTACGACAACGCCAACGGTATCAACGACGAAGAAGTAAGATTGTACTATGACAAGCATATCCCCAAAAGCATAGGCAATTCCACTACTCTGCCAAAGGACTTGACTGAGCGCGCGGAAGCCAAAGCGGTGATTATGGCGCTTTGCGAAATGGTCGCAATCAGACTTCGCCGTCACGACTTTGTCGCGGGCGGTATGCATTTGGGTATTAGATACAACGACCTTTCGTATATCGGCAAGCAAATCAAACTGCCTCTCAAAATCAACTCGGCAAGTTCGCTTTGCGATTACGCAATGCAAATTTACGATTCTTTCCGCATTGCTATGCCCATTCGATTGTTGAGCGTATCGACGTTTGATTTAAGTCTAGGAAGTGAAAGCGTCCAACTTTCAATGCTGGACGATATTCAAAAGAGCGACAAACTCGCCCGTCTTGATAAATCGTTGGATGAAATACGCAAGAAATACGGCTACGACGCAATGAAGTCCGCGTCGCTAATGGAATATCCATTTATCACTGACGGACTTGTCGACAGCGATTTTATCCCATTCAAAAAGTAATATCAAAGTCTACGATTCCGCTGTCCGTGTGATACAACGCTCCCGTGACTTGTAGTCCTTCGATATTTTTCAATAGATTCTTTATTTTTGATACGCTATGTTTTACGTTTAGAATACTAGCCTTTACGGGGTCGCGCTCTTCCCCGATAGCGCGCATTATTTCATCGGTAATAAAACCTACGTAACCGCTATTTTTCTTCATCGCCGAGCCAACCGCTCCGCACTGCGTATGTCCCAACACTACCGCGAGTTTACAGCCGAGATGCTCTGCCGCGTATTCAATACTTCCCAACTGGAAATTGTCAATGACGTTTCCCGCAACGCGCGCGACGAACAATTCTCCAATCCCTGCGGAAAATACGTATTCGGGAATTACTCTTGAATCCGAACAACTAATGATAATCGCGTACGGCTTTTGACCGTTTTTGCTTGTGTCCAAACGAAGTTCCGGCGAAACGTCGTTAGAGGCTATCTTTGCGTCTATATAATTTTTATTTCCCGCTTTCAACCTTTCCAATGCTAATGCGGCGGATACGTATTCTTCTTTCATATTTTTATTATACTAAAAATATAAAGATAATTCAAGTGTTCATTTGAATAGAAAAAGCCACTCGAATTTGAGTGGCTTTAATTGTACGATAATATTACTTATCTCTAATTATTCCTCAACGTTAGGGAAATACTTTGCGCAAAGCGAGAGCCATTCTGTCTCGTCAATGGTATATTTTTGCTCCGACAAATATTCATAATCTTTTGCGCTCATACCTTCGAATTGGCTCTTGACCACTTCAAAACATTTACCTACAATCTGCTCGTTATAAGAAATATATCCATCGCCTACTTCGGAAGATACGTATACGCCATTGAATTTATCTTGCGGCTTATATTCAATATGTATAAATTGCTTTTTCTCGTTGCCGTATGTGTAACAACTTCTACCGTCTTCGTCAACACTGAGCATAACGAAATTATAATCATTTTCAGACTTATAATCTAAATAGCATACTGCCGAATATTCTTCAGCTTTTTCCGCTGTGGGAGTGTAACAATATATGGTTGTGAGCGTACCCGACGTCTTAAATTCCATATACGACTTATACCAACAATCAATGAGTACCGAAGTATTATAAATCGTATCTGCATCGTGATTGTTAACCAATCCGTCGCCTATTACAAGAGGCAAGAAAAGCGCTTGCTCATATATCTCTTGACGTCCATCTTCTACTCTTTTGGCATCGCTTACGTACTCGCTGTCTTCCAAAATGATTTCTTTGATTTTGGCAACGTCGTTGGTCGATACGTACTTTGCAAGACTTACCACCGTATTGGCTGGCTCAGCTGTTTGATTGACATCGGTGTCGACAATATTTATGCCATTGTCCTTCAATACAGTGACAATCTTTTGCTTGAACTCATTAAACTCATCTACGCCGGTAGGTTTTGAGCAGCCTGCAAAAGAACATACTCCGATTACCACGCAAAGAGCAATTGCAACTACAATAAATAATTTCTTTTTCATAAATTCCTCCATTTAAGTTTGTATACTTAATTATAAATCGCATAATATACGATTGTCAAGCGAAATATCGCACATTATGCGATTTTATTATAGAGGATTACAATGATGACTTTGGAAAATATACAATTACGATTAAGAGAGGCTATCAAACAAAGCGGTATTCCGCAGAAAACGATAGCGAAAGAAATAGGAGTATCGGCGCAAACGGTATCTAAATATATGCGCGAGGACGTCTTCCCTGCGCTGGATACTTTGGCAAGGCTTTGCAAGTTTTTAGACGTCAAGTCAGATTATATACTCGGAATTTCGACATATTGATCAATTAAAATATTAAATATATTAAAAAGACGCCTATTCGATTGAATAGACGTCTATTATTTTTTGCTAAGAAATTAGTTCTCTTCCAAATATCTCGTAGCTGCCGGTTGCGGTTTAACTCTCGGGTTGAGAATGTTTGCCTGAGCGGCTGCAAGTCTTGCTACAGGTACTCTGAACGGCGAGCAAGAAACGTAAGTCAAACCAACGTTGTGGCAGAACTCGATTGTGGACGGGTCGCCGCCGTGCTCTCCGCAGATACCGAGTTTAATATTCGGTCTTGTGGACTTACCGCCTTCGATAGCAATCTTCATAAGTTTACCAACGCCGACTTGGTCAAGTCTTGCAAACGGATCGGATTCGAAAATCTTCTTGCCGTAGTATTCGTCGAGGAACTTACCTGCGTCGTCACGCGAGAAGCCGAAAGTCATTTGGGTCAAGTCGTTCGTACCGAACGAGAAGAATTCAGCCTCTTTTGCGATTTCGTCAGCGGTCAACGCTGCTCTCGGGATTTCGATCATAGTACCGATATGGTATTCCATAGTAGCCTTGTTTGCTTTGAGGATTTTCTCTGCGGTAGCGACTACTACTTCTTTTACGTATTTAAGTTCCTTAATCTCGCCAACGAGCGGAATCATGATTTCAGGAACAACTTCTATACCCTTCTTTCTTACTGCAAGAGCCGCCTCGATAACCGCTTGCGTTTGCATTTNACTGCGATTTCNGGATANGTTACNGNNANACGGCANCCGCGGTGTCCCATCATCGGGTTGAACTCGTGCAAACTCTCAACGGTCTCTTTCAACTCTTCGAACGTCAAGCCCATCGTCTTAGCGAGGTCTGCGATTTCTTCGTCCTTATGCGGTACGAATTCNTGNAGCGGTGGATCCAAGAAACGGATAGTAACGGGTCTGCCTTCCATAGCGGTGTANAGACCGATAAAGTCTTCTCTTTGCATTGGGAGCAATTTTGCCAAAGCNGTCTTTCTCTCTTCAACCGTCTTGGAAACTATCATTTCTCTAACAGCCGGAATTCTGTCTTCNGCGAAGAACATATGCTCTGTACGNCAAAGACCGATACCCTCTGCGCCGAACTTAACTGCGGTAGCNGCATCNGCAGGAGAATCTGCGTTNGTTCTTACTTTCAAAGCGCGGTACTTGTCNGCCCAAGCCATAATCTTTGCGAAATCGCCGCTTACGCTTGCTTGCTCGGTAGCGATTTGCTCGCCGTATACGTTACCNGTCGAGCCGTCAAGCGAGAGGTANTCTTGGTCGGTGTANGTCTTGCCGCCAATGTAAATAACTCTCTTTTCTTCGTCAATCTTAACGTCGCCGCAACCTGCTACGCAACAAGCGCCCATACCGCGGGCAACTACTGCCGCGTGAGAAGTCATACCGCCTCTTACGGTCAATACGCCTTCGGCTTTATACATACCTTCGATATCCTCAGGTGAAGTCTCCAATCTNACGAGAACGACTTTCTCGCCGTTGTTTGCTCTCTCAACTGCTTCTTCAGCGGAGAAACTGATCTTACCGCAAGCNGCGCCNGGAGATGCNGGCAAGCCCTTAGCGATAGGCTTAGCGTCCTTCAANACCTTAGCGTCGAATTGCGGGTGCAACAANGAATCAAGTTGCTTAGGTTCGATTTTGAGCAAAGCCTCTTGCTCCGTAATCATACCNTCGTCAACGAGGTCGCANGCGATTTTGATAGCCGCGCGAGCGGTACGCTTACCGTTTCTTGTCTGCAACATATAAAGTCTGCCTTCTTCAATGGTGAACTCCATATCTTGCATATCTTTGTTTGCTTTTTCCAATCTTCCNGCGATTTCNACGAACTGGTCGTAAACGGCTTTNTTGGTCTTAGCCAANTGGTCAATCGTCTGCGGAGTACGGATACCTGCAACGACGTCCTCNCCTTGCGCGTTCATAAGNTANTCGCCGTAAAGTCTCTTTTCACCGGTCGANGGGTCTCTCGTGAATGCAACGCCCGTACCGGAAGTGTCNCCCATATTACCGAATACCATTGACTGTACGTTTACAGCCGTACCCCAACTGCCNGGGATATCGTTCATACGGCGGTATACGACTGCTCTGGGGTTGTCCCAGCTTCTGAATACTGCCTTAACNGCTTCGATAAGTTGAACTTTCGGATCTTGCGGGAATTCGCTTCCTTGATCCTTGAAATATACTTCTTTGAAAAGTTTGATAAGCGTTTGCAAATCATCAGCGGTCAATTCCGTATCGGATTTAACGCCCTTTTCTGCTTTTACTTTGTCGATAATCTTCTCAAATTCACTCTTCGGCGTACCCATAACGACGTCGGAGAACATTTGAATAAATCTACGGTAACAGTCGTAAGCAAATCTCGGATTACCCGTCTTTGCAGCAAGTCCTTTAACGGACACGTCATTAAGTCCAAGGTTGAGGATGGTGTCCATCATACCCGGCATCGATGCTCTTGCGCCCGAACGAACGGATACCAAGAACGGATTTTTCTCGTCGCCGAATTTCTTACCNGCATCAGCCTCGACTTTTGCCAAAGCGTCAAAAATCTCCTCAACGATGCTGTCGGCAATCACCTTACCGTCTTCGTAGTACTTNGTACAAGCTTCGGTCGTGATTGTAAAACCTTGCGGAACAGGCATTCCCCAAGACGTCATTTTTGCGAGGTTTGCGCCCTTACCGCCAAACAGATCTTTTCTGTCGCCGTCGGCTTCTTTGAAAAGATAAACATACTTTGCCATATAATTCCTCCTTTAAGCAAGTCAAAATGTTTCTATTGAGAATATTTTACAATAAATAAAAATAAATTACAAGTACTTTACATAGATAAGTGATAATAATTTGATAAATTATAAAGGGCGTAAGCAGTAATACGATATTTGAATGGTTTGAGGGTTTGGGCGGTGTAAGAGTATTTGCATTTAGTGCACGAATATTTTGTAGCGATACTAAGATAGTAATCGACACTTATCTAAACCCAAAACTATAAAGGCACATAAATCGCAAACACTCTAACCGCCTTTGGACTTGGGGTATCCTATTGGAACTAACCTTTTGAACAAAGTCTGTGGCGAGTGCGGTTACTTGCGTTTCATAGAACGCTGCTCACGAAGATATTCGTTGTAGCGCTCAATCTGATCTTCGCGTAAATCAATCATTTCCTTTGCGGTCGACAATGCTTGATTGTCCGATACTACTAGTTCGCTCTCTTTTACCTTTATCTTCGATCCATCGCTAGTTGCGTTGCGGCGAATATCTTTGAAATACTCGTCTTCCATTTTGAAAAGCGCAACGGTCGTGTTCTTCTTAATCGTCAACTTGACAAGCGGATTGACGGTCGATTGTCCAAGCACCGTGAAGTAAGTCGACTTCTTCTCTTTGCACTTGTCTTTGGAAAGCGCGTAGGCTTTGAGCGTGTCGAAAATCTTCTTTTGAGCAGCCGACAATTTCGCATAAGCCTCGTCAAGCGTGAGTCTAGGCGCAGGCGCTTTCGCTGCCTTGGGCGCAGGTTTCTCGGCAGGGATTTCGACGATCTTTTCGACGACTTTCTTCACCTCAACGGGAACTTCCACAACTTTCTCTACTACCTTTTCTACCTCGACAGGGAC
>JAAVHQ010000023.1 GCA_014799645.1 Clostridiales bacterium | reverse complement strand
GCCACAATAGGATAACAATAGTTCAAGGCGGTAAGTGTGTTTGCAATTTGGTGTATCATTTTTTGGGCTACGTCCCAAAAAGATGCCCGACACTAAATGCAAATTCACTTACAAGCCAAAAACTCTTTTATAAATAAAAAAATGGTAGTGATTTCTCTTCTACCATTATATATTGATATTATTATATTATATAAATAAAATACCGATTAGAAACAAAACCAACAAATTGCATTGCAAAGCAATAGCGATGCGCAATACGAGCAAAGTCCGCTTCCTGCCATACCGCCGCCCGTCTCCTGCGGCGCGGAATAACCTGCTCTTGCTTGACGTTGCGCTTTGATTTCGTCGTCAGCTTTGGACTGCATACTGTTGAGAGCGAGCAAAGTCGTCTTGTAATTTTGATTGTCGGGGTCGTAGGTCAAAGCCATTTCCACTTGATTTTTGCTTTCCAAAAACCAGTTGCGCTTGAAAAAGATATGCGCTTGCGAAAAATGCCATTCCCCGTTTCTCGGTTCGGTCTCGTCCAACAAGGCTTGCGCCTCGTTGAGTTTATTCTCTTCGACGAGTTTCTTAATCGCATCGTATATAGAGCCGTCTCCGACGATTTCCTTTTTCTTGATGTCGTCTACGCAATCGTTGTAGGCGATTTTGATTTTGGACAGCATTTTTGCGGCGAAACTACCCGTCTCCCCCTCTTCAAAACACTGCTTTTGATATTTTTCTTTGAGCGCCTTGTATGCGTTCTCGACTTCTTGCAAAGTCGCGTTCTCGCCCAAACCCAAAATCAAATATGAACTTTCTTGCATTTTTCGGTTCTCCTTAACAGTTCCCTTGTGCTATTCAACATACCATACCAAAGTACGTTTGTCAATATGCCCTCGTATTTTTTTACCTGAATTTTATCAAAGTCATTGAGTATGGAATTNTAACAACTCATCATTACGAATTCCAACTTTTGCTTGTTGTCTTCNAGGAATTTCGCTCTGTCCGCGTACTCGTANCCTTGCAAAAACGGATTGTATTTNCCCTTTTTGAAGTCTTCGTCNACGTCGTCGATTGCGTCGGCGCAATACACCCATTTGCCNAGGTTGTACATAAGATTGCGAAGATTGTCGTCGTATTTNTCTACCAACGCGACTTCCCCTATCTTGGTCATTATCATTGCAAAGCAGTCCGCNACTTTGTCGATACTGTCGCACTTTTCCTCTTCAAGTTTAGCAAGTTCTTGATACTTTTCGGCTATATACGNNTCAAGNTCNGCGTACAGTTTCTTTGCCTTTTTGTAATGCTTGCGAATGATAGTTTTGTCNACGAATTTCTTTGAAAGCGANTTGTCGTCTCTCACGTCGTCGACACATTTATAATGCGCAAGTATCGTGCTTATATCCACAACCTTGCGAGTAATCTCGTCGTCGCAACCGATCATCTTCTTTTGCACGCGGTTGAGCACGCANGTACCCGACTTCATTTCAAGTTCTTCGTCCAAAACTGCGTGAGTCAATACNTTGAGAAANGTCATATCGTAGGTCGTGCCTATACGCATCAACTGCGAACAGCGCTTGCCTATGCTCTTGCATAGACCGCAATAGAACGCCCTNTACGCGTAATAGTCTTTCATGAACATATTGAGTTTGTCGGGAACGACGTATCCGAACATATAATTATCCTTGTCTTGGCACGAAGCCTATTGCGCTCTTGAATTTGTTCAACGTGACTTCGGCAATNGCGCTTGCCTTTTCCGCGCCNTCTTTTGCGCATTTGAGCAAATACGCTTTGTCGGCAATCANTCTGTCGTACTCGCTTCTAAANGGTCTGAGCATCTCGACAACGCTCTCGCCNACGCGTACTTTCAAATCGCCGTATCTAAGTCCCTGACACTCCGCCTCGACTTGCTCNACGCTCTTGCCTTCGGCTACCGCAAGTATTCTCAACAAATTGGATATNCCCGCTTTGTTCTCGGGGTCGTANGCAATNNNCGTATCGCTGTCGGTGACCGCTCTTTTNAATTTCTTCATAATTACTTCGGGCGCGTCAAGACAGGAAATCACNCCGTTGGGATTGGGGTCGGACTTGCTCATCTTGCTTTCGGGGTCTTGCAGGCTCATAATCTTTGCNCCCACTTTNGGAATAAATCCCTCGGGNACTTTGAANACGTCGCCGTAGANATTGTTTACCCTAAGCGCAATNTCTCTCGTGATTTCGATATGTTGAAGTTGGTCGTANCCNACNGGNACGAGNTCNGCGCCGTAGAGCAAAATATCTGCCGCCATAAGCACGGGATAATCCATAAGACCCATATTGATNTTGTCGACGTGCTTTGCCGACTTGTCNTTGAACTGCGTCATTCTNTTCATCTCGCCGACGTAGGTATAGCAGTTGAGAAGCCAAGCCAACTCGCTNTGCTGACGGACGTGCGATTGGAAATANANNANACTCTTGTTTACGTCAAGACCNACCGCCATCAACAATGCGTAGAAACTAAGNGAGTTGTTGAAAAAGTCCTGCGGATTTTGCCTTACGGTAATCGTATGCAAGTCAGCCAANGCAAAGATACATTTGTTGTCCTTGTCGGCTTGCATATTATTCCAGTTGTTGACTGCGCCGATATAGTTGCCNAGCGTCATTATGCCCGACGGCTGAATTGCGCTGTAAATCGTCTTCATACTTATTTCTTCTCCGTATAATTCAATACTTCGTCGGCTATATTCGCCTTGTCTATTACTTTGGTAAATCTCACTTGCTTTTTGTCAAGGTCGGCAAGAGGTACGGGTACTTCCTCGCCCGAGAAAGCNAAAAGTTTCTTCGTCGCTTTCTTCGCGTCGTCTATATANTCGCNTGCCAANGCGTTGTAGACGTCGCANGGGAATTTGTACGCGTTCGCCGTAGANACGATNACGGTAGCCGTATCGTCGTCGGTAGCGTCGTAATAGTCGTAGTATACGCTCGTCGCAACCGCNGTATGAGTGTCCATNAGATANTCGTACACTTCAAGNGTGCTGTCTATCACGGACAACGTATCNTCTTCCGTNGCNTAGCCGACNGCGAAAATNTNGTTGAGTTTTTTGAGTTCGTCCATAGAAATGGAATACTTGCCATCTTTCTTCAACGCGNTCATTCTCTCGCTCATNAGNTTGTCATCGCGACCGCAGAACTCGAAAAGAAGTCTTTCCAAATTGGACGAAATGAGAATGTCCATCGACGGNCTTACCGTCTTNTGGAAATCCCTATGTATATTNTATTCGCCGGTGTTGAAGAAATCCGTCAACACGTTGTTTACGTTNGAAGCGCAAATAAGTTTGTTTACGCCCACGCCCATAAGCGAAGCGTAGTANGCGGCNAGTATGTTGCCGAAGTTGCCGCTNGGCACGCAGAAATTGACTTTGTCGCCGTACTCTATCTTGCCNGANGAAATCATNTCGCAGTAAGNGGATACGTAGTANGCAATCTGCGGAGCAAGTCTGCCCCAGTTGATTGAATTNGCCGANGATAGTTTATATCCGTTTGCNAGCAACTTGTCTTGCATTTCCNTGTCGTTGAAAATAGTCTTTACCGCCGACTGAGCGTCGTCGAAATTNCCCTCGATTGCGCATACGAACACGTTGNCGCCCTCTTGCGTCATCATCTGCAATTTTTGCATATCCGACACGCCTTNNGACGGATAGAATACGATAATATCCGTACCCTCNACGTCTCTGAATCCTTCCAAAGCCGCCTTGCCCGTGTCGCCNGAAGTTGCGACCAAAATCAACGTCTTGGAACTCTCGCCCGTCTTCTTTCTNGCNGCCGACAAGAGATGCGGNANCATCGTCAACGCCATATCCTTGAACGCGCAGGTCGGTCCGTGCCANAGTTCGAGAACGAACAAGCCTTCGTCTACGCTCACAAGCGGACATGGNTCTTCGCTGTAAAATCTCGAATACGCTTTCGTAGCGTAGTCCAAAAGTTCCTCATAAGAATAGTCNTCAAGGTACATTGAAAGCACTTTGGCGCATCTTTCGGGATAACTCATCTCGATAAGCTTNTCAAAATCTTCCTTTTCAAGTTTGGGGAAAGTTTCGGGTACGAAAAGTCCGCCGTCCTTTGAAAGTCCGTTGACTATCGCTTGCGCNGAGGTGACTTTGATTTCTTTGTTTCTAGTACTGATATATTTCATATTTCACTCCGTAAAAATGATTTTCTATTTTGTATTTGTCANTCGTCAAGACGGGACAAAAGTTCGTTCTGATTGGCAAGTTGAAGAGCCTCTATCATNGAGAAGATATCCCCGTCCATAAAGTTGTCCAACGANTAAATCGTCATNCCTATTCTGTGGTCGGTNACTCTGTTTTGAGGGAAGTTGTACGTCCTTATNTTCTCCGACCTGTCGCCGCTGCCGACTTGCGTCTTGCGGTTCGCCGCGTACTCGCTTTCCGCCTTGGTGCTGTAATACTCGTAAAGCCTTGATTTGAGGACGCTCATTGCNTGCTCGCGGTTTTTGATTTGCGACCTCTCGTCTTGCGANGCGACTACTATACCCGTCGGCAAGTGNGTAATTCTGACCGCGCTTTCCGTCTTGTTGACGTGCTGTCCGCCCGCTCCGCTNGAACGGTANGTATCTATCTTCAAGTCCTTTTCAAGTATCTCGATTTGAATATCCGGCGCTTCGGGAAGTATNGCGACNGTAGCCGTCGANGTGTGNACTCTGCCTTGCGACTCCGTCTCGGGCACTCTTTGNACTCTATGCACTCCGCTCTCGTATTTGAGNTTTGCATACGCGCCCGTACCGCTTATCATAAANACNACTTCTTTCGCGCCGCCGAGTTCGGTATAGTTCATATCTATCTCTTTGATTTTCCAACGCATTCTTTCGGCAAAACGCATATACATTCTGACGAGTTCCGCGCCGAAAAGNCCGCCNTCTTCGCCGCCTGCGCCCGCTCTTACTTCGACGATGACGTTGTTGTCGTCGTTGGGGTCTACNGGCAACATNGANACTTTCAAATCTCTTATGACCTGCTCNGTTTGCTTATGNGCCTCNCTCAATTCCTCTTTGGCAAGAGCCGTCATTTCCTCNTCGCTGCCGTCGTCGATAATCTCCTTGCANTCTTCGATATTCTTCTGCAAAGCAAGATATNGCTTGTAAAGCTCAATCGTGCCCGACATTTGNGAATGNTCCTTGACAAGTTTTTGCCACTTGGCTTGGTCGGCTATNACNTCGGAATCGGCTATCAAAGCCGTCANNTCNTCAAACCTTTTCAACATCAATTCCAGTTTTTCAAACATAAATCTATTCGTTTCCCTTTTTATTTGCTACTATNATTCTATCCACGCCNTGCAAGTCTTTGACNACTTTGCACTCGAANTCGCTTGCAAGCATTTGNACTATNTCGCCCGCTTGATTTATACCGCATTCGAGTAATAAATATCCCTCNTTTGCAAGATACTCGGGGGCTTTNGNTGCAATCATTCTGTAAAAGTCAAGACCGTCGTCNCCGCCGTCAAGCGCGATTTTNGGGTCNTAGTCCTTGACNTCTTTNTCNAGTTTTGCAATNTNNTTCGTCGGNATNTAAGGCGGATTGCTGACAATCNCGTCGAATACTCCCTCGATTTTNTCAAAGCCGTCGCTTTCNACNAACTCGACTTTNTCGCTCAACGAATTTCTTTCCGCGTTCTTNCTTGCNANNTNCAAAGCCTTNTCGCTGATATCGCTCGCCANGACTTTGCNTTGAGATTTNTCGGCTATCGCCAAAGCGATACAACCGCTTCCNGTNCACAAGATCCAACACNCTNTCGCCNGATTTGATTACTTCAATCGCTTGCTCGACGAGAAATTCNGTCTCGGGTCNNGGGCAAAGCACGTCTTCGCTTATCTCTATATCCAATCCGTAAAAATCCACTTTNCCGAANACTCGCCANAGCGGCATTCCNGTCTGTCTCTTCTTTGCGTACTCGACGACCTTTTCGTATTCAAGTTGACGAATATGAGTGAGTTCTTGCAGTTGACTTCTCTTGACGCCCGTCGCCTCGCANAACATCCANTCGATATCGCTCTCGTCCACNCCTTTTAGCATTGTCTTNATCTCTTTGCGGACNTTCTCNTACGCCTTTTTCGTGTCGAATCTNTGCTCGGGAATANTCGGGTCGGCGTCCATTTCCATTACCGTNTTGAAAGCCGTAATCGCGCATTCCACCATAGAATCGTCAGGTTGCTTGGTNGTAAGNTTTTGCAAAGCAAGTCCNGGCGCTTTGAGTATCTTGACGAGTATATTGTCATACNTCGCCATNGTCTTCAACATCTCGTAACTTATACCCATAATTATAGGCAAAAGTATTATTCTNGATGCGAANAGAATTACGTTCTTCCATATNCCAAGNCTTGCCAAATACGGCTCGAATATGCCNACTATCGAAAATACNACGATACTGACAAGCATTATTATAAACATAAAAGTCGTGCCGCATCTGTCGTGGANNGTGGACATCTTTTGCACGTTCTCGACCGTCAANTCCAGTCCGTGTTCNTAACAACTTATCGTCTTATGCTCCGCTCCGTGATACATATANGTNCGCNTGACCGTCTTCATCAACGTCGTNAAAGCGATATATAGCACGAAAATTATTATTCTTATCAGTCCCTCGAACAACGCGTACAGTACGCTGACGTACCAAAGATTGTTNGTATCCGCNCCGTAGTTNTTTGCGACCGCGTTTTTAATCGGNGTGATTATCAAGAGCGGTAAGAAGAAAAACAGCCCTATCGCGAGCGCAACGCCCAAGANGACGGAAAAGAACATCATTATATCGTATATATTTATNTTAAGTTTCTTGGCGAACCACTTTTCCACCTTGCCNGGCTCNGTNTCGCCCTCAAAGACTTCGCCCGAACGCATGAGAGTCTTTACGCCCGAAGCCATAGATTCNATAAAGTTGAAAACTCCTCTCACNAAAGGAATTCTNCGCGACTTNGGCTTTTCGCTGACAGGCTTGATATACCTGCTCTCNACGACGATATTGCCTTTCTCGTCGCGTACNNCAGTAGCCATAGAGCGTTCCCCTCTCATCATAACGCCCTCAATTACCGCTTGACCGCCGATTTTAGAAGTATACTTCCTCGCCATTGTCGCTCCTTTTTATAGTCTATACCAATTCTATTATACAATTATACTATCTATTTAAGATTTTGTCTAGAATATAAAAAAATAAAAATAAATATTTTATAAATAAAAGAAAATAGCGACTGGCAATAACTTGCCAATCGCCGTGATTGTTCATATCGATTAGATCCTAAGCGAATTATAAACTATAACGCTTCTTGAACTTATCTACTCTACCACCCGTATCAACCAACTTTTGCTTGCCGGTATAGTATGGATGACATTTGCTACAAACTTCTACCTTGATTACGTCGCCTTCTTTGGTTGTACCGCAGACAAAACTTGCTCCGCAAGCGCAAACGACCTTAACGTCATGATAATTAGGTTGGATATTCTCGTTCATATTATCACCTCACCTTTGCAATATTTACTCATAGATTATACCCGTAATATTTATATAAGTCAAGCATATTTATCAGGTTATTTCAATTTTTTTATGGCAATAAGGATAAACTTTGAGGGTATGGGCGGTGTAAGAGTATTAGGACTTTGGTTATTCTATTGGTACTAACAATTTGCTGAAAATTAGGATAGAATAGAAATGTTTGGGCGCGAAGTGGGGATTTGCTTTATTATACTATTAGTTTTTGGTTCTCTATATTAGCGATTACTAGCATAGTTTCGCTAAAAAATAATTCTGAGTAAGAAAGCAAACACCACTGGAAGCATAACCCTCAAACCAATCCAATTCCGTAGGCTTACCCATTGAAAAAAAAGTACTTGCCAAAGTCGAAACACTGTGCTATAATGCAATTAGTTGAATATAGATGTTCGCTTGATTTTCGCAAGAAAATTAACGCAAAAGTTAAAATTATTGGGATATGTGTCGATTTAAGATGGAGAGGAGTTATGCAATCTTATAGAATAACAAAAAATTTCACTATCGAACCCGAAACCGAAGAAGGCTCTTATAGTCTGAAAGAGTATGCAAAAATCAAAATCACAAGAGCAGGAGTATGTTCCAGCGACGTAGTTGCGTTCGCAGGAAAGACGGACAACGTCACTCTTCCGCTCTGCCCCACGCGTATCGCCGTCGGTCTTGTCAGTGAAAGCGACGATATTACTTTGAGGAAAGGTCAAAGAGTAATGTTATCGCCTTACACGAGACTTGAAAACGGCAAGTACGTCATCAACGGACTCGATAACGACGGTTATTTGGCTGACTACGTCTTTGCCCCGCTTCACAATATCTACACCGTGCCTACGGGCGTAAGCGACACTGCGTTCACTTTTATCGAAGATATTGCAATGGCGCTCAACGTAATCGAGAAGTTGGACGTAGAAAAGACGCATTACGTCATGCTCTACGGTTGCACTTCCGTCAATTTGATACTTGCGCAACTTTGCATTTATTATCAAGCAATACCTATTATTATTGACAACGACAACGCTCGCCTTTCGATTGCGCAAGACTTGGGCGTATATTATTGTATCAACTACGTCGAAGAAGACGTCTTGCAAAAACTTAAAGAAATTACAAGCGGAAAGTTGGTGGAATACCTCATTCTTGACAGCGATATTTGCGGTGAAGTCGGCAAAATGCTCAGTTACGTAAGAAAAGACGGCAAGGTGGCAATAGTCGGTTTCGATACTTCGAATCCTTCGCTCAAAGGCGACTTCTCCCCTGTGGTCAACAACCAACTTACCATTTACGGCATAAGCGACGGCTACGGCGAAATCGAAACGGCTATCAATATGCTTGCGACAGGTACGGTCAAGGTCGACGCTCTTATCGCGCAAGAAGTGGATATCAGCGAAGCGCAAACGACTTTCTCCGATTTGGCAAAGCAAAGCAATTATCTCAAGACAATTTTCAAGTGCTAACGCTCAAATTTTGTCGGACTTAATACGGATTTAATTCATTAAAAAAGAGCAAGTAAATTACTTGCTCTTTTTAACTAACATATCCCCTAATTTTTCTATTGAACCTGCGCCGAGCACAAGCACGATATCTTTTTCCTTTGCAGTCGAATTTATGTAATCGCAAGCGTCCTCGTACGTTTCCATATAGAGCGCGCCCTCGCCGTGAGTGTTGAGGAAGTTGACAAGCGCGCTTCCGTCCAATCCTTGCTCGCTATTCTCTCGGGCGGAATAGGTCGGCAAGATTATCAACTCGTCTACCCAATAAAAGCATTTGCCGAAATCATCCAACAGCGCTTTGGTACGCGAATAGGTATGAGGCTCGAATACGGCGATTATCTTGCCTTTGCTCATAAGTCGCACGGTGTCCACTGTGGCGGAAATCTCGCTCGGGTGATGAGCGTAATCTACTATCACTTTCGCTCCGCTCTTCAATTTTCCTCTCGCGGAAAATCTTCTGTCCACTCCTGAGAAACTTCCGATATATCTTGCAACTTCCTTGCCGTCCAACCATATCAAATAGCATACCGCAAAGACCGCCAATGCGTTGAGTACGTTATGCTTGCCGTACAACTCCAAAGCGACGTTGTGTACTCTTCCCCCTTCGTACTGTATGTCAAATACGAATTTGCCGTCTTTTTGAGTGAGGTTGACTGCCCGAAAGTCCGCGTCCTCGCCAAAGCCGAAAGTATATATCTTATCCCTAGCGTTGTCGACTGCGGACAGACGAAGTTGCTTGAAACAATTTTCTTCGACGACCGCCACTCTCGACTGTTCGACGAACTGCACGAACGCGTCGTTCATATCCTGCGGCGTGGGATATGTGTCGGGATGGTCGTAATCGCTGTTGAGCAATACTCCTATGTCGGGCGTGAGTGAAAGGAAACTGCGCTGATATTCGCACGCCTCGGTGATAAAATAGTCGCGACCCATATTGAAATAATTGCTCTTTTCCTTGTTGATTATACCACCGACGTGTCCGATAAATTCAAGCGGTATACGCTCCGCAACGTGGCAAAGCATAGCCGTCGTAGTCGTCTTGCCGTGACTGCCCGCTATGGCTATCACGCTCTTGCACTCGCTTGACATCAACGCCAAATACGCCTTGCGTTCCATACACTGAATTTTGTTGCGACGGGCAAATTTAAGTTCGGGATCTTCGTCGCCGATTGCGCTCGAATACACCACGAGGTCGCTTTTCGCAACCACGCTGTTGTTGCTTCCCACGTAGGCGTTGATGCCGTAAGAGATGAGTTTTTGCAAAGTATCCGAATTACTTCTGTCAGAACCGCTGACCCATACCCCCGCTTCGCTCGTCAAAAAAGCAAGCGCGCTCATACTTATTCCGCCTATACCGATAAAATGAATTCTGCTGAAATTTAACATATTCTATAATATGCAAGAAAATAAAAAAATTTGCCTAAAAAGACAAAATTTCGACAAAGTTTTGGATTAAAGAAAAAGGCTCTCGCATATAGCGAAAGCCTTTTATATTTAATTGTTATCTTCTTTATTATCCTTGTTTTGAACGTCGTTCAAGTCAGTATCTTCTTTATTTTGAACAGCAATCTCAACTTCCTCTTCGTCTTCACTCTTGCTCTTTTTCAAAATACCTGCGACGCTAAGCGCGCCGAGGAATGCCGTGGTGATTTCCGTGATATGCGGAATATCTACTTTTAGGCTCATTGTCTGCAAGACTACCAAGACGGCGCTGATTAGAGATACCCAAAATTCATAACTTCTCAATTTCTCTTTCATATTTACTCCTTTGCCAAACGGCAAGCGTTTCTCTCCAAATACTCTCGCATTTGCTCGTGGATTTTGTCGATATTATCGTTCATTACGTTCATAAATCCCAAGTCTTGCGAGAGGCGCGCAATAGTGCTTTGATACTTCTTTTCCCTACCTCTGCTGTCTTTGAGTTCGAATATCAACAGCGCGCAAAAGAGCAACGCCCACAATCCGTCGCTCATAGCGAGTTCTACAACTTTATCCCACATATCAATCCCTTTTAGCGATTTCGCTGACGAGTTTTCCGAACATATTGCCCAAGTATTCTTGCAATTGCGTGTTTTCGTTCAACATTTCAAGCGCAACGCTCTTTGGTATGCTGTTGTAATACTCCAAAGCCAAATTGTATCTTTGGGTATAGTTCTCCAACTTCTCGCCTGCGTATCCGTTTTTGTTTTCGAGATATTTGAGGTACTGCTCGTCTTTGAGTCTTTGCGTGAGTTGTTTTTCAATCGCCGTCGCTCTGTCCTCAAGATATTTTGCTTCTTTTTCTTTGAGCTTGTTATTGTAATCGTTGATACTGTTGATTTCTTTATTACGTTTTTCAAGTAAACTGTCGATTTCCTTTTGCAACTTTTGCGCGTAGGACAAATCCAACTCTTCGAGAGCGACGTTTTCTTCCCCTCTCAATTTTTCGATTTGCGTATCGTATGCGCTTATCTTTTTATTTAATTCGCCTGCCAGCTCGTTCAATTCATAGTCTTTCGCCTCTTCGTTGGCTTTCTTTTGCGAGCTTTTTATAGATGAATTATACAAACCTTTTTGGATAAGTCCGTTGATTATCGACTTTTCAATTTCCTCGTACTTCTTATCAAGTGACTGCGCTTTAAGATCGCTTTCCTCGCTTGCCGACTGCTTTTTGTTTTCCACCTCGCCGACTTTCGTATCGTACTTGTCCGACACTATTTTGGAATCCGCGTCAAGCAAATCCTTGTACTTTTGAGTAGTACTGTTCTTGATGCCCTCTTCGTCTTCGCCCTCGTATTTGCGATATTCAAATTCCATTTCTTCGGGCAAGACGTCGGACAAATCTTCATAGCCTTTGCTCGGCTCGTAACTCGGATTATAGCTATCCGCAATCTCTTTGAGTTTGTCATTCAACTCTTTTTCGGATTGCGCGTATTCCGCCTTATCCGATTCCGAGACACTGTCTTTTGCAAAAAAGTCTTTTACTTTTCTCTTAAATTCATTCCAAGTCATTTTTCTCTCCTACCGTTTTTGTTCCGCCAGCGACTTTGCCGTTGGCTTTTAAGTATAAATAATACTTGTATTTTGTTATTCTCAGCGCAATGCGCCTTAATTTCTTGTTCATTCTACCGCTACGCCTCTTTGCTGTCGGAAAGTACGCCCGTCAATCTCACTCTAGCCGTAGCGATACCCGAGCCGGTGACAAATTCAAGCGTATGATAACCGACTTTGAGAGGTATGGGCGCAATCGTCATAATACCTTGTCTGCCTTCCAACTCTTCTCCGTCTACCGTAATCGAGCAACTAGGCTCGCTACCAACGGAATAGTTGGGCAACATAAGGATTTCGCATTCTATTTCTCCGCCCTTCGAGTAGACGTTGAGATTCAACTTCTTGACGCCGTCAACCTCGTTCATCATATAGTAATAGGTCGCTTTGGACTTAGCCAAATGATCGTTGAAATCCTCGCTCAACTCGTCGAGCATAACCTCCATCTTTCTGAAATTGTTCATATCTCTCCTTATTTGAGAAAATCCACGACCAACGTCGGCGGGTAAATCTCTTCGTTTTCGTTGTCGCTTTTTATGTAAAATTTGAATTCTTTACCTTTTATATAAATAGGTCTTTTCTTTTCTTTTGCCGACAGCAAAAATTCCTTTCTCTCGCCGTTGCATATAATGCCGAGATAGTAGTCGCTTTTGGCGGAATACTCCACGCTTCTTATCATTTTGACGTCCGCGGGTCTGGAAAAATCTATATTTCCGCTTTCCCAATATTTGAGCATAGGGTTGCCTAGATAAAGTCCGCTATCGTCAAGTTGGACAAACATTCTGCTGTCATCGCTGAGCGCAACTACTTTGCAATAATCACTTTCGTTGACGGCGCAAATATGTTTGAGCGACACGCCTTTCATAAGTTCTACGCCCTTGTCGTCAATGTCGAAGACGAGCAACGTATTGTTCTTCCTTTCTTCATTGAACACGCCGTAATCGGTATCCGTATTGTCGGTAAACGATACGATATACTTGTGGTTTGAATAACACGCCGACACGTCGTCAAGTCCGTCGGATATAAGATTGTTGATTTTAGTCGTGTATCTGGTCACGTCGTAACCGTCGAAAAGGAATAATCCGTCCTCGCCGACGAATGCGATATACTCTCCGCACTGCGTGACCGTTTTTGCAAAAATTCTTCCGCTCGACGTATATATCTTTTTCAAATTGAATTGCGTTTGATCGCCGTATGCGGTAAGTCTGTATATTCCGTAATCGCAAAAAATATATAGATAGTTGTTGAAACTCTTGATTGTGTTTACTTCGCCCAAAGTTCCGTCAAAGTTGATGTAACCGCCCTTGTCTATATCGTGATCCCACTCCGTGGGAATTCCGCTCTTGCTGAACCACACGCTGTTGTGCTTTTCCGCCACGACTATAAAAAGTCTTTCGTAATGTAAGCACATATCTATAACTTCTTTCTCAAGAGCGGTAAAGAATTCGTCGTTGCAAAACCACTCCACGCCGTTTTTACCCCCGACAAATAGAATCGGATCGGTGTCGATATAATAAATCGCTCCGCACGTGTACGCTCTGGGTTTGGCTATGTGTCGCCACTCGGTATCGCCCTTGACGCAATAATCTACTCCGCCGTCGTGCGAAATCAAAATTGTAAATTTAGTCGCGTATTCGACTAGCATCGTCGTGCAAAACACGCATACTTTGCCTCTGATGGCAGGCGTTGGCGGAAAGACGTAGTCGCCGATTTTGAACTCGCTTACGCCGTACGGGTTGACCAACTTGTTGTTCTTAAATCTATAATTGTATGCGCAATCGACGTAGTCGCAAGGAAGGTCTCTTGACTTTTTATTTTCGTCGTATCCCAAGAAATTCGACAGCGCGAACTTCTTCCTCTCGGGCTTTACCACGTTGTACTTTTTGTCGTAATACATATCAATACCACCTTCTAGGCTTGATTCTCAACTCGCCTTTNTTTCTTACCGCTCCTCGCAAATCTTCTTTGTATCTATCCGAAAACATCACCGACTGTTCGTACATTNCCTCGATTAGGCAAAATTCCGAACACACTCCCATAGCNACCGTCTTTGCGCTGACGAGAGGACTNATCGGGCATTCGTCGTCAATGCCTACGTCNGTCGGCATATAGTTGTATTTGACGTCGGCGCGCTCGATNTCTTTATTGACAATCTCTAAGCAAGACGGCGTATGTCTGAAAAGCGACTTCGTGTCCGTTNTTGCATTCTTTACGCTCAACACTTCGAGTACCCTATACGATAGCGAATCNTAACTTATCCTGCCGTCTTTCACCTCGACTTGCTCNTGNTCCGTCAACGGCAANTAGTCTGTCGCNATCTCTTTAATCACGATGTTGGCGCAACGCACGAGCGTATTGAGTTTTGGGTGTTCGACGACGTTTTTGTCAAGAGCGATTTCCTCGTCNCCGAGATAGGTCAACGCCGTCGTTATTACTTCTTTGAGTAGCATATTTCCTCCTTAATACAAAAGGGTGAGTCTCCCCACCCTTCCATTGCCAAGCGAAGATTAGACTTCGACTTTCTCCATGATTTTTTCAAAGAGTTTTNGCTGTTTCTCCCTCTCCGCNTTGGCGTTTTGCTCTTCGATTTCTTTGAGTATGNGTTCTCTGTTCTTGATTGCGGTCTTTACCGTGTAGTCCAACGCTCTTTTGTCAAGCCTTGCAAACGGAAAGGTCAGTTGATAAGTAGGTTTTTTCTTCGTATGGTGTAATTCGTATCTACGCGTATCCCCGTTAAAGTAGATTTTGTAATTCTCGTCTATGCTCTTTATCCGCGCCGAAACGTCAAACAAATCGTTCCTTACCTCAAAAAGTTTTTCCATNGCCTCTCTCCTTNTCGCNNATGACTCTCTTTATTAAAATGAACTCATACNCTATATCTTCGATTTATCAGCNGGTAATACCCGAAAGTTTNACCTGNCCGATAGGCTTGTCGCAAATCATATCCGCATACTTGACCAAGGTCGCNCCGTAAGTTGCAGTACCCGCTTTTTGCTTAATNACCTTGCCGTTGTCGCCTTCGAGCCATCTCCAATCGCAGAGTTGGTGAATCTTGAAATCNTTGCTGTTGAGCAAGTACATACTTCCCGTCTCNACGAATCTGTCCGCAACGAGCGGAATNCCGTTGTAACTCAAAGCCTTGAAACCGCCGTCGAGATTCATATAATCGATGTTGGTACGGGTAAGCGAAAGATGTTCGAGATACGCCCTTCTTACGTCGTAGGAACATACGATAAAGTCGATTTGNCTTCCNGCGACTTCGTCGATATAGTCGATTGCGCTNTGAATTTTGCCGGACGAAATAGCGCCCACCGTCTTGTACTCTTTGGGGCTAAGCCAACTTCTTCCCGCTCTNGACAANCCGTACAAATCTTTATCCGAGAAGATTGCGCCAAGACCCGTCAATTCGTTGTTTTTNGANCCNTGAACGGTTANGACGTCGTCCTTAGCGACTTTTGTCGTAGGCGNAGTGTCGAGAGTAATAGTCTTGTTTACTCTATCCACGCTCTTTACTCTNACGCCGGTNTAATCCGCGTACGCGCTTCCGCTAGTNCCGATTACGTNAACGACCATTCCTTCCATAATATTTCTTACNCTGTCCAACTCAATCGTTGCGCTTGCGGTGGACTGAGCGGTTGCNACCTTTGCCAAAGTACCGCTTCCGTCGCCGTACAACATTCTGCCGAGGTTGAATTTGGACGCTTTGAGCAAGCCTTCCATTTCCGCGTTGAGCAAGTTGACGAANGCGCCAGTGTTGGATTGNGANGCTCTTATCGCCTTGTCGGAAAGCTCAATCGTACCGTAGAGGTTTTTGAGTTCCAACTTAAATCTATCGTAGTTGTTTGGCGCAGGTGTAGGAAGCGCGCCCGTTTCCGTACCCGCTCCGACNCCGCCGTTCAAGCCGTAAGGCACGAGTTTAATTATTTCCTTGCCCCATACGTCGGCGTTCGTCTGTTCAATCTTTGCCAAAAGCGGATTTACACCCACGTTAAGTTGATCCGCTACCACGTTCAAATACACGCTTTTAAGCGCCTTTTCTGCTGTTTCTAATGTTACCATTATATCCTCCTATTATTGAGCATAGATTTGATTACGTTGCCCGCTTCCGCTATGCTCTTTGGTCTGTCGGGCGGGGTCAACGTGATTTTTCCTCTCGAAGAAATTGACTTTGGCGGACGGGTATTTTCAAGGTCTTGAAGATACCTTTCGATTATCGCGCTTTTGATATTCTCGTCT
The DNA here is from genome assembly GCA_014799645.1 of Clostridiales bacterium. Classification (GTDB taxonomy): domain Bacteria; phylum Bacillota; class Clostridia; order Christensenellales; family UBA3700; genus RACS-045. The sequence goes on along the minus strand of JAAVHQ010000023.1, from coordinate 27,098 downwards.
TGATAGACGTATTTTTCCAAAAACTCTTGATTCTTGACAAGGTCTTTGGGCGGAACGTAGACTTTGTCAAAAACTCTCGCCAACGCTTTTTCAAGACAGTTGCTATCTTGCGAGAGTTGAGAGTCCTTTACAATCTGTTCCCCTATCATAGACGCGAACCCTTTGGCTACGGGATATTTCTCGAAAAATTCCTCTACCCTTGCCTGCCAGCCCTCTTCTTCGTACACGGCTTTTTCGTTTTCAATGGGAGTGTCTTCGTTTTGCTCCCCATTCTCTTCTACCTCTTGTACTTCTTCTATCTTAGAGCCGTCGTTTTCTTCTTGCGGTTGTATATAGTCTTGCGCCGTATTATCTTCGACGCTCGGTTGGGTAATATCTTCAGTAATTTCAGCCATTTTTCACCTCTTGCGTATTGCTTACGCCTGCTTCCATCATCTTCATCATTTTGTGTTGTTTGATATGCTCGTCAATCAGCGACTTGATATTTTCGTCCTTTTCTTCGAGCAATCTCTTCAAGTGCTCGTCCAAGTGTAAATCGTGATTGTCGTAATCCGCAACCGCGACGTTTTCCTTGCCGAAATCGACGTTTTCTTTCATCGCTTTCTTTCTGTGACTTTCGTCAATATCTCTGCTAGATTCCCAGTTGCCGAAGCCGAGAATTTCGAGAATTTTGAGTTTGTTACGGTTGGTAATACCGCCGTTTTCGCCGTTGAAGATGCCCATTTGAGCAAGTTCCAACACCATATTTCTTCTGTTTTCGAGAGTGTCGGTCAACTCGTTTTCGTTGTCGAATACGAGATCGTCGCTTTGCAAATCGCTTGCGGTAAAATATGCTAGTTCCACGTCGCCGTTATCACCCGAGAATCTCTTCATTCTTCTCGTCTTGCAGAATTGTTTGTATAGTCTCAACATCTGCTCGCATATCCTCTTGATACCCATACGCAAAGAGTTGGTCGCTATTGAAAGACGCGTGTCGTCTTGCTCGACTAAAAGGCCGATAGCCTTACCCGACATTTGATTTGCAATGTTTGAATATTTACTGATTTCGCTCACGCCCGATATAGTCGTAAACTCTTGCAATATCCTCTCTTCTTCGTACTGAAAATCTATTGGCACTCTGCCCGATTCGAGCAACTTCGGCGGAGTCGAGCCTTGCCTGTATATCAATATCTTACCCGGCGACAATCCCTCTTCTTCGAGATTGTCGGTATCTATCGAGCCGTCTTCGACGGTCATTACGCCCATTGCCAAGCGGTTGATAAACTCGTGCTTTCTGTTCTTGACAGCGTTGTACGCTCTTTGAAGAGGTATAAGTCTTTCGACTATGCTCGTGCCGTAAAAACAACCGAGTTTGTCAAGGCTGACGATTTTCGTAAACGGATATCCGCGTTGGTCGTTGAACTCGTTGATATACGGCAATTCTCCGTAGTATAGCAACTTGTCGCCGGCGACGACTATTAACTCTCCGTCGGGCTTTTCCGTCGTCGGACGGACGTACTTCTCAATCACCACGCACATATCGTGAGCCACGCTGTCAATCATGTTCGGAAGACTTGCGTCATAGCCAAGTCCGCCGCCTATTTGAGCGTTGTCAAGCGAAAAGACGTTGACGTCTTCGCCTTGCACGTCCACTCCCCAAATATCTTTTATCTCGTCGACGTGATAGGCCTTCGCGTGAATAATGCTTTGGCAGTCCTCTAGACTTGACGCGCACACGCTGTCGGGGAAAATCTCGTACGGCGGAACGACGCTTATTTCTACGTCGCCTTCTCTGAGATTCTTGTTGGTCTTTGACGAGCCTACTATTCTGCCCTTGTCTGCCGACCATACCGTCTTGAAAAAGCAACTGCCCGTCACTTCGCTCCAAGTGCTTGCCTGGTTTAGCAACGCGGGAAGATTGTTTTCCTCGCACAAAGCTTTGACAATCTGCGTAGACAGTTTCGCCGTATAGACGTCGCTATCGTCGCTACTGAATGGGCGAACGCTTACTCCGCATTTCAACCTGTTGAGTTTGGAAAGCCTCGTTTCGATTATGGATGCGATATGGTTGTATACCTCTCTTTCCTGCCAAAAGTACTGTTTGCCGTACTGCTCGATATCGCCGACGGGCGAGATTTCCGCATACTGATTTCCGTTGTAGAAATTCATATTCAATCGCCATTGCAGTTCGAGCGGTTTTCTTTCCTCTCTTCTGCGCTCGTAATCTCTGCGTACTTCGTTTACGATATCTTCTCTGAATTTGTCGATACTTCTCTTCATTCGTTACCTCTCTTGACGGCTCTTGCCAACATATTTTGGGGGCTTTTCGGCACGAGTTGTTTGCCAAGCGCCGAATAAATATCGCTCGCGCACTCTTCGCACAAATTGACGTACTGCGAGGACGACACGCCCTCGGGAACTATCGAATAATGCGCCTGATTTTTGCACTTGCCTACGTCGCACTTAACTTTGCTTTTTTGGATTATTATCTTCATCTACCTCTCCTTTTGTCATATCGTTTAGTTGATTCAACAATCTTAATTTCAATTCGATAAGTTGGCTGTCGCTCATCGTTTTCAACTCGTCGTTGTCGAGCCCCAATTCCAACATCGTCTTCACCGCCGTCATATCGGGCGGATAATGCTTACTGCTTACTTTGCGTTTGAGCAGTTCGTTTTCACCTGAATACTCTTCGGTAATCTCTTGCACGTCATACCCGACCGCTCGACGAAATACCGCTTTTTCTATTTCTTCATTCACTTTATCCTCCCTTATGAGTAGTTCTGCCGTCTCGACAGACTTTTTATCAATTTCTGTTTGTCCTTAGCAATTTCGCTTGTTTGTACCGTAGGAAGTTTTGTCGCTTGCGGTTTTGAAGACAGATAGTATCTCAGCGCGTCCAAAGCGTGGTCGTCTTTTTTAATCGGCTTATCACCCTTACCCCACCAATAGGTTTTAAGTTCCCGTATCAGATTGACGCAAGTGGAAAATATCTTGATTTTGCCTTCGGCGAAATAACTCTTGACCTGCGCTATACCCGAAAACAACTGCTTGTTGACGTTGGTATTTACGAGTATATTTCTCTCATAGAAGAGTTCCGTCACGCTCTTTCGACTTGCAAGCGTATGCTGATCCGCCGCGCTGTCGATAAGCGCGGTAAGCCTGCCTTTCGCGTCGGTATGCCAGCCGAGTTTTTGAGCAAGTTTGAAAATCTCGTTTGCGTGGTAATCTATGTCTTTGCCTGCCATATACCATTCCCCAACCGCATAGACTACTCCGTCGTAATCTACTGCAAAGAACAAGCACGCCAACGGATTGTTAAGTCCGGGGTCTATTGAGATTTCGTCTTGCCACTCGAAAGGCACGTCAAAAGGCTCGATAATGTGCGTCGACGGGTCGAACTCCTTATACACTATACCTTCCGCTTCGCTGAACTTGCCGTACCGTCTTGACGCAAGCGAGTCTTCGTCCATACATTTGGATAAGTTTTTTACCTCTTCCTCGTCTAGAAAAGGATTGTCCGCCCACTCGACGTGTTCGTGCCATACCTCGTCATCTTGCGAAGAGTTGAGATAGATTTCGTCGTACACCCACGTCAGTCCTTTGAGCGGGGTCATCGTTCCCCACAAATCTCCTCGTCTATCGACTACTCTCATTCTGCACTCGTCGTAAATATCTTTGGGCGGTTCTTCGTCGAACCACACGAAGTCGAGCGACGCGCCTTGGAACTTTTCTCTGCCCTGATCGCAACTCTTAAATGATATCTTCGACGTTCCGCCAAAGACGTTTTTGATAAGAATATAGTCGATGATACCGTACTCCGCCGAGGCCTTTTTGCCCGACTGCATTACGATATCCTCTATCCAATCGGGATTGAGATAACTCAAAAATTTGCTCTGCGCTACGTCTCTTTGCACCTCGTAGGACAATGACACTATCCAGCCTGAGACGTCCTTGCGATTTTGCCTATAAGGGTGAATACCTCTTGCCCACCACACTGCTTCGACCGCTCCGCATTCTGTCTTTCCGCTTCGATTTCCGCCGAATACCCATCTGTTGCGCTTTTGGCATTTGTGAAATGCAAGTTGTTTTTGATGTACCTTTTCGCCGGTATTATAAGTAAGTAATTTGTTGTTGTCTTTTCGTCGCCTCTCCTCTTTTTCAATCAAGAGTAAGGCGTTTAGAATTTCATTTTCCGTCATAATTCGATATAAATTTTTGATAAAATGTTCAATATATCCGTCAATATTATTGTAAAAACTTTCAAAATAGAATATAATTAAGTTATAATATACGAGGTATATATGAAGAAAGTAATTATTATTACCCTACTGATGATTATTCTCTCTACGCTATTTATAGGTAGCGGAGTTTGTTTTGCCGACGAAAGTCCGGCGAATTACTATTACGTTGAGAAAGGCAGCGAATTAGGTATACGAATATCAGCGTCTGACGAAGCAATGATAGCGTTGTATATCCCCTCTACTTATGCATTTGAATACGTTGAGAAAGTCGACGGTTTTGTCAAGATAAGATACAATGGCTACGAAGGTTACGTATCTGACGCCAATTTCAATCAATACTGCAAACCTGTCACTTCAAAGTGGGGCGATTCGCCATATTTTCATACCATAACGGCAAATGTTAACGTAGACCAGTTGCCTTTATACGACAAAAACACTAGAAGTGCTTCTTCTCCTATTCCAAAGTCTATGGTGTCAATCGGGAAAATCTACGGATATTATCACAACGAAAACGGATACTTCTTTCTTGTTGAAGCAACCGTGACCGTCTTGACAGCGTCAACTGAAACTTGCTATATAAAAGCAAGCGATACTACCCTTGCCGATTTCAACAAAGATAGTATACCCGAGAATGCAGGCTACACCGCGGAAATTACTCCCGACCCCACTCCGAGCGGAAACGGCGACGGCTCTACTCCTACTATCAACCCAGACACTAGCGACCCGTCTACAACGCCTGCGACCAACAACTTTGAGCGCTACGTTCTTATCGCGGTAATCGCAGTGCTTTGCGTAGTGATTATCATCTTGATTTTCGCGCCCAACAAATCTAAGCGCAAACCGCAATAATTTCAACAAAATACTCTCGGCGGAAGGTACAACCTACTCCGCCGATTTTTTTTGCTACACTCTCGCTTTTACACTCTGCCCAATACTGCCAAGCATTTGCGCTACGGCAACTTTAATTTGCCTTTGCTTTTCTTTCAACTCGCTCGTTTCGCTCTCTTTCTCGGCTCGCGCGGATAGACGCTCGTTGATTTTTACAAAAATCGGGTCTTTGGCGTAACGCTTTTCCAGCCACTCGCAATCATAGCCCTTTGCCCTGCAATATTTGCCGAAGCCTTCCAAAGCCAAAGTCTGTCTTCTAAACACGTTGCGAAGACTCATACTCTCAGCTTTTGCTATGTCCTCGCATTTCATACTTTGCAAGTACTTCAATTCGAGCACCCGTCGATACGTGGGCTTTAACGATGCAAGAGCGTTGTCCACGATTACCTTCGCATTTATCAAAGCCTCCTTTCGTCTGTTGTTGTTCATAATAGCGTCGATTACGTCCATTGTGTTCCCCGAATAGGAAAAACTCCCCAATGCCGTATTCATATTCCGCCTGTCAATGCTCTTTACAATCATAGGCAAGATTTTGTATGCCGTGAGTAAACTTTTTGACCACATCTCTTGATTCATTTCATCACCTCCATCCACTTTAATCGAAGTCAACTACACTTCCTTGCGGTTACAGTCAAAGTATAAAACGCTATTTTTCAATTTGCAAATATTTGTGAACATTTGTTTGTAAATTTGTTTGCATTTTTCTAAAATCGTCTCAAAAATAACGCCAAATGGTTAAAAAATTGGACAAGAAATCAAAAAAGCAAGCGTCTTGCTTGCTTTTTTTGTTATTTTCAATACTTGTTTTTTATATTACTTATTGCATCCCTTATATCCCCAAACGACGGGAAGTCCTTTCTCATTCCAAAAATGCGCCCATCCGTCAGGTTGACTTTCTGCCTCGCAGTATATTGTCAATTTGTTGCATCCTCTAAATAAAACGTTGCCCATGCTTGTCACGCTGCTCGGTATTTCTATACTTTCCAGACTATCGCATCCGCAAAATGCATTATCGCCTATCTCCGTCACTCCGCTCGAAATTTTGATGCTTTTCAAACTCTCGCAGTCTTCAAATGCAAATTCTCCTACCCTCTTCACGCTGCTTGGTATCTCTACGGCTTTCAAACTACCGCACTCGCAAAATGCATTATTGCCTATCTCCGTCACTCCGTTCGAAATTTTGATGCTTTTCAAACTCTCGCAGTCTTCGAACGCCGATTCTCCTATGCTCGTCACACTGCTTGGTATCTCTATGCTTTCCAAACTACCGCATCCATCGAATGCCGATTCTCCTATGCCCGTCACTCCGTTTGGTATCTCTATGCTTTCCAAACTCTGACAATCGAAAAATATAGAATTTCCCATACAAGTCACACTACTTGGTAATTTTACGCTTTTCAATCTATTGCATCCGCTGAATACCGATTCGCCTAGTTCCGTCACGCCGTTTGGGATATCTATGCTTGTCAAATTCCGACAATTGCTAAATGCCACGTCTCCAATATTCGTAATGCTGTTGGGTATCTCTACTCCGCCCAAATCGCTCATCGAAAACGCTCCGATGCCAATATCCGTAACAGTATATTCTTTATTTTCATACGATATTTTACTTGGAATTGCCAAATGATACGTTGATAGATCTATTAGACCTTGTACTTTTGCTTTTCCGTCTTGCAAAACGTATACAATTCCGCTATCCGTGTCTTTATACACGATTTCACGATTTCTTTCGCCGCAATCGCTATTCGCCGCCATTGTTACTTCCTCCTTTTCGCTATATGAAAATCTTACAATATACAGTGCTTTCTCGCCGCGCCTATCGTCATTACGTTCTTATCTTTTGCAATGGCTTTGATAAGGTTTTTACCCTTATTTGCGCGGTCTTCAATAGAGATTTGTTCGGTATTTACGCTCATTACGTCACCGTTCGGCAACACAATCGCTATGTCGTACGGCTGCGTGACTATATCGGTAAATATGCAGTTGCCCGCTTTTGAATCGTTGAGTTTGATACCCTTTGACATACGCATCTTAGGATCTATGCAACCGAGAATTACTCTCTTTGCCAAGCCGTTGTCAAGTATGCTGACGATTTCGCCCTCGCCGTCGTTATGCTGAGCGTAAATTATCTTGTCTTTACCCTCTAAACGCATAAGTTTTACGCCGCTCGCCTTCTTACCTTGCGTAGGCACGTCGTCATAGCAGTTGAGCGTCATACCATCCGCGGTCACGGCAAGGATAAATCCTCTCGCCTCTCTCGTTCCGTCGTCCACGGTAGGCGGAGCGACTGCGGTTACGCTGACAATATAATCGTTATCTTCTTTGAACACCATTGCCGCAGTTTGCGATTTCTTATCAAAAGTAAATTCGGATATATCAACGTACTTCGCCATACCCAAAGCCGTGACAATCAATATCTTCTTGCCTTTGAGTTCCTTTGGCGTAAAGACGTTCAACAGTATATCGTCGCTGTCGACTTTGGCAATCTTGTTGATACCCATTCCCCTACTCTTCCACTTGTCGTCGCCCAGCGCGGATATCGGGAAGGTAATTGCGTTGCCCTTGCTTGTAATACCGAATATAAACGNATCGCTNTCNGTCTTGACGACNTTCTTTGCAAGGTCTTGCGGAGCGCAGTTNGGTATGCTCTTCGACGCTTGAGNGTATCCCTTTTCGGGCACGAATTTNACGTTGCCNTTGTAATGCAATACCAAATANCCGTCTCTCTTAATCTTTGCNTTGAGGTCGATTTGCGTATCGGTGATTTTGCTCTCGTGNACNATCTTGCTCTGTCTTTCGTCTTTATANTTTCTCTTGATTTCNAGCAATTCNTTCTTGACNACTTCGTACTGTTTCGTCTTNGAATTCGTCACTTCNGTNAGGTAAGCAATCTTTTCGAGAAGTTCCTTTTGCTCTTCGAGCATCTTGTTTATATCGAGTTTNTTGAGACGTTTGAGCGGAATATCCAAGACTGCAATCGCTTGCTTTTCGGTGAGTTCNAACCTAATCATNAGTCTTTCCTTAGCCTCGGTNTANGTCTTNCTGTCAAGCACNATATCNACNACNTCGCGGATATTGTTGACCGCTTTGAGCAAGCCCTCNATNATATGCTCTCTCTTCTCCGCCACGTCGAGGTCNTATTTACTTCTCTTGTAAATTACCTCTCTTTGGAATTCNACNTANTGTCTNATAATATCCAACAATCCCAACTGNTCNGGTCTNTTCTTTACGATAGCCGTCATATTGGCGTTGAAGTTGCATTGAAGATTNGTCTTTTTGAACAANAGCGCAAGCATAACTTCGGGNTCGACNTCCTTTCTNAGTTTGATTACGCATCGCATACCCATTCTATCCGACTCGTCGACAATGTCTTGAATACCGCCGAANTATTCTTTCGCCGTTTCTCNAAGNTCGTTTATTCTCGAAAGAAGTTCGGATTTGTTGACCTGATAAGGTATTTCNGTNATGACGATATTTTTACGGCCGCCCTCTTCCTCGATATGCGTCTTTGCGCGNACNACGATTTTNCCNTTNCCNGTAGCGTACGCTTCTCTAATACCNGNGTTGTCTATGATAATTCCGCCCGTCGGGAAGTCNGGCGCGGGAATATACTTCATCATATCGTNGAGCGTAATGCGNTTGTTGTCGATATACGCGACGATACCGTTGATAGTTTCGTGCAAGTTGTGAGGCGGTATCGTAGTCGTAAGACCTACCGCAATACCGTTNGCGCCGTTGACGAGCAAGTTGGGAATTCTGCTCGGCANTATNTCAGGCTCTTCGAGCGAGTCGTCGAAGTTGAGCGTCATAGGCACGGTGTTTTTATCCAAATCCCTCAGCATTTCCAACGCAAACGGCGTCATTCTCGCCTCTGTATATCTCATTGCNGCAGCCGAGTCGCCGTCGACAGAACCGAAGTTTCCGTGACCGTCGACAAGCAACGCTTTCGTATTAAACGGTTGCGCAAGCTTNACCATTGCGTTGTATACGGAACTGTCGCCGTGAGGGTGATATTTACCGAGACAGTCGCCGACGATACGCGCCGACTTTCTATGCGGCTTATCGGGCGTAGTGCCCAATTCCATCATAGTATAAAGTATTCTTCTNTGAACGGGCTTCAATCCGTCCTCTACTCTCGGCAACGCTCTNTCNAGTATAACGTATTCGCTATACGGTATCATCGACGTGTGCAATACNTGCTCGAAAGTTCCGTCTATTATTCTTGAATTATCAACTATTTCTTCTTCTCGTTTCTTTGCCATACTATACCTTACTATCTTTCTTCGTCTTTATGTTTTGTACAATCTTTGACTCTGCAAAAGTCTCTTCCTTGTTGAAGTTTGCGTATTCGAAAATATACTCTCTTCTCATTTCCGCGCCCTCGCCCATAAGCGTGACGATAAGTCTTTCGGCTTCCGCGCTGTCGTCGATGCTTACTTTCATAAGCGACCTGTTTTTGGGGTCGAGAGTGGTTTCCCAAAGTTGCTCGGGGTTCATTTCGCCAAGTCCTTTATATCTTTGGAGCGTATAGTTTCTACCCGTATCCGCCAATATNGTCTTCAACTCTTCGTCGTCGTAAGCGTANTTGACGGTATTCTTTTCCGTCACTTTGTAAAGCGGCGGCATACCGATATAAAGGTGTCCGCCTGTGATGAGCGGTCTCATATATCTAAAGAACAACGTCAAAAGTATCGCCCTGATGTGCGCGCCGTCTTGGTCGGCGTCCGCAAGGATAATNACNTTGTGATATTTTAAGTTGTCGATATTGAAGTCCTTGCCAAAGCCNGTNCCCAAAGCGTTGATNATGAGTTTNATCTCTTCGTTTTGCAATATCAATTCGAGTTTCTTTTTCTCGACGTTGAGCGGCTTACCTCTTAGAGGTAAAATCGCTTGACAAGACCTNTCTCTTCCCTGCTTTGCGCTTCCGCCCGCGCTGTCGCCCTCAACGATAAANAGTTCGTTAAACTCGGGTTTTCTACCCGTGCAGTTCGCCATTTTGCCAATGAGGTCGGACGTCGAAATGCTGTTGAGATTTCTCGCGACGGACTTAGCCTTTGCCGCGCTCTCTCTTGCCTTTGCCGCTACTTTCGCCTTGTCGAAAATTGCGTCGATGACGTCTTTTTTCGACTTGTTCAAGAAGTCTTTTATCGCGTCGGTCAAAAGGTTTTCCACAAGATTTTTGACTTCGGGATTGCCGAGTTTGGTCTTCGTCTGTCCCTCAAATTGCACGTTTTGCATTTTTATAGCAAGCACGGCAGTCAAGCCTTCCCTATAATCTTCGCCGTTGTAATTCTGCTGTTTTTCTTTAATGATATTCTTTTCTCTTCCGAATTCGTTGAGCGCTCTCGTCAACGCCGACTTAAATCCCGTTTCGTGCGTTCCGCCTTCGGTCGTAGGAATGTCGTTGACGTAGCTGAATACGCCTTCCGTATACGTATCGGTATGTTGGAAAGCGAGTTCAACGGTGAAATTGTCTTGTTTTTTCTCACAGTAGACAGGTTGAGAATACAAAGCCGTCTTACCTTCGTTGAGGTGCAATACAAAGTCGCTTATACCGCCGTCGTAACAATACTTCTTTACCTTCGGCTTACCGCTTTCGGTGAACTGACGGTTGTCGGTAATGGAAAACTTTACTCCGCCGTTGAGGAAAGCAAGTTCCTTAATTCTCTTTGAAATCGTATCGAATGAAAATACTTCCTGACCGAATACCCTCTCGTCAGGCTTGAAGGTTACTTTCGTACCTTTGAGTTTGGGGTCGCACGGTTTAGACGTGAGGTCTTGCAACTTACGACCGCTGGCAATATCGCCGTTTGGCAACTCGTACGAGTGGAACTTGATAGTGTGTTGCGTACCGCTTTTGAATACGTCTACCGTCAACCACTCGGACAGCGCGTTGGTAACCGACGCGCCTACGCCGTGAAGTCCGCCCGATACCGAATAGTTTTTGTTGTTAAATTTACCGCCTGCGTGCAACGTGGTGAATACCAACTCCACCGCAGGTATCTTTTCCACAGGGTGAATATCGACCGGTACGCCTCTACCATGGTCGGTTACGCTGATACTGTTGTCGGGGAAAATTTCGATCTCAATTAAATTTCCGTAGCCGTTGAGAGCTTCGTCCATTGCGTTGTCCACGATTTCCCAAAGTATGTGATGCATACCTTTGACGCCAGTCGTACCGATGTACATACCGGGTCTCATTCTTACCGCGTCAAGTCCTTTAAGGACTTCTATGTCGCGCGCTCCGTAATTCTCTGCCATTATTCCTTCCTTTATTCCTCTGTTATTTTTTCTTACTCTGCTTCTTTGACTTCTTTTTCTTCGACCGCTTTCGGCTCTATAATATTGTCAATCCATTCGCATATATCGTCGTATACGTCCGCTTTGTTGAGTTCGTTGACAATCTCGTGTCTTGCCTCTTCGTAAAGTTTGATTTGTACGTTCTTGACACCTATGTTTTTGTACATATCGTACAATTTAGTTACTAATTTACCCATTTTGCCGACGGGGTCTTTATCTCCGCTGACAATGAGTATCGGCAAGTTTTTGTCTATGCCCGCAAGTCTTTCGCTCTCGTAAATCCTGCTCAATCCGTCGAAAAAGTTCTTATAGAAGCCAATCGACATAGTATAGTTGCAGTATGGGTCTTTGTTGTACTTCTCGCACTCATCTACGTCGCGGTTGAGCCAAGCGTTGATACGCTTTTCTTTCTTGAACGGTTTTTCGTATTGACCGAAAGTAAGATTTTTTATAAGATTCGCGGGTTTATCCCTACCGCAAAGTTTGTACTGCATAGCCGACACCCACTTAGCGAATTTTACTTCGAATCCCGCCATCATTGCCGAACCGCTCAAAATACATCCGTTGATATTTTTGCTATTTTGTTGAATATATCCCTGTCCCAAGAAAGAGCCGTAGCTGTGCGCAAATACGAATATCGGCAAGTTGGGATACTTCTCTTTTAGAAAAGCCGTAATATTCTTTTCGTCGTCAATCGTATCGAAATAAGTATGCCCGAACGGAACTTGTCCTAAAAACTCTTGTTTAGCCGTGCGTCCGTGACCTCTATGGTCGTCGCCGGCTACTATATATCCTTTGGAGTTGAGATATTTTGCAAAGTCATCATATCTGTCAATATGTTCCACCATACCGTGAAAAATTTGGACAATTCCCTTTGCGTTTCCGCTAGGTTGCCAAATGGTCATTGCCACTTCGTAATCGTCGTTTCCGCGTATAATTGTGTTGATTTTTTCCATACACTCTCCTCTTAATTATTAGTCACACATACATTATATAGTATATCGACAATTTTTTCAACCAAATATATAGTCATTTTTATTATTTTATAGATTCTACAACCGAGTGCGTATAGTGGCGCGCCTTCCGCTTGATCGTCGGGTCTCGGGGTGACGACGTGTACGGCTAGTACACTTGACGCCACCGCTCGCCCTAGCTAAAACGAAATCCACACCACTCTCCGCACTCGCCACAGACTTTTGTCAAATTGATAATTACCTGATTTTTCCTTTTTTACCATTGAGTGTTGACTCTTTCCTGATTTTTACGTATAATAATAGCACAAGGTTGTGTAAGGGGTGCTCGCTTACACGTAAAAGATTAGCCAGAAGACTTACGTTAATCTAACCTTGGCTTTTTTATTCCAATCTTTCCACAATAGAATAACCCCAGTCCAAGGCGGTAAGTGTGTTTGCAATTTGGTGTATCATTTTTTGGGCAACGTCCCAAAAAGATGCCCGACATTAAATGCAAATTCACTTACAAGCCAAAACCTCAAATAAAAAAATACAAACTGAACATTGTTCAATATTATCACAAAGCCTCACTTGTCCCCCTTTTTCAACTCCTTAAAATCCTTCCACTTGTATAACGTTCACTATTTGAACACTGTTCAGTATTACTTTTAATCCGCCGAATACGCCCCACTAACCAAATTATTTCCATTTTCATATCATAAATTAGACAAATAAAATTCTCGCATAAGCAAACACTAGTATAAAACACATCGGAGGTAAAGTATGAACATTGCGCTTACCGGAGGCGGAACAGCCGGACACGTCATGCCAAATATGGCAATTCTCGAAGATTTATATAAGTATTTCGATAAAGTAATATATATCGGCAACAAAGAAAAAATGGAAAAGGATATTTGCAAGAAGTTTAACGTGCAATTCTACCATTGCGACAGCGTTAAGTTTGACAGGTCAAAAAAACTCAAAAACATCTCTATCCCCTTCAAACTTCACAATTATATCAATCAAGCAAAAAAAATATTGATTGAAAATGATATTGATATTGTATTTTCTAAGGGCGGGTACGTCGCAATGCCCGTAGTCTACGCCGCTAAACAGCTCAAAATACCGACAGTATGCCACGAATCCGACTACTCTTTGGGACTTGCCAACAAACTCAACTGTCGCTTTGCAAAAGGTATCATAACCTGCTTTGACACCACTTGCAAGAAGCGTAACACAAAAGTATTTGAGAATCCTATCAGAAAAGACTTCTTTGACGTTCATCCCGAAAGAATATACAACACCTATGGGCTTAATCGCTACAAGCCTATTTTATTGATTGTAGGCGGTTCTTTGGGCGCAAAATCGATAAACGAGCTTATATACTCCTCGCTCGACGATTTATGCCAAAGATACCAAGTAATTCACATCTGCGGAAATACAATGAAGCCAATTGAGCATAAAAATTATATTCAACTCAAGTTCGTCGACAACATTCAAGACTTTATCGCTGCAAGCGATTTGATTATATCCCGTTGCGGCGCAGGCGCGTCTACGGAAATAAACGCGCTCAACAAACGCGCGCTTTATATCCCTCTTCAAAACAAGTCCACGCGAGGCGACCAAGTACTCAACGCCAAATACCTCACGCAAAACGGATATGCGCTTATGTTGGAAGAAAACAAGTTGAGCAAACAAAATTTGCTTATGATGCTTGAAAAACTCTCTACTTTTGACAAAAAAGTCTATAAATACGATAGAGGCAACAACTCAAAGATTGCCGACTACGTCAACAGAATTGCGATTGAGAATCCGCATCCGACCTATGTGTAATTAACTATAAGTACACCTGTTACCGCATAAAGACCGATAAGAACACTTCTCTTGTCGGTCTTTTATTTTACATAATCATTGCCACACAACAAAAAATTTGATATACTATATGTAACATTTTACTTGGAGCATTTATGAGTTTTATTCGAAGTTTTAGCAATGAACAACTTGAAAAACTGACTAGCGAGCGTAATCAAGAGCTATTTTCGAAATTAAAAGCAGATATTTCAAAAGGCTTAGTATTTCCCGCGATACGTAAAAACGAAATATATTTTTATTATAAAGGCGGTTGTTTGTATAAGTTTTCAAGCGGTCATTTTTCGCGCGATTCCAAATTCGAACTTTACAGCCAAAATACCGAAAGTCTTGCTCCATACGAAAAAGCAAAAAAACAAATAGAAAATAAATTTATTAAAAAGTGTGGCGACGTTAAAGAACGCTTACTCTTAAATCGTTTGAACAACTACACTTTTAATCCCAATAATTGCTCTAAAATCGTAGTTTTGGATATTGAAGTAAATCTCAATGGAAATATCGGCGGTAGCAAAAAGTGCGATTTAGTATTGCTAAACACCAAAACTCACGAGATAATGTTTGTTGAAGGTAAAGTTTTTCGCGATTATCGTGTCAACGTCAAGTGCGGACGCATTCCGGAAGTCATAGAGCAAGTCAATACATATACTCAAGCGGTTGAAGAACAAACGGAAAATATTTTGCAACAATACTCCGAGCATATACGCATAATAAACAACTTTTTTGATACTAAATATAATGCTCCCGTCAAGATTATTAAACCTGCAAAATTGCTTGTATATAACGTACCTCTATCGCTTACTGAAAACCAATCATACAGCATACAAACCATAAACGCGCAACTAGGCGCACAAAACGTCGCATGGTACGTCGAAAATGAAGAACCGTTTATTGATGAAATATGGAGCGCGCTATGCAAATAAAAGTTTATCGAGGCACACACCAAATAGGCGGTTGTATTACCGAAATCAAAACATCTACGGCTCGTATTATCATAGATATGGGCTCTGAACTTCCTTCCGCAAACCAAAGCGCAAGTGACATTGAAATAGACGGCGTTACGCGCGGCACACCAAATTGCGACGCTGTACTTATAACGCACTATCACGGCGACCATATAGGAATGGTAGAAAAAGTATTACCGGAAATTCCGATATACATGGGACAAATAGCGAAACAAATTTATAGCGTTGTGCAACAAACTTTAAAAAACAAACTTGATAAAGGCAATCCCGAGCAAGTGAAAAATTTTCGTGAATACACTATAGGTAAACCAATGATTTTCGGAGATATAACCGTAACGCCATACGTTGTCGACCACTCTGCTTTCGATGCGTATATGCTTTTAGTCGAGGCCGAAGGAAAACGGATTTTGCACACTGGCGACTTCCGCTTGCACGGTGCGCGCGGCAATAAAATGCCTATTGTTTTTGAAAAGTATGCCAAAGATATCGATATCTTAATTACCGAAGGTACAATGCTTTCCCGCAACAGCGAAAAAGTAATTACAGAACACGAACTTGGCGCGCAAGCAAAGACTCTTCTTTCTGAATATAAAAACGTTTTCGTGCTTTGCAGTTCGACAAATATTGATACGATAGCCGAGTTTTATAATGCGGCAATAGAATGCAATAAGCCGTTTATAGTTTGCGAAGACGATTTTCAAGCGGAAATATTGAGAATAGTCGCGCAATCCACCTCTTCTTCGTTTTATGATTTCTCGAAGCGGAAGGTTTATTCCTATGGTACGAATCTACATTCTCTTATGTCTAAACAAGGTTTTTGCTTTATTGGTAGAACAAATTATTTAACAAAAAAAGCGATAGAAAATTTTTCGAACAGTTTATTGATTTATTCCATGTGGAAAGGATATTTAGACAAAAAACACGCCGCATTCGATGAATTCAAAAGCGAATTTATTGATTATGCCATTAATATGGGTTGCCGTTTAGAATTTCTACATACGAGCGGTCACGCAAGCGCTAACGATATTAAAAGAATTTGCGCAATTACGCAAGCAAAAACGATTATTCCAATTCATTGCGAACACCCTGAAAATTTTGCAAATATAACGGAATGCTGTAACGTGAAAGTTTTACACGATGGCGAAATTTTTACAGTTTAGGTTTGTTTTCTTGTTCTTGCAATGCCTTAAAGTCTACCTTTCCGATTTGCGTCAAAGGTAGGCTTTGAGCAACCTCGATTATACGAGGCATATTGTATTTTAGCAAATTTTGCGCGATATAGGCGCGTAATGAGTCGATATACTTATCGTCGCCGACTACGCCGTCTTCTAGCACAATATAGAGTTTCAAGAAGTTTTTGCCGTTCTCAACGTACGGAATGACGCAACTTCTGACTATTCCGTCAAACTTATTTACGCAATCCTCAACTTCTTGCGGAAAAATATTGATACCGCTTATTTTTATCATTCTTTTTAGTCTGTCGACAAAATAGACGTATCCCTCTTCATCCATATATCCTACGTCGCCCGTTTTGAGCCACTTTCTACCTTCATCGTCATAGAAAAACACTTCTTTGTCCAACTCGGGCGCATTGTAATATCCCGTCATCATACTGTTGCAAGTCAGCACTATCATACCTCTTTGCATTGGTTCTACGAAATTATTATTTTCGTCGATTACACCGAATACGTTATTCTTAACCGGCTTGCCTAGCGTTCCTTCCTTGTGGATATCCATAGTATTTACGCAACATATTCCGCCTTCGGTCAGTCCGTAACCCGCGCAAAGTTTGATAGGATTACCGCTCCTAGCCATAGCCTCTTCGAATGACTTCTTAATTTCGTCTGACAGTTTCTCTCCACCGCAATAACAATTCTTAATCTTACGCAGATATTTGCCCTTAAATTTACCGCTGCCGACCATTTTCGCATACATATTCGGCACGCCGGAAATATACGTGACCCTAGCGCGTTTAACGAGCCTACAAGCGCCTTTCGGAT
The DNA here is from genome assembly GCA_014799645.1 of Clostridiales bacterium. Lineage (GTDB taxonomy): Bacteria > Bacillota > Clostridia > Christensenellales > UBA3700 > RACS-045. Next base: position 9,903 of record JAAVHQ010000023.1, on the reverse strand, counting down.
TGAATTTGGGCATCAATATTGCTTGTCCGCCCGCAGAGATTACCGTGTGCATACAAACGCCCAAACCGAACGTGTGGAACAACGGCAATACCATCAACATACCTTCACTATCGTCTACTCCTCCGCCTATCAATTCAATCATATTGTCGGCAAGATGATTAAAAGCGTCATTTGACAGCATTACCGTCTTAGATACGCCCGTAGTACCGCTACTGTGCATATATACGGCGATATCGTCGCCTTTTATATCCACTTTCTGCGGCGAAAATTTGCCGATTGTACCCCAAAACTTTACGACCCTTGAATCGTATTTTATACTCTTGACTTTATTATGGATATACAAATTATACGGTATCTTAAACGCCTTTGGCAAAAAATCGCTCGCGCTACACAAAATAACAGGCTTATCCGAAGTTTTCAGCCATTCATAGTCATTATAGAATTCGTCAAAAAGGATAAACGCTTTACTATTCATTTCTTCCGACATCTTCTTCAATCCGTCGGACGGGATAAGCGGATGCGCCAAATTCGCTATCGCGCCGGTATTGTTTATAGCATAAAAGGAAACAATCGCGTTAGGAATATTGCCAAGGCATAATATAACGTTGTCGCCTTTACCTATCCCCAAACTTTGCAAATATCCGCTCAAACTCTCGACTGTATCAATAAACTTTCCTATGCCTATTGACGCGCCGAAAAAGTCCCAAACCTTATTCTTCCTTTGCAGTCTTTGCGTTTCGTCGACCACGTATTCAAACATTGACTTGTCGAACTTCGCCATTTTTACTCCAACTCCGCCAACGCTTTATCAGCCACCGCGAAATTATTTCCGTTTCTGAAAAATAAGTATTCGACTACCTTATAGATGATATAAGATATCGACGCGCCCGCTATGACGTCGGAAAGGAAGTGAGCGTCGTCGCAAATACGCGAAATCATAGTCAACAGTACGAATGCCGTACAACCGCCGTACACGACGTATTTAAGCCACTTTTTCTCACGCCAAGACGGCAAAATCTTGTATAGCGTGCAAAGTATGAAGATATGCACTGCGGAATTAGAATGTCCCGACGGGAATGACGAATAATGATAACTCTCATTCAATTCCACTCTCGACATATCAGGCGTATACCAAGGCGTGAAGTTGGAAAAACCGTCGCGACCAAGCGCATTTTCCTTCAACATATCTCTAAATCTCATTCTATGCCAAATAGTCTTCAAGACTTGATTTACAAGCAATGCAACAAGCAAATAAGTGATTGCGAATATCGCGAATTTGAAAAGCATATATCTGGTCTTTTTGGGGATATACTTTCCAAGATAAAGTCCGAGCATAGAAGCGCAAATCGCCAAAATACCCATCACAAGATAGAATTTAATGCCGTCGAATCCCGTCGCCTCAATCTTGTCCGCGACCTCGCTCTTTACGCATAATATAAGCCATCCAATAATGCTTATAGCCGCCATAGTGACTTTGAAAACCTTACGCCATTTTACGGGCAACAAGTCGTCGCTATAAAATAGCATTACAGCGAAGATAGGCAAGATGAAGTATGCCGGATATTCGGCTATAATAGAAAAGATGAATGCAAACGAAGTCTTTGCCCAGTTGCCGTTTATCGACTTAGACAAAGCTTTGTTGATAAGCAAGTCATAATACTCGCCGTTTTTATTCTTCAAGCACAAAATAATCATTATTATCGCAAGAACTACCGCCACGCATGCGTGAACTACTATGCTTGCGACTCTATTTTTCTTTTCTTGATACAATCTCCTGCCCTCTCAAATCACTTCTAAATATATTTTACAATACTTATCCGCTATTTGCAATATGTTTTTTTATTTTATAATAAATAATAATACACACAATCTACGTTTTGCCGTAAAAAACCGACTTATTATGTCGCATTTTGCAAAACCATAAAAAAAGAAGAGCCGAAACTCTTCTTCTTTTATTCATTTGTAATTATTTACTTTTGAATTAGATTTTTCCGAAAGTAGCAACGTTCTCGTCGTACTTATAGCCGTCAACTTCTTCATAAGTGAACTGAGTATCGGAATACAACGTGATAGAGCTATTGATAATACCTGCCATCTTCATAAAATAAGATTCGGTGATAAACAATCTCTTGAACATTCCGTTGTCCCACAACTCTACTTGAAGTTTCAATTCTTCAAACGTAAGTCCGTCAACTCCCATTCCTGCGTTAACTTCGAGTTGTTGTTTCATAGTGCCGATATAATCTTTCGTGGTTTCCGTAGGATCGAAAGAAATCGTGAATGTATAATATCCGTCTTTCTTTTCAACAGCAGTGGTCTCAGACATTGCATTCTTCTTCACAGGAAGTTCTTTTCCTGCAGGAATAACGTAGTCTTCTTTCAAATTGTACATCCAAAGAATCGTAGGATTATTTTGCTTTTCATCAGCAAAATCTAATACGTCAACATAACCGGTTTGTTCCGCGTTCCATTCTTTGATGGACCATGTTCCAGTTTTCTTATCGTATTTTGTACCGCTCTTTGTAGCATTGATATATCTTATATCGTCAGGCGTGATAATCATCTGCTCATAAAGTTTTGCAACGCTAGAATAAGATCTGCTGTCCGCAAAGTAAGAGGCGCCGTTTGCGTTGTTGCCCTCTATATCGCCCTTGCCCTTTCTAATCTTCAATGATTCTACCAACTGGGTTATAGTCATACCAATAACCTTAGTCTTTACGCTACCGTTATAGAACGAAGCAACGTAATCAGCGTCGTAGAAGTTTTCAATGCCTACTTCCAACATCTCGAAAGCGGACATACCTTCCGTCAAAGTTGCAGATGTTTCAACGTTTGTAGGTTTTGTAGTACCGAGAGTTTGCTCGCCGAATTCAGGTGCGTTGCCATTACATCCTGCAAACATAGCTATCGACATAGACAAAATCAAAACGATTGCCAATGTCGAAATAAAAAGTTTTTTCTTCATAGTTTTCTCCTATAATTTTTTATTACATAATAATGATACATCTTTTTAATACATAAATCAAGTAATTTTTGTATATTTATGCCAATTAAAATTTTCACACATTTTACATTTGCTTTTTATCAGAGGCGAAAATATTGTCTAAATACCCTTTCTTAATAAATATTTATGTCGAATTACCGCTAAAAATACCTAGGGTTTTCTTGCCGATTTGTTCGCTTGACACAACAATTATAATGTTATATAATAATTATATTAAATATTGCGCGCATAATTTTAATGCAAAAGGAGTTAATATGAAAATAATGATTACCGCAGAGGCGACGAGCGACTACCCCGAACGCCTTCTCAGCGACAACATCACTATCTTTCCTATGGGATATACCGTCAACGGCGTTGCTTACGACGGAGTGGAAACCAAATTGTCGCCCAAAGAATTTTACGACGCTTGCAGAAATGCAAAGACCAAAGAGGACTTGCCTCAGACAACGATGATTACCGCTTATCAGGCGCAAGAATACTTCCGTCCGATATTGCAAAAGGGCTACGATATAATTCATATCGGCTTTGCGCAAGCGTTGAGCGGAACTTACGACCAAATGTGCATGGCAGCGAAGGAACTATCCGCAGAATTCCCCGACAGAAAAATCACGGTAGTCGAATCGTCTTGTGCGGCATTCGTACAAGGTTTGCTCGTATGGTACGTTGACCAAAAGTTGCAGTCGGGCGCAAGTTATGACGAACTCGTCGCATACGCTGAAGACCTCAAAGACCACTGCGCAGGTTATTTCACTATCGACGATATGAAGCACCTCTACCGCACCGGAAGAGCGAGCAAGACCCAAGCCTTTTTGGGCGAAGCGCTGCAAATCAAACCTATTCTCTACATCAACAAAGCCGGCAAGCTTATTCCTATAAGCAAGCAGATCTCTCATAAAAAAGCAATGAAAGCGATGCTTGAAATCCTTGACAGAAAGATGTTGCCGCCAAGCGAGCAAAAACTTGTCGCAGTTATGCACGCAGACGCTCTCGAAGACGCTCAACTTTTGGAGAAGACTATCAAAGAGAAATACAACTTTGAACGTACCGAAATCGTAGACGTAGGTCCTGTAATCGGAACGCACGTCGGCGCAGGTATGCTCGCATTTATCTTCCTATCGAAAGACAAAATCGAACCCAACGACAAAAGTATGGACTAGGCGTTCGACAATAAGGAAAATTCGCAAAATTAAAATGCGCCTTTTCCGCCAAATCAGCACAACAAAAAGGTCCCAACGTACAAAAAGTACGAGGGACTTTTTCTTATACTGCCTTGGCAAAAAATTCACTATTTTTTCTAATTGCAAATTTTCCTTATTGCTGAACGAACTATTTAATTTCCGTTACCCAGCCGAACTCATCAGGATATCTTTCCGATTGAATACCCGTGATTTTGTCGTAAAGGAAAGAAGTAATCTCGCCCATCTTGCCGTTGTTGATGACCATATCCTTACCTCTGTAAGTGATAAGACCGACAGGAGAAATGACGGCAGCCGTACCAGAGCCGAAACTTTCTTTAAGTCTACCGTTGTCGTAAGCCTCGACGATTTCGTCCATTGAAATTCTTCTTTCGCTTACCTTATATCCGTATTTTTTGAGTACGGCAATACACGATCTTCTCGTGATACCGTCGAGAATACTACCTACAAGCGCAGGAGTAACAACCTCGTCGTCGATGACGAAGAACATATTCATCGAGCCTACTTCCTCAACGTACTTATGCTCGTTGCCGTCAAGCCACAAAGCTTGGTCGTAGCCTTTCGCGTTGGCGAGTTCACCGCCCAAAAGCGAAGCGGCATAGTTGCCCATGCACTTAGCCTCGCCCGTACCGCCGATACTTGCTCTGACGTAGTTTTCTTCAACGAGAATTTTTGTCGGTTGAAGNCCGTGAGCNTAGTANGNNCCNACCGGCGAAAGNATAATNAAGAATNTATANTTNTTGCTTGNGTGNACGCCCAANACNTCNTCGTTTGCGANNAGCGTAGGTCTNATATANAGCGCAGTACCCGGCTCGGTNGGTATCCANTCTTTNTCNANCTTGATNAGCTCNAANAGCGCNTCNTTGACNACNTTCGCGTCGAANTTAGGCATACACAAGACGCGTAGCCGACTTGTTCATACGGACGAAGTTGTCGTCTATTCTAAACACGGTAATTTTACCTTCGCTGTTCTTGTAAGCCTTCGCGCCCTCNAAAATACCTTGCGCATANTGCAAAATATTNGTTGCGGGAGCGATTTGGAATGGCGCGTACGGAACGATTTCAGGCTCTTTCCAAGCCCCGTTTTCATACTCCATCACAAGCATNTGATCGGTAAAATACTTACCGAAACCAAGTTTAGAAAAATCGGGTTTTTGCTTCAATTCTTTTGCTAACGTAATTTTCATATTATACCTCTATTTCCAACTTCCGCAAAGGTTGGTTTATATTTCAAATTGAAAGTATCTCGACTCGACAGCGTCGATTTTTGCGTTGTTTTGCGTAAAATCGACAATCTTGTCAATNACTTCTTTNCTGTTTTGCGACGGNAGAGCCACNNCGAGCGACACGTCTTTATCGTAGACGACGTCAATCACCTGACCGCTTGCNTTGACGCAAAATTCTTCTATCTTCTTGTACGCGCCGTAGTCTGCCGTTATTTTTACAACGTCCGCCCACTCGTTTTTGAGCAACTTAGCGTTGTCCAAAGCCTCCGCCACGCTCGACGAATACGCTCCGACAAGTCCGTTTGCNCCCAACTTAACTCCGCCGAAATATCTTGTCACGACGGCAAGCGTCTTNCAAACNTTNCGTTTNCTCAACACTTCCAGCATAGGCATACCTGCCGTGCCTTGCGGTTCTCCGTCGTCGCTGAAACGCTGTTCGGTNGCGCTTTCGTTGGATATAAACGCATANCAGTTGTGCGTNGCGTCGCTANACTTTTTNGCAATCGCCTTGACTTTTTCNAGCGCGTCGTCATAGTCTTCAATCGGCAAAAGCGTGGTNATAAACCTCGATTTGCTGATAACGATTACGTTNTCGAAAGTCCCGTCTACNGAAAAGAACCNGTCTTTTTGCATTATTCGACGATTACCTTGACGTGCATTTTCTTNCCCTTGTGCAAGACGAAGCCGTTTGCTTTTTGNCTGTCGCTTATCGCGTAGGATATATTATCTATCTTTTCTTCATCGACCTTGACGCCNCCGCCCGCGATAAGATTTCTCGCTTCGCTCTTNGACTTGCACGCNCCNACGGCTACCATAATATCAAGGATATTTGCGCAATCCGAAGATATCNTCCTAGTCGGCATATTGTCCTCGTCGCCGCCGAANGCCGCCAACGCTTGNTTTTGCGCCAATTCCGCTTGNTCTTCTCCGTGAACNATCTTGGTAAGTTCATACGCAAGTCTTGCCTTAGCCGCGTTCATTCTCTCGTCTTGATAACGGCACAATTCCTCAATCTCTTCGAGCGAAAGGTACGTGAGCAACTTCATGCACTTTTCNACGTCCGCGTCCGCGGTATTTCTCCAATATTGATAGAACTCATACGGCGAAGTCTTTTGCGGGTCGAGCCATACCGCGCCCTTTTGCGTCTTGCCCATCTTCTTGCCCTCGCTTGTGGTAAGAAGTTGGAAGGTCATAGCGTACGCGTCCTGTCCTTTCTTTCTTCTNATAAGNTCCGCGCCTGCAAGGATATTCGACCATTGGTCGTCGCCGCCGCATTCGAGTCTGCAACCGTACGTCTTCGAACAAATGCAAGAAGTCGTACGCCTGCATAAGCATATAGTTGAATTCAAGGAANGACAATCCCTTTTCCATTCTCGTCTTAAAGCANTCNGCGGTAAGCATTTGNTTTACCGAGAAATGCGCGCCGATGTCGCGNATNAATTTGATATAATTGAGTCCGTCCAACCAATCCGCGTTGTTGACCATAACAGCCGCGTTGCTTCCCTCAAAGGAAAAGAACTTCGACATCTGCTTTTTGAAGCATTCGCAGTTGTGTTTAATCGTCTCGTCAGTCATCATTTGACGCATATCGCTTCTACCCGACGGGTCGCCGATTTTAGCCGTACCGCCGCCGATAAGCACGATTGGTTTGTGACCTGCTTTTTGCATATAACTCATAACCATAAGTTGCATAAAATGTCCGACGTGAAGACTGTCGGCAGTGGGGTCAAAGCCGATATAGAAAGGCACGCTTTCGCTACCGAGCAACTTATAAAGTTCCTCTTCTCTCACCGTCTGTTTGATAAAGCCCCTTTCTCTGAGCACGTCCATTATGTTTCTTGTGATTTCCATTGTCTTTTTCCTAAATATATAATACTTTTATTCATTATAACACTGACGCACCCAAAATTCAAATCTTTTTTGTAATTTTGTTTAGCATAATTCCGCGTATCTTGCAGAAACTTATATCGGAGGTATCAAATGAAAAAGAAGATATTGTATATATTGATAATGACGATAATAGCGATGGTAGCGATATGCTCTTTCGGTTGTAATAAAGACGACGGATTCAAGGATCTCGACTATTACGATTTTGAGGACTTTATCACGCTCAAAAACTTTACCGTGAAATTCTCGCAAGAAAAGAATACCGTCGGCAAATACGACAACGACGGCAGCGAGATAAGATTTATGACCGACACGACGGACGAAGACGGAATAAACAACAAAGTCTACTACACTTTCTCGGCAGAAGGCAGCAAAGCCTATATCGGCGAAAAGTGGCAATCAGTAGAGACTGACGACGTAGACGACTACCTCGCTTCGATAGCCGACAGAATAGGTCTGAGCTACACCAAAATTCAAGAAGCCTATTTGACTGAAATCAGCGAAAGACTTTACTCCGTCGACCCCGACCATTTCTTCAAGGAACTTTTCCGTCAAAAGTACGAAATGTATTTCGGCAAGGACTATGAAGAAAATGAATTTGCCGTCGAGTACGAAAAGCAAAAAGAAAGCATCTTCGGCAACGTCGACGACTATATGATTACGCTCGACTTCACGCAGAAAAAGCAAATCACCTTGACTATAACGAAAAACACCGAAGGCGAAAAGCAAGAGACGTGGTTTACGTTTAGCGATATCGGTGATACTAAAATCGATTTGCCAAAAGAAGAATAATAAAAAGAGCAAGCGGACTGCTTGCTCTTTTCATCACTATTCACACTTTACTACTTCTTCCTCATAGATTTTTGTTCTTTGAGGTATTCATTGTATCTTTCGATTTGGTCTTCGCGAAGGTCAATCATCTCCTTTGCGGTGGACAACGCTTGATTGTCGCTGACGACGATTTCGCTTTCCTTGACTTTTACTTTCGTGCCGTCGCTACCCGCGTTCTTGCGAATGTCTTTGAAGTATTCGTCTTCCATCTTGAAGAGCGCAACGGTAGTATTCTTCTTTATCGTCAACTTGACTAACGGATTTACCGTAGACTGTCCAAGTACCGTGAAATAAGTCGACTTCTTCTCTTTGCACTTATCTTTGCTCATCGCATAGTTTTTCAGCGCGTCGAAAATCTTCTTTTGCGTAGCGGACAACTTCGCGTAAGCCTCGTCAAGCGTCAATCTCGGCGCGGGCGTTTTCGTCGCCTTTGCAGGTTTCTCAACCGGCATTGGAACGGGTTTTTCGACTATTCTCTCGACGACCTTTTCGGCAGGTTGCTGAACAATCGGCTGTTGCATTATCGGCAACACAACTTTGTCAGTAGGCTTCTCGACAAGCTTTTCCATAATCGTCTTTTGATGTTCGATTAGGCTCTTGATTATATCGGCGTTGTCGTCTCTTCTATCGACTTCCTTGATTATTTGTGTACCGTTGTTTTTGTTTGCCGTCAAGACGACTATTTGTTTCATCAGCATTTCTTGATTGCGCATCAACATTTCAAATTTATCCGAATCGCGGTCTACTTCAACCCTACCCGAAGATTTGTCCTCGGATTGCTCGGACAATTTCTTCATCAACAATTCCTGTCCCTCGACAAGTTTCCTGATAATCTCCGCATTCTCGTCCTTTTCAGCCTTCTCTGCGTTGGCTGTCATTTGAGAATGAATTTCCTCTCTAATCGTCTCTTTCAACTCTTCAATCGTCTTTTCATTGACTACAGCAGATGCGACTTCTTTTTCCGCTTCTTGCTCTATCGCTTGTTGCTTAGCAAGTTTAACCGCCAACTTCTCGATTACGTCCTCGTCGACTGCTTTTTGCGATTGCTCCGCAAGTCTTTGCATCAGTATTTCCTGACCGCGTATTACTTCTTGATTTTGCTCGGTAAGTTGTCTTATTTTCTCTTCATTCTGCGCGTTTTGCTCAACGAGTTGTTGGACGAGTTCGTCGTTCATGGACGCTTGTTGCGGCAGGTATTGCGTCACGGTTGGCAACATATTTGACATCGCTTCATTTATCATTCCGCGCATATCTTCAATAGCAAACTGCGGTTGTTGAGTATATACTACTCCCGCTTGTCCTGCCATACCCATTCCGCCGTTTATTGCTCCCGTCATACGCATATAATTTGCCTCTTCGCGGTTGCGGGTATACTCTTCTTTCGCGTCTTCCATTTCTTCCAACGCTTTGCTCAACGCTCTCTTTTGCAATAGCATGAAGATAAACGCAAGTACCGCCACTCCCGCAAGTATACAAGCGATTACCGTCCAAGTAGTATTCGGCAAACCGAACAAGCCTACTCCGCTTATTACGTAGTATGCGGTATATCTCTTCTCTATCGTCTTCTTTGCTTTCTTTCTCTTGCCCGCGTAGCCTATACCCTTGCTCATAAATATGATTGTAAGCAGTATGCTTAATATACTCAGAATAGGTTGCCAGTTGTTTTTTATCGTGTCAAGTACCTTGCTGAAATCAAAACCGCTTCCGGGCGCAGGATTTTCGGGGTCGCTTGGGTCTTGTCCGTCTCCGCCGGTAACTC
>JAAVHQ010000022.1 GCA_014799645.1 Clostridiales bacterium | reverse complement strand
TCTATAAGTATTCTGTCCTCGTCCTTGTTAGGAGCTTCCACACCGCCGTTGAAGAAGAAAGTTACGTGAGCGTATTTTTGCGTTTCAGCGATCCTAAACTGCTTTATGCCCTTGCTTGCAAGATATTCGCCAAGCGTATTTTTATACTTTTCTTTCTTGAACGCAACTTCGAGTTTGCCCTCAAACGTAGCGTCGTAAGTCGTAAATGAGACAAAGCAAGGCGCAAGAAATCCTTTCTTTCTTTCAAAGCCTGCAAAGTCCTCATATATAAAGCTTCTCGTAATCTGTCTAGCTCTATCAGGACGGTAATTGAAGAAGATTATGCTGTCGCCCTTTTCTATCGTAGCTGTCGGCTTGCCGTTTTCGCAAATCACGGTCGGAAGCATAAACTCGTCTGTTACACCCTTATCGTAACTGGTTTGCATAGCTTCGATAGCGTCGTCTTCCATTACGCCCTCTCCGTCTACAAGCGCGCTATATGCTTTGGCAACTCTCTCCCAGATATTATCTCTGTCCATTGCGTAAAATCTGCCGCTTATCGTAGCGATCTTTCCGTAATTCAATCCTTTCAAATATTCGGAAAGTTGTTGGATAAAGCCTTTACCGCTTGTAGGAGATACGTCTCTTCCGTCCATAAAGCAATGAACGTAAGTCTGCTTTACGCCCATTTCCTTTGCCATTTTCACGGTAGCGAAAAGGTGCGTCAAATGCGAGTGGACACCGCCGTCTGATACGAGACCCATAACGTGCAGTCCTCGATCATTTTTCTTTGCGCTGAGCATTGCGTCGACCAACGCTTTATTCGAAAAGAAATCGCCGTCTTCGATCGATTTGGTTATCTTGGGCAAGTCTTGGAAAATAACTCTTCCCGCGCCAATGTTGAGATGTCCCACTTCGCTATTGCCCATCTGTCCTTCGGGCAAACCTACCGCAAGACCGCTTGCGCTGAGCTCAGTACTTGGATTTTCTTTCAAAATTTTGAGTACTTCGGGAGACGTAACTTCGGAAATAGCGTTGTTTTCGCCAAACTCGTTGATACCGTATCCGTCCATTATTATCAAACCTGTGAATTTCATAACTACCTCTTTGTTTTAATCACTTTGAATAAGGCGAACAATACTACTACCCTTTGCAATACTACTGTCCGCCCCTTGATTCTTTGTTTATCTACCGTATATATCAGTACTTGACAACCTGCGAGAAGTCAACTGCTTTCAAAGAAGCTCCGCCGATAAGTCCGCCGTCGATCTGTTCCATAGCCATAAGTTCGCTTGCGTTCTTGGGATTCATGCTTCCGCCGTACTGAATTCTTACTTTTTCCTGAGCGCACTTTTCGCAATAGAGTTTTGCCATCGTATTTCTGATGATAGCGATAGTATCGTTAGCGTCCTGCGCAGTAGCAGTTTTACCCGTTCCGATCGCCCATACAGGTTCATAAGCGATAACGATATTTTCAAGTTGATCCTTGTCGATATCCTTGAAAGCTTCCGTAGTCTGTCTTACGAGCACTTCTTCTACGATACCGCCCTCTCTTTCTTCGAGAGTTTCGCCCACGCAAATGATAGGCTTAAGTCCCTTTGCAAGAGCAGCTTTAACTCTTGCATTGACAGTTTGATCGGTCTCGCCAAAATACTGTCTGCGTTCGCTGTGTCCGATTATTACGTACTCAACGCCGAGCTCTACCAACATGTCTGCGCTGATCTCACCCGTAAACGCGCCTTTTTCTGCCCAGTGAACGTTTTCTGCGCCCAACTTGATATTTGTTCCTTTGATAAGTTCTCCCGCAGCGGCAATATTCGTGTATGGTACGCATACTACAACTTCCGCCTTAGCATCCGCAACAAGCGGAATAAGATCGGTAAGAAGCGCCTTTGTGCCTGCGATAGTATTGTTCATTTTCCAGTTTCCTGCAATTATAGGTTGTCTCATTTTTATACCTCTGTCAAAATTATTTTTATTAGTCTTTATCGTTCAAGCAAGCAATGCCCGGCAATACCTTGCCTTCAAACAATTCAAGCGATGCTCCGCCACCCGTAGAAATGTGGCTCATCTTGTCTGCAAAGCCGAGTTGCGCAACCGCAGCGGCGCTGTCGCCTCCGCCAATGATCGTCGTAGCTCCGTCAGCTTCAGCCATAGCTTTTGCTACTGCTACCGTACCGCTTGCAAGTATCGGATTTTCAAATACGCCCATAGGTCCGTTCCAAATAACGGTCTTTGCATTTTTTACTACGTCTGCAAAGAGTTTTTTGGACTTATCGCCGATATCAAGTCCCATTCTGTCAGCCGGCATAGCGTTGATATCATAAGTTTCAACTTCGATAGCCGCGTCGATAGGATTTGGGAATTCCTTTGCGGTAACTGCGTCTACAGGCAAAAGAAGTTGTTTGCCAAGCGCTTTTGCCTTTGCAAGCATTTCTTTGCAGTAATCAAGTTTTTCGTCGTCTACCAATGACGTGCCGACTTCGCAGCCCAATGCCTTAGCAAACGTATACGACATACCGCCGCCTATGATAAGCGTGTCGCATTTGTTGAGCAAATTGTCGATAACTTTAAGCTTGTCGGCAACCTTTGCTCCGCCGAGTACAGCTACAAACGGATGTACGGGATGATCCAAACTGTCAGCCATAACGCTGAGTTCCTTTTCGATCAAGAAACCGCAAACAGCGTCTTTTACAAATCCGTATTCTACGATACCTGCGGTAGATGCGTGACTTCTGTGCGCAGTACCGAAAGCGTCGTTGACGTATATATCAGCGTATTCGCTCAAAGCTTTACAGAAAGCTTCGTCTCTGCCTTCTTCTTCGGCATGGAAACGCAAGTTTTCAAGCAATACGCATTCGCCTTCTTTAAGAGCTGCAACTTTTGCCTTTGCGTCTTCCCCTATAACGTCTTTGGCGAAAGTTACTTTACCGCCCAAAAGTTGGTTGAGTCTGTCGGCAACTGGTTTGAGCGTCAATTTTACGGGATCGCTCTTCAAAGCCTTTGCAATAGCTTCTTCTTTTGCCTTTTCTTGCTCTTCTGCCGGCAAAGCTTCGATAGCCTTCTTTTCCTTTTTGGTCAAGCCGACTTTCGCGCTGAAAATGCTGTGCGGTTTGCCCATGTGAGAACCAAGGATTACCTTTGCTCCTTGTTCCATAAGATACTTAATCGTTGGCAAAGCGCCTTGAATACGGTTTTCATCTGTAATNACGCCGTCTTTCATCGGCACGTTGAAATCCACTCTNACNAGGCANTTCTTGCCNTTTACGTCTACGTCTTTGATTGACTTCTTGTTCATATTAAGTCTCCTTNATATATTTAATATAAATTTATTTANGCTGTTATTATATCACTGCGCAGTATTTTTTGTAAAGAATAATCGCCTCATTTGTCAAGATTATCACAATCTTTGACGCTTTGAGGATTGAGCGCGCTACAATCAAGTCGGCGCAAGTGCGCTCTGTCGGCGTCGCATACAGCTATGAATTCTCCGTTGTATTCTTCGATATGCATTGTCGCTCCGCAACCTACTGCGTCGCACTTCGCGTTTATCCTCAATTCGTAGAACGTATCGCCCACAAGCATAATCGGCGGCTTGCCGTAAGCAATCTTCTTGATTGCGAAGTTGCTTTTGCACATTGCGATTATCATTCTCACTCGATAGCCGTAGTCTATTGAAAACGCGCCTGACGTAAAACATCCCAAAAACAGCGCCAAAATCACCGTCACGCGCAAAGTGTTGTTGAATTCCAATCTACCCACGGTATAGATTGCGATTACGCCTATTATCAAGCCGACGATAGATAGCGCAAGTCGCAAAGCGGTAACTTTCTTTATTTTATCTTTCTTGCCTTTGGGGATTGTTTGAACTTCCCCCATATCCAAGTCTTGAATGTCCTTGACGTCTTCTTCTTGCAAACTTGCCTTTGAGAGTATATAAAGCCTTTCTCTTTCCTTAGCCTGACGGCGTTCGAAAAAAGACAGCCTTTTCTTTTCGCTTTCTAATTGCGCTCCGCACTTTTCGCAAAACGTTGCGCCTTCTTTGTTTTCATGTTTACAATTAGGACAAAGCATATTACTTCTCCTTGACCTGTTCCGTCAAATTAGGAACGTCTTTTCTCTCTTTGTTTAGTCGCTTGACTTTGGATATATACAGACCGTATACGACGGCAAGGGTAACTCCGCTTGCCATAATGAGATAACTTGATATATGCGGTTGAATTTGCGCCTTGCTTGCGCTCGCTATCGCAACGACGATAAAGACTATCCATTGCAAAATAGACAACGCGATAAACGCAATACTCGACACGCGCAAAAATACGCCGTCTTTGTTCTTCTTTCTGTTAATACAAATCGCTAAGAACCATACTATCCAACTTACAAGCCAAATAATCGCCACCGTCAAAATCAAAGCGTAAGCGTCGTTCAACATTTTCTCGTCGGCTTTTGTGACGATTTGACTGAACGCTCCGTAGATTACCGACGAATTTATAGAGGAATTAGTATGCTCTGAAAGATACTGGATTGAGCTGTCGTATCCCGCGGGCGCGGTAAGGAAATCGAGAAAGGACATATTTACCGTCACGCCGATTGTCGCGTCCTCTTCTAATTCCATTTTCAATATATCGCTCAACTGACCCGAGAAATTGATATTGATGACAGGCATAAGCAAGAACGCTATTAAGCACAAAGCGACCGCTATCCCAACAGTAATATTGAGTCTAGTATCTAAACTCTTCTTCTTGTCGTCAAGCGCCTTGTTGAAAAGCAAGTCGGCTTTTTGCTGTGAGGTCAGCGCGTTGGGATTTTTCTTTTTTGAGCGTTTTGCCATATCGTCCCCTAAATTGTTTACTAATACAATAGTACACCATTTTGACGATTATCGCAAGAAGTGAATAAAACTTTATAAAAAATATACAATAGTATTGCCATAAAAACGCAAGAGAGCCGTACATAGTCCTTAAATCCGGCAATTTTCCATGACTTGGGACTAAATAAAAAAGGAGAAGATTATGATTACAATTATTGCACTTATTTTGGTAACGATCGGAGCATTGAACTGGTTGAGCGTCGGTATTTTCAACTTCAACGTAATCAACTGGATGTTCACGCCGAGCGCCTACGTCGGAGCAAGAATTATTTATGCGCTTGTAGGTATTGCGGGCGTATGGCTTATTGCATATCTTATATACAATAAGTTCTCTCCAAAGCGTATCCATGCAGTAGAAGAAATGGCAAGCGATAAACACCATTCCGATACAATGTAATACGGATAAGCAAACGAAAACGGACAAGCGTAACGCTTGCCCGTTTTTGTTGTAAAGATTTTGCGAATGTTACTTTACGCCGTTCGTATAGTCTCAATCGGTTTTTTCCGCGACAGTTTGTATACAGGCACGAAACTCGACACTATCGCCACAACTATGCTTATCAAGAGCATCAGAGCGATTTGTCTGATTCCGAAGTTGAGCAACGTGATTTGTATGCCGTAATCGCTTCTCATCATATTGTTGAGCAAAATACAACCTACTCCGCTGACTATCACCGACAAGACGAAGTTGATAAGCGCAATGATAAGGCTTTCGCTGAAGAAGATTGAGAATACGTCGCTCGACTTCGCGCCGACCGCGCGCAAGATACCAATCTCGCGTTTCTTGTAGGAAATGGACACTGCGATATAGTTGCTCATCAAAAGCATTGAGAAAATCGCCAAGCCAAGACCGATATAGAGGAAAATCTGACCCAACACTTCAAGCAAATTGCCTACCATGTCCAAAAGATAGGTAGCGCCGTTTTGCATACTCAATCCCCTATCTTCGCTCTTGTCATAATGGATATCGACAAGCTTTTCAATCGTCGATCTGTCCTTAGGCATAGGAGCGATAAAGAAGGTATATATTGCAGGTTCTATTGACTCCGCTTTTTCGTATAAGTCGTTGTTGA